>NC_007643.1:3452500-3810000 GCF_000013085.1 Rhodospirillum rubrum ATCC 11170
CGGCAATCGTTGGACAGACCCGACAGACCCAGCAGGCCGCTTTCCTTGTTCAGAACCGCATCAAGCTCTTCGCGGCTCCAACCGGTCTGGCGGGCGATATGGCTGAGCGCCCCGGCATCGACATCGCCCGACCGCGTGCCCATCACTAGGCCTTCAAGCGGCGTCATGCCCATGGTGGTGTCGACGCTGCGGCCATCGAGCACGGCGGTGGCCGAGGAGCCATTGCCGAGATGCGCGATGACCAGACCGTGATCCTCGGGATCAAGGCCGAGCAGCGTCACCGCCTGGGCGGCGACGAAGCGGTGGCTGGTGCCGTGGAAGCCGTAACGGCGCACGCCGAACTTCGCATAGAAGCGCAGCGGCAGGGCGTACATGAAGGCGGCGCGCGGCATGGTCTGGTGGAACGAGGTATCGAAGACGGCGACATGGGGCACATCGGGCATGCGGGCCCGGGCCATGCGGATGCCCAACAGATTGGGCGGATTATGCAAGGGGGCGAGCGCGCTGCAGGCTTCGATATCGGCCAGGGCGGCGTCGGTGATCAGGGCCGAGGCGCGGAAGCGCTCGCCGCCATGGGTCACCCGGTGACCGACGGCGCGGATCGGCGCCAACAGATCGGCCGAGGCCAGGATATCGAGGATGGCGCCGAGGGCGACGTCGTGGCCGCCGCCTTCCATCGGCGTCACCGCCTTGGTGCCGTCGCGCTTGACGGTCAGGCGGGCATCGGCGCGGCCCAGGCATTCGGCCAGACCCGAACACAACGGCTCGCGGGCGTCGGCGGCGAAAAGGGCGAACTTCAGCGATGAACTGCCGGAGTTGAGCACAAGGATCAGAGAGTTCTCATGGATCATGTCGGTGGTCCCAAAGGGGCTAGCGGCACGGACCGCGGTGGGTGTTTCAAAACACCTTCAAGCCGCGCTCGGCGAAGCGGGCGCGGGCGGCGTCGACCTGGGGGGCGGTTGGCGTGGGGGTTTGGGCGAGGCTGTAGGTCAGCCCCAGGCGCGCCCATTTGGCCGCGCCCATCTGATGAAACGGCAAGACCTCGACCCGCTGAACGGCCGGACCAAGGCAAGCCAGGAAATCGGCCAGACGATCGATATCGTCGGCGCCGTCGGTCAGCCCGGGGACCAGCACATAGCGGATCCACATCGGCTTGCCCAAATCGACCAGACGGTGGGCGAAAGCCAGCGTCGGAGCCAGGGCCTGACCGGTCAGGCGGTGATAGGCTTCGGGATCGGAATGCTTGATGTCGAGCAGCACCAGATCGACCGGGTCAAACCAGCGGTCGCTCACCCCGGCGTGCAGAAAGCCCTGGGTGTCGAGCGCGGTGTGCAAGCCCAACTGGTCCTTGAGCCGGGCGAGCAGCGCCCCGGTGAAATCGGCCTGCATCAGCGGCTCGCCGCCCGAAACGGTGACGCCGCCGGCGATGCGCAGGAAACCGGCATAGGGGGAAACCTCGGCCATGGCCTCGTCGAGATCCAGGGCACGGCCGTTATGAAGCTTCCAGGTATCGGGGTTGTGGCAATAGGCGCAGCGGAACTGACAGCCGGACAGGAAGAAGACAAACCGCATGCCCGGGCCGTCCACGGCCGCCCCCGTCTCCACCGAATGGAGGAACCCGCGTGTCTGGAGGGGGGGAGACACCAGATCGGCTTCGGCGGGGACTTGGGGGAGGGGCGCTGGGAGGTCGAACATCGGTTTGTCCTCTTCCTGCGACGGACCGGGGAGGCTTGCCGGCCCGTCGCACCGTTCGAAATCCCGGGCCGACCGGCGGCCCGGGAAAGGGGATGGATCACATGGTCTGGTGGAAGGTGCGGCCGATAACGTCGAGCTGCTGTTCACGGGTCAGCTTGACGAAATTCACGGCGTAGCCCGACACGCGGATGGTCAACTGCGGGTAAAGCTCCGGGTGGTCCATGGCGTGGAGCAAGGTGTCGCGGTTGAAGACGTTGACGTTGACGTGGAAGCCGCCGGCGGTGGCGAAGGCGTCCAGGCAATTCGACAGATTGACCGCCCGCTCCTCGTCGGTGCGTCCGAGCGAATCCGGGGTGGCCGACGCGGTCCAGCTGATGCCATCGAGGGCGGCGGCATAGGGCAGCTTGGCGACCGAGGCGCCCGAGGCGACGAAGCCTTTGACATCGCGGCCGTTCATCGGGTTGGCACCCGGCGCGAAGGGCTCGCCGGCGCGGCGGCCGTCGGGGGTGTTGCCGGTCTTCTTGCCGTAAACCACGTTCGAGGTGATGGTCAGAACCGATTGGGTCGGCATCGCGTCGCGGTAGAAGCGCGGCTGGGCGCGGACCTTTTCCATGAAGGTTTCGGTCAGCCAGACGGCGATGGAATCGGCGCGGTCGTCGTTGTTGCCATAGGCGGGATAGTCGCCCTCGATCGTGTAATCGACGGCCAGCCCCTTGTCGTCGCGCACGACATGGACCTTGGCGAACTTGATGGCCGAAAGCGAATCGGCCGCCACCGACAGCCCGGCGATGCCGCAGGCCATGGTGCGCAGGATGTCGCGGTCATGCAGCGCCATCTCGATCCGCTCATAGGCGTATTTGTCGTGCATGTAGTGGATGGTGTTGAGCGCCTTGACATAGGTCTGGGCCAGCCAGTCCATGGTCTTGTCGAGCTTGGCCATCACCTCGTCATAGTCGAGGACATCGGCGGTGATCGGCGCGAAGCCCTTGGCCACCACCTGACCGGATTTTTCATCGACGCCGCCGTTGATGGCGTAGAGCAGGGCCTTGGCCAGATTGGCGCGGGCGCCGAAGAACTGCATCTGCTTGCCGATGCGCATGGCCGACACGCAGCAGGCGATGCCGTAATCATCGCCCCAGCGCCGGCGCATCAGGTCGTCATTCTCGTATTGAATGGCGCTGGTATCGGCCGAAACCTTGGCGCAGAAGGTCTTGAAGCTCTGCGGCAGGGCCGTGCTCCACAGCACGGTCAGATTGGGCTCGGGGGCCGGACCCAGGTTGTAAAGGGTATTGAGGAAGCGGAAGCTGTTGCGGGTGACCAGGGTACGGCCATCCTCGGCCATGCCGCCGACGCATTCGGTGACCCAGGTCGGATCGCCCGAGAACAGCTGATCGTAGTCCGGGGTGCGCAGGAAGCGGACGATGCGCAGCTTGATCACTAGATCGTCGATCATCTCCTGGGCGCCGTCTTCGCTGAGAAGGCCGGCTTCGATATCGCGCTGGATGTAGATATCAAGGAAGCTCGACACCCGGCCCAGCGACATCGCCGCGCCGTTCTGCTCCTTGACCGCCGCCAGATAGGCGAAATAGGTCCACTGGATGGCTTCGCGGGCATTGGCCGCTGGGCGACCGATGCCATGGCCGTATTTGGCCGCCATCTGCTTGAGCTCATCGAGCGCCCGCCACTGCTCGGACAGTTCCTCGCGCAGGCGGATGACGTCCTCGCTGAACACCGCGTCATCAAGCTCGTGGAATTCCATTTGCTTCTGGTCGCGCAGGAAATCGACGCCATAGAGGGCGACGCGGCGATAGTCGCCGATGATGCGGCCCCGGCCATAGGCGTCGGGCAGGCCGGTGATCACGCCCGATTTGCGGGCGGCCAGAACATCGGGGCTGTAAACGTCGAAGATGCCCTGGTTGTGGCTTTTGCGGTATTTGGTCCACACCTCGTTGACGGTGGGATCGCTGGCGAAGCCATAGGCCTCCAGGCCGCTTTGAACCATGCGCAGGCCGCCGTTGGGCATGATGGCGCGCTTGAGCGGGGCGTCGGTCTGCAGGCCGACGATGATCTCGGCGTCGCGGTCGATATAGCCGGCGTCATGGGCGGTGATCGACGAGGCGCGGTCGGCCGAAACGTCAAGCACCCCCTTCTCGCGCTCCTTGAGCAACAGCGCGGACAGTTTTTCCCACAACAGGCGGGTTCGGTCGGTCGGCCCGGCCAGGAAGGCGCCGTCACCCTGATAGGGGGTCACGTTTTTCTGGATGAAATCACGGACATCGATGCCGGTCTGCCACGGGCCCTCGGTAAAGCCTTTCCAGGGGTTGGTGGCGGGAATGTCCTTTTGCACGATACTCATCAGAAGCTCCTATGAGCGGATAACCGAAAATCGGGGGAAAGCGGTTCCTGGTCGGGGAAGGCGCCACCGGCGGCGGCGCCTTTGTCACAAGGTGTGGGAGCGCGCGGGGCGTCAGGGCAGCGACGGGGCCGGCACCTCACCCGAGCGCAGGCTCTTGGGCAGGGCGAGCATCGTTTTCCATTTGCCAAAAGCGGTGATCAGGATGATCAGGCCGAGCACCATCATGATGGCCGAGATGCCGGCGTTGATCGGGTTGTAGCCGCGGGCCTGGGTGTTCAGATAAACGTTGGCGATCATCCAGTAGCCGGCGTAATTCACCGTGACGAACAGGTAGGCCAGCGGGATCAGGCAGGTCAGCATGTAGATGCGCTTGGCGGCGACCCGCAGGATGATCGTGGCGCCGATGATCAGGCCGATCGAGGCCATCAGCTGGTTCGACACTCCAAACAGCGCCCAGACCGAGTTGATATCGCCCGAGGTCAGCAGGTAGCCCCACAGCGCGCAGGCGGCGACGCTGGCGCCGATCGAACCGGGGATCCAGTCCAGGCGCTTGAGCGGGGCGTAAAGATCGCCACCCAGGTCCTGGATCAGGTAGCGGGCGACCCGGGTACCCGAGTCGACGGCGGTCAGGATGAACACCGCCTCGAACATGATGACGAACTGGAAGAAGTAGGACGACAGCGTGGCGAACCAGGGCAGCTTGGTGAAGATGAAGGTCATGCCGACGGCCAGGGTGACGGCGCCGCCGGTGCGGCCGGCCAGATCCATGCCGATCTCCTGGCTGAGGTGCGGCAGGTCGACGACCTCCATGCCCAGGCTGGCGA
Source organism: Rhodospirillum rubrum ATCC 11170 (assembly GCF_000013085.1). Classification (NCBI taxonomy): domain Bacteria; kingdom Pseudomonadati; phylum Pseudomonadota; class Alphaproteobacteria; order Rhodospirillales; family Rhodospirillaceae; genus Rhodospirillum; species Rhodospirillum rubrum. Next base: position 3,457,376 of record NC_007643.1, read on the forward strand.
AGGCGGCGGGGCTGGCGTTGATGGCGAAGTAATCGGCGGGGTGCAGGGCGGTGGCGGCGACCAGGGCCAGCACGGCGACCATGCATTCGGCGAGCATGGCGCCAAAGGCGACGGGGCGGATGTCGCTCCACTTATCGACCAGCTTGGGCGTGGTGCCCGAGCCGATGAAGGCGTGGAACCCCGAGATGGCGCCGCAGGCGATGGTGATCGAGATGAAGGGCCACACCGGGCCGGCCAGGACCGGACCACCGCCGTGGATGAAATCGGTCAGGGCGGGGAACTGGATGGTCGGGTTGATGATGACGACGCCGACGACCAGGGCGCCGAAGACGCCGATCTTCATGAAGCTCGACAGATAGCCGCGCGGCGTCAGCAGCAGCCACACCGGCAGGGCGCTGGCGAAGAAGGCGTAGATCGGCAGGGCGAGGGCGACGGAGTCGACGCGCAGCGTCAGCCAATCGCCAAGCAGCGTGCCCTGGATATAGGGACCGGCCAGAACCGCGACCATGATGGCGATGATGCCAACCCAGGTGGCGCCCTTGTGGTTGCCGGTGAAGCGTTCGTACAGACCCACGGCGATGGCGATGGGAATGGTCATGAACACGGCGAAGGTTCCCCAGGGGTTCCGTTCCAGCGCGTGAACGACCACCATCGACAGGCCGGCCATGGTGATGGTGATGATGAACAGCATCGCCAGACCGGTGCACCACCCCGCCACCGGGCCCAATTCGGCCTTGGCGACATTGGAGAGCGACTTGCCGTTGTGCTTCATCGAGGCGAAGAGCACGACCGTGTCGTGAACGGCGCCGCCGACGACGCAGCCGACGAGCAACCACAGGAAACCGGGAAGGTAGCCGAACTGGGCGGCCAGAACCGGACCGACCAGCGGACCGGCGGCGGCGATGGCGGCGAAATGCTGACCGGCGTTGACCCACTTTTTCGTGGGTACGTAATTCTTGCCGTCCTCGAACGTATGCGAGGGGGTTACGACTGAATCATCGGCACGCAGTACCTTCCGCACAAAGAACACGCCATAGAAGCGGTAACAAAGCGCGAGGATACACAGTGTCGAGATCACGAACGTTAGGGCGTTGTCCATGGCGTCTCTCTCCGTGAGAAATTACGAGAGGGACGCTACTCTTCCCGCCACGCGGCGGGAGAGGCTTCCAGGTGAGCGGCGCCATAGCGCGGCGAGCGGTGCCAGAGGGCGGGCGAGCGGCGAAACCGCGATGCCCTTGCGATCAAGACCACATGAAAAACAAGGCGACTCACCCCCGGCCATGGCTTGGGCGCTCCCACGGCGAACAGCCGGGACGCTTGGAGGAACCATGGGGAGGGGGGCGTGCGTCATGGGCATCACCGATCAACGGAACCGTTCCGGCCGGATCGAAAGGGCGGCCTAGGGCCAGCCCGGCGCATCGGCGAACGGACGTGAGGGGCCCGGGGGCCCGTAAGGGTGACCGCGTCCGCCGGAGCGCGTTCCGTGGGCCTTTTTTTACCGGCCCGCTTCGCAAGCGATCACATACAACTGATATATTTGCTATCTGAAAAGCCGGTTTAACTCAACGGAAGAATAATACCAACGGATGAGGTTACTTGCCTGAAAACACTCTTTGAACGCGCACTATTCGTCCTAAAGGGTGTCTCTGATACCTAATACCCGTAGTTTTATTAGCCGTTTTTGCCGATTTCTGAAGAAAACGACCAAACCCAGCTATTCCGGCGACAAACGCAAAGGACCTTTGTTTGATTCGCCATGTCCGACTTCCGGCGGGCGGACGACGACCCGCCTCGCGGGTGACGCTGCCCCGCTGACCGATTAAACTGTGGGGCCCGCTCCGCCGTCCCGGCCCCGCTTGTTCCTGAAAGGACCGCCATGACCGACGCCCTGGTGCTGATCGATATCCAGAACGACTTCTGTCCCGGTGGTGCCCTGGCCGTTCCCGAAGGCGATCGGGTGGTGGCGGTGGCCAACCGGCTGGCGCCGATGTTCGGCACGGTGATCCTCAGCCAGGATTGGCACCCGGCCGATCACCGCTCGTTTGTCACCGCCCATCCCGGCAAGGCCGCCTTCGAGTCCGTGACCATGGACTACGGCCCCCAGGTCTTGTGGCCGCCCCATTGCGTGGCCGGAACCCGGGGCGCGGCCTTTGTCGACGGCCTGGATCTCGGCCCGGCCCATGTTATCGTGCGCAAGGGCACCAACCGCGACACCGACAGCTATTCGGCCTTCCAGGAAAACGACAAGCGCACCAGCACCGGTCTGGCCGGGCTGTTGCGCGAACGCGGCATCGAGCGGATCTTCCTGGCCGGATTGGCGACGGACTTCTGCGTCTGTTACAGCGCCCTGGACGCCCGCGCCCTGGGCTTCGAGGTCTGTCTGGTCGAAGACGGCTGCCGGGCCATCGATCTTGACGGATCGCTGGACCTTGCCCGGGCGAAGATGGCGGCGGCCGGGGTGAAGATCGTCACCAGCCCCTGATCGCCGCCTCGGTCGGGCGCCCCGGCGCGCCTTGCCACCCCCCGCCGGCGCCGCTATGCTGGCCAAAAGCCGGGGCAAAGGCTGCACGGCTCACGAAATCCCCATTATTTCCAGTATTTTGAAGGACCGGACGGGTGTCGGGTGTGACCTATAAGACCGATCAGGCCTATGACCAGCTTGAACGGATGATCGCTTTTCAGGAGTTGAAACCCGGCACCATGGTTTCCGAATCGACCCTGATGGAGCTTACCGGCTTTGGTCGCACGCCGATCCGCGAGGCGCTTCAGCGCCTAGCCTGGGAGCGCATGGTCGAGATCCATCCCCGGCGCGGCGCCTTCATTCCCCATATCTTCGTCGAGGTCCAACTGAAGATCCTCGAGGTCCGTCGCGGGGTCGAGGAACTGGCCGTGCGCCTTGCCGCCCAGCGCGCCGATGCCCTGCAAAAGGCCGATATGGGCCGACTGGCCGGCGAGATGGACAAGGTGATCGGCGGCAATGATCTGGTGACCTATGGCGATCTGCTGCGGCGGATCAACGAGGCCATCGTCATGGCGGCGCGCAACGACTATCTGCTGCTGGCGATGGCGCCGCTGCAGGGCCTGTCCCGGCGCTTCTGGTTCGCCAATGTCGGCGACCAACAGGGCGAACTGGCCAAGGCCGCCCGCCTGCATTGCGCCGTCCTTGAGCACATCTGCCTGGGCGAGGCCGAGGCCGCCGCCCAGGCCTCGCTGGCGCTCAACGACTATCTGACGGATTTCGCCTATCGCACCATCCGCCGCGCCTAAGGCAAATCGTCGTCGCGCTCGCGATCAGAGGGCGACACGGAGGGGGGCGCGGCGGATGGGCGCCCGTCAGGCGGCGCGGAACTGGTTGTTCTTGCGGGCGATCAGCCGGGCCAGACGGGCGATGCCCTCGTTGATGACGGCTTCCGAGGGCAGCGAGAAGTTCAGGCGCAAGGTATTGGCGCCGCTGCCATCGAAGAAAAAGGCGCCGCCGGGAACGAAGGCCACCCGCTCGTCGCGCAGCGACTCCGCCAACAACTCGGCGCCATCGATATTCGCCGGCAGGGTCACCCAAACGAACATCCCGCCTTCGGGCGCCGTCCAACTCACGCCTTCGGGCATGAATTTGGCCAGGGCGGCAAGCAGGGCGTCGCGGCGGGCGGCATAGACGCCAATGATTTTTTTGACCTGCTCGTCATAGATCGCCTCGGCCAGCCGATGCATGACCATCTGATTGATCGTGGCGCTGTGCAAATCGGCGGCCTGCTTGGTCAGCACCACCTTTTGCACCAGATCGCGGGCCGCGCAGATCCAGCCCACGCGCAGGCCCGGGGCGATGGTCTTGGAGAACGAGCCGCAATAAATCACCCGGCTGTGGTCGATATCGCCGACGCGGGCGATATCAAGGGCCAGACACGAGGCGATATCGGCCCCGGCATAGCGCAACGCGGCATAGGCGGCGTCCTCGACCAACGGCACCCCCAGGGCGCTGACATGCTCAAGCAGGCGCAGGCGATCCTCGCGGCTCAGCGTTTCCCCGGTCGGATTGGCGAAATCGGGAACCACATAGGCCAAGGCCGGACGACCGCCGGCCGCCAGCGCCGCCTCGCGGCATTGGGCGGGCGTCGGAGCGCCCTCGCCAAAGGCCAGATCGGCATAGCGCGGTTCATAGGGGTTGAAGGCCTGAAGCGCCCCCAGATAGGTCGGGCGGGTGACATAGGCGCTATCGCCGGGTGAAATCAGCAGCTTGCCAAGATAATCAAGCCCCTGCTGCGACCCCGAGGTGATGACGATGTTCTCCTCGTCGCAGACCACGCCACGGCTGGCCATATGGGCGACGATCCAGCGACGCAGGGGCACATAGCCCTCGCTGATCGAATATTGCAGGGACAGCGGGCCGACGCCGGGTTCGCCAAGCACCGCGCCATAGGCCTCGCGCGCCGCCTCGGTGGGAAACAGCGTCGGATCGGGAATACCGCCGGCAAAGGACAAGACATCCGGCTGATCAAGAAGCTTCAGAAGCTCGCGGATCTCCGAGGCCCGCATCGCCCCCGCCCGGTGGGCGTAGGCGCCCTTCCAGTCCATCACCTTATAACCCTCCACAAACAGGCGGCCACAAGGATGGGCCCGCCTTCAGAAAACCGGGGCGTACCGATGCCGGGGCTCGGCGCACGCTCTTTAGAAAGGTGTCCCAGCGTCAAACCGCCGTCAATTCGAATAGTGCCCTAGGACGCCTCATATGACCCCGGCGGCGACAGGATCTTACCCGTAAGGCGACCGTCACGACACTGTCATCCTCGCTTTGGCACGCATGCCTCATATTCTTGCCAAGCAACCGATCGAGCCGATACGGCCCCCACCCCCTTCAGGAGATCGTTCCCATGACCGGCCCAAGCGTCCCTCTCACCCGTCGACGGATCTTGCATCTCGCGCGCGTCCTCGGATTGGGGGGGCTGGGATTGGGCGGGCTGATCGCTCCGGCGATCGGAACCGCCCGCGCCGCACCGCCGTCGCCGGGGAAATGGGTCTGCACCAACGCCGATTGCGACCCTTACATCTATGATCCGGCCCTGGGCGACCCGGTCAATCTGGCCGATCCCCATCACCCCCTGCCCCCCGGTCTGGCCTTCGAAGACCTGCCCGCGGGGTGGCTTTGCCCCAATTGCGGATCGCCCAAAAGCTTCTTCCGCCCCAGCAAGCGTTAGGCGCGCCCCGACGCGAACGGCGAAAGGGGCGCCCCTGCGGGAGCGCCCCTTTCCTGGTGTCGGGAGTCTTTAGCCCCCGGTCAGACGCCGATGAAGCCGCCGGCCTTGCGGGTGATGGCGACGACCGAGGGCCGGGGCGGCAGATCGGGCTTGAAATCGGGCCAGCGGGTGACCGGATTCTCATAGGTGGCCTTGGCCTCGTCGCCCGGATGCTGGACGGCGACGAAGAAGGTGGTGTTATCGGGGGTGAAGCAGGGTCCGCACATCTCGGCCCCGCGCGGCGCGCTGTAGAAGTGACGGGTGACCGCCCGCCCCGGACCTTCCACATCGGCCGCCCAGATGCCATCGGCGATCCCGGCCTTGGGCGCGCCATCGGTCGAGATCCAGATCCGCCCCTGGTTGTCGAAGGCCATGTTGTCGGGGCACGACAGCCAGCCGCTTTCGCTAACACCGCCGGCGCCATAGCGGGCACCATCCTTGGGATTGGCCGGATTGCCCGCCAGCAGGAAGATATCCCAGGTGTACTCGCTGGCGGCATGGTCGCGCTTGCCGCGCTCGCCCGGCGGGATCATTTCGATCACATGACCATGACCATTGCCGGCGCGGGGATTGGCGGCATCGATCCGATCATCCTTGCGCTTGGTGTTGTTGGTCAGGTTCATGAACACCGTGCCGGTCACCGGATTGGGCTCGACATCCTCGGGGCGGTCCATCGGCGTCGCCCCCAGCAGATCGGCGGCCCGGCGGGCTTCGATCAGAACATCGGCCTGGCTGTTAAAGCCGTTGGCGGCGGTCAACGGCCCCTGGCCATGAACCAGCGGGATCCAGCGCAGGGCGCCATCGGCGCTGAACTTGCCAACGAACAACACCCCGTCATCGAGAAGATCGGCATTGGCCGCCGGATTGGCGGGATCGACCTTGCCGGTGGTGATGAACTTATAAACGTACTCGAAGGCCTCATCGTCGCCGCAATAGACCGCCAAGCGGCCGTCGGCATTGAGGATGGTCGTCGCCGCCTCGTGCTTGAAGCGTCCCAGGGCGGTGCGCTTCTTGGGCACCGAGGCCGGATCATAGGGATCGAATTCGACCATCCAGCCGAAGCGATTGGCTTCGTTGAGCTCCTTGGACACATCGAAGCGATCGTGAAAGCGGGCCCAGTCATAGGCCGGCTTGTCGGTGATGCCCATGCGCTTGTAATTGGCCGATTCGGCAGTGGCCGCGCCGGTGCCGCGGAAATACTGGTGGACGTTTTCCTCGGCGATCAACACCGTGCCCCAGGGCGTGGTGCCGCCGGCGCAGTTGTTGAGCGTGCCGATCACCCGGGTTCCCGTCGGATCGGCCTTGGTCTTCAGGCGGTCATGACCGGCGGCCGGACCGGTGACCAGGAAGGGCGTCGCCAGGGCGGTCAAGCGGCGGTTATAGGGGCTGTCCTCGACCACCGACCACCGCTCGCCCTCGCGCTTGATCTCGATGACGCTGTGACCATGGGCGGCCAGTTCGACATCGATCATCTCGTTGGTCTGCTTGTCCTGATCCTCGGGGCCGATGCCCGGGAACATCAACTGGCGGTCGGTGTATTCGTGATTGACCGCCAAAAGCCCATGATCGGAGCTTTGCGAGCCGCGCGGCAGGGGGAAGTAGCCGACATAGTCGTTGTTATAGCCGAATTGGGCCGATTGGGCGGCGGCGGTCAGGGCCTGGGGAGCGAAGGCCGGGGCGCCGGGCAGAACCTTGTCGCCCCAGCGGATCAGCACCTGGGCCTGATAGCCTTCGGCCACATGGTGATCTTCGTCATAGCCGTGGGGCAGTTCCTTGAAGGTCAGCGACGATCCGCCCGTAGGGGTGGCGGCGCGGGCCGAGCGGGGCGACAGGGCGCCGACGGCGCCGGTTCCGGCCAGCATCGCCAGGGTGGCGGCGGCCGAGAGGCCCTTCAAGGCGGCGCGGCGGCCGAAACGGGCGGCGACCAGATCGTCGATCGACGGCTCGGTCGAGGGATTGACCCCAAGGTTCTCGCGGGCATCGCTCGCCGCGACACCGCGCGCCGCCATCATCGTATCAAAACGCGCGCCCGAGGTCGGATTGACGCCGATGTTTTCGCGGTCATCGGCGGCGCGAACGGATAACGGTACGTCGTGGTCGTCCATGATCACTCTCCCGGAGATTCGAGGCCTAAGGGTCCGGCGGGAGAATAGAAAGCCGGGGTCTGTTTTTCCCGTTAAAGTTTCAGGTCATTTTCCACCGGGACGATTAGCCGCGGCGCGGGAATTTCACCCTTGCGGCGCATCCATTCCCCCCGTTCGCCCGTAGTATGGGGAGGGATGCGTTCCGCCTCGCCGACACATCCACCCTTTTGGCTGGAAGGATCACACGACCATGGCTTGCAGAGTTTTCGGAAAGCGGTCATCGACCGAAGAACCCGCTTACACGGTGATCGCCACCCTGGGCGACGGCGTGGAGATCCGCCATTACGGCCCCCGCGTCGCCGCCGAGGTGGCCGCGCGCCACAGTGGCGGCGCGGGCGAGCGGACCCACGCCTTCCGTTTGCTGTTTGCCTATATCACCGGCGCCAACACGGCGCGCCAAAACCTGCCGATGACCAAGCCCGTCGGGGTGGGCGCGGTGGGGGGCGCCTCGCAACGGCTGGCGATGACCATTCCGGTCGCAACGGGCGCCGGCGCCGCCTTGCAGTTCTTCCTGCCCGCCGGCCTCACCGCCCAAACCGCGCCGGTTCCCTCCGACCCCCGCGTCACCCTGCGCGACATCGCCGCCCAGGACATGGCGGTTCTGGGCTTTTCGGGGTTCCGCCATGGAATCGAGGTCGACCGGCGCAAGGCGCAGCTGCGCCAAAGCCTGACCGCCAGCGGCTGGACCGCCAGCGGCGAGGCGGTGGCCTATTTCTATGATCCGCCGTTCAGCCTGCCGTTCTTGCGCCGCAACGAGGTCGCCGTTCCCGTCGAACGGGGATAACTCAGAACGCCTCCCGGCGGCCAAACGCCCGGACCTCCAACCCCACCTCCTGACGGGCGAGATGGCAGGCGCGGCCGCCGGGGCTGAAGGATTGGCAGGCCTCGGGCCGATTGGCGTAAATCGCGCAAGACACCCTGTCGCCCAGGGTTCCCTGAAGGGCCACGCAGCGGTCGCCCTCACACAGCATGCGCGCGCCCTCGGCGGTGGTCAGCTCCGGGGGAATGCCCCCCTCGCCCAGGCGGTCGCTTGGCCGCAGCACCGGCCAAAACCGTGAAAACGCGCAGCACGCTCCGCAAAACCGGCAATCCAGCATTAAAAGGCCACTCTCACTGATCCCATGGACCAATCTTCCCTTAAAAAGGGAAGATGCGGCCCAAATTTCTCCTTTTGCGAAAGCCCATGCTGGCGGGTTTTGCCCGGCGATTCAAGGCGCGAAACCGCCGCTGCCGCCGGAACATGCTTCGGGGTACAACATTAATATGTGGAATTGCCAACATATTGTGTTGCATGTCACACACGCGATCGGACAAAATGCCCTCTCGACAGGACAAAGGCGCGATCCTCGCGTTTTTGTTCCATGCCTTAGAAACGCGGCGCCGCGGCTCGTCCGCCGCCCGCGACGGCCGCAAAGCGGGAATGGGAAAGCCATGAAACAGATCCTGGCGCTCAATGCCTTCGACATGAGCGACGCCCCCACCCTGAGCGACAGCGCTCAACGGTTGCTGGCCAAGCGCAAGGCCCTGTTCGGCGCCGCATCGGTGTTGTTCTACGATAAGCCGCTGGAACTGGTGCGGGCCGAGGGCTGCTGGCTTTTTGACGAGGCCGGCGAGCGCTATCTCGATGTTTACAACAACGTGCCCTCGGTCGGGCATTGCCACCCCCATGTGGTGGCGGCGGTCGCCGACCAGTTGGCCAAGATCAACACCCATACCCGCTATCTGAACGAGGCCATCCATCGCTACGCCGAGCGGCTGGTCGCCACGCTGCCGCCCAGCCTGTCGAATATCACCTTCACCTGCACCGGCAGCGAGAGCAACGATCTGGCCCTGCGTCTGGCCAGCCACTACAGCGGCGGCCGGGGGGTGATCGTCACCGAGACCGCCTATCACGGCAATACGGCGGCGGTGACCGAGGTTTCGCCCAGTTCGGCCCGCGATCACGCCCTCGCCCCCCATGTCCGCGTGGTCCGCGCCCCCGATTCCTACCGCGTCGCCCCCGAGGCCCTGGCCGCCCGCTTCGCCGGCGATGTCGCCGCCGCTATCGCCGATCTGGCCGATCACGGCATCACATTGTCGGCGCTGCTCGTCGATTCGATCTTTTCCAGCGATGGCGTCTACGCCGATCCCGCCGGTTTCCTGGCCGAGGCCGTCGCCGTCGTCCACCGCCACGGCGGCCTGTTCATCGCCGATGAGGTTCAGCCCGGCTTCGGGCGCACCGGCAGCGCCCTGTGGGGGTTCCAGCGCCATGGCGTCACGCCCGATATCGTCACCATGGGCAAGCCGATGGGCAATGGCCTGCCAATGGGCGGGGTGGCGACCCGGCCCGAGATCCTCGACGCCTTCTGCGCCGAGGTCGGCTATTTCAACACCTTCGGCGGCTCTCCGGCCGCCGGCGCCGCCGGTTCGGCCGTCCTTGACGTCATCGAGGGCGAGGGGCTGATGGCCAATGCCGAGGCCGTCGGCGCTTACCTGCGCGAGAGCCTGGGCGCCCTGGCCAAACGCTTCCCGGTGATCGGCGATGTGCGCGGCGCCGGTTTGTTCGACGCCGTCGAACTGGTCAGCGATCCCGAGGCCAAAACCCCCAGCCCCGAACTGGCCAGCGCCATCATCAACGGCCTGCGCCAGCGTCATGTGCTGATCGGCGCCGCCGGTCCCTTCGGCAATATCCTGAAAGTCCGCCCGCCGCTGTGCTTCACCCGCGATCAGGTCGATATCCTGGGCGCGGCGCTCGAAGAGGTATTGACCGAGATCGCGCCCTGAGCCCGGCCGCTCAGGGAACGATGACCTCGACCCCGGCGCGCTCGAGGATCAACCGCAGAGCGCCTTCGGGCCGCTGATCGGTGACCAAGCGGCTGATCACCGGCCAGCGGCAATAGACCGAAATCGCCGCCCGATCGAATTTGGTGTGATCGGCGACGACGGTGACATCGGTCGCCCGCAAGGCCATGGCGCGATAGGTGGCGGCGGCGTCGATATCGGCGTCATTGGGGCCGTCCTCGGTCAGACCGGTGGCCCCCAAAATGGCGTGATTGGCATAGATCTTGCCGATGTAATCGATGGTCTCGGCCCCCGAGACGCAGCCCTCCTGGCCGTTGTAGCGGCCGGGACACAAGAACACCTCGACGGTGGGATTGGGGGCGAGCACGGTGGCGACGGCGAAGGAATCGGTGAACACCTTCAGATCGCGCTTCTCGGCGGCCAGCCGGCGGGCGACATGGGTGGTGGTGGCGCCGCCGCCGATGATCAGCACATCGCCATGGCTGATGGTGCGGGCGGCGGCGGCGGCGATGATCTCGCGTTCGCTGACCAGCATCTGATGGCGCTCGCGGATGGTCGGCTCGGGGCCAAAGGGGCGGACCGCCCCGCCATAGGTGCGGTTGATCAGGCCGCGCGCCTCCAACTCGTCGAGATCGCGGCGGATGGTCTCGGTCGACACGCCCAGGGTGGTCGCCAGCTCCGATACCCGCAGGGTCGGTCCCGCCCGCAGCTCGGCCACGATCCGCTCCTGGCGCCCGGCCTTCGACAGCTTGCCCGACCCCGCCGGGGAGGCGCCGTTATCGCTCATCATCCACTCCTTTACGCCTCAAAATGTTGATCTTCCTACAATAATAGAGGCAACTCGGTCACGGAAATTCGCTATTCTGTGGGAAGTCCACTCTTCTGGAGCCCCCGCTGATGTCCGACGCCCCGCAGCCCGCGTGGAAGACCGCCTTTTGCTCGTTCTATTACCAGGATGCGCCCCCGCCTGACGATCCGCTTCTCGAAGCCGGCAAGCTCGCCCTGCTGGTCATCGATATGCAAAACGTCTATGTCAGCCGCCCCGATCGGGCCAGCCTCGATGACGCCGGAAAGCGCGCTTACGACGCCTGGACGCCCTTTCACCAGCGCATGGGGGAGACGGTCATTCCGACCATCGCCCGCCTGCAGGCGGCCTTTCGCGCTGGCGGCCATCCGGTGCTCTTCGCCCGCATCGCCTGCCAGACCACCGATGGCCGCGACCGGTCGCTCAGCCAGAAACTGCCCGGCTGGAACAATCTGCTGCTACCCAAGGACGCCCCGGCCTCGCAGATCCTGGCCGAGCTCAGCCCGCTGGGCGACGAGATCGTCGTGACCAAAACCACCGACAGCGCCCTGACGGGCACCAATCTGCGGCTGATCCTGACCAACCTCGGGGTGACCCAGGTGGTCTGCTGCGGCATCTTCACCGATCAATGCGTGTCGTCGACCGTGCGCAGCTTGGCCGATGAAAGCGTTTCGGTGATCGTTGTCGAAGATGGCTGCGCCGCCGCCACCGACGCCCTGCACCGCCAGGAACTGGCGATCATCAACCGCATCTATTGCGCGGTGATGACCGCCGACGATGTCCTGGGCTATCTGCCGTAACCACGGACGGAAGGGCGCGCCCGGTCAGGCGCGCCGCTTCTGGACAAGGCGCATCACCAAGCCGCCCAGGATCAGGGCGCCGGCGGCGGCCAGGGTGCTCATGGTGCCCAGGGTCGGCACCATCGGCGTATAGCCGGCGACCATCTTGTTATAAAGCCATTCGGGCACGGTGGCGTCCGCCCCCGCCGTATAGAGCGACAGCGGGAAATTGCCCCACGACAGCAAGAAGGCGAACAACATGCCCGACCAGATGCCCGGCCACAGGATCGGCAAGGTGATCTCGGTCAGCACCTGCCAGCGGTTGGCCCCCAGGTCGAAGGCGGCATCCTCGACGGTCGGATCGAAGCCATAGACCTGGATGGCGATCACCAGGGTGACCACCGGGGTGATCCACACCAGATGGGCCAGCACCGCCGTATGCCATGACAGCGGCACGCCGATGGCGTTGAACCACAACAGCAGGGCCAGACCCAGCACCGGCTGGGGAAAGAAGATCGGCAAAAGCACCGCCTTTTGGAACAAACGCCGCCCCGACCAGTCATAGCGGGCGAAGGCCATGGCGCCGAAAAAGGCCAGAACGACGCTGATCGCCGTTACCACCGCCGCCAGCATCAGCGAGGTATTGACCAGCATGCCGATTTCGATCGACGCGGTGGTTTTCTGCCACCATTCCCCCGACCACTGGCGGATCGGAAACAGGAAGTAGCGCGATTTCGACAGCGAAGCCAAGGCGCTGCACACCACCGGCAGATACAAGACCACCAGCACGAACAGCGTCCAGCCCCAGAGCAGCCCGCGATTGCGGCGGTCGGTTTGATTGATATCCATGGCCGGAATCCTCACTTGCGCCCAAGAATGCGGTCGAGATCGAGCTTGGACAGGGCAAACAGCGTCAAGCCGCCGATGATCAGGGTCAGCAGCACCGCCAAAGCCGAGCCGAGCGGCCAGTTCTGGGAATAGGTGAAGGCGATTTCGATATCGTGGGTGATGACGATCAACGATTGCCCACCCATGATCTTCGATTCGGCCACGGCGCCGACCGCCAGCACGAAGGTCAACAGCGTGCCGATCAGAATGCCCGGCATCGCCAAGGGCAATTCCACCTCCCACCACGCCTGCAGCCGGCTCGCCCCGAGATCGCGCGCGGCGTCGACCACGTCGCGCGGCAGCAACGACAGGCCAAGCACGGTGGGAAACAGCATGAAGGGCAGATAGGTGTAGACCATGCCAAACAGCGTGGCCGCCGGGGTATACAGCACCTCGGGCCCCGAACCGCCCAGCAGCCGCAAGGTGCCGTCAAGCACACCGTTCTTGATGAAGAACAGCACCCAGCCATAGAGCCGGACGTTCTCCGAGATAAACAGCGGGAAGACGAACAGAATGCTGATCACCGGCGCCCAGCGCCCGAAAACCCGCACCAGACCCAGGGCGATCGGATAGGTGATAACGCCAAGCAAGGCGACCGTCACCCCCGCCAGCCCCAGCGACCAGGCGAACGACATCCACACCGTATTGGCCGGATCGAAGATCTCGCGGTAATTGGCCAGGGTGAAGCTGGAAAAGGCGGCGAAGCTGCGGGGCTCGGCAAAGGAAAAGGCGATCACGGCGACCAGCGGGGCGACGAAGCCGAGCAGCAGCAGGGTCAGAACCGGCAACGAGCAGCGCCCGCCAGCCGTCAGCACAGGGGGTTTGGACCGCGCCTCCATCGCCCTTACTCCGCCACGAAGGCGGCATCGGCCGCGTTCCAGCCGATCAGCACCTCGCCGCCATCGCCCGGCGGGCAGAGCGCGCCACGCGGCTGTTCCATCAAGATCACCCGCTTGCCGACCTGAACCTGATACTGCACCCGCGAACCCAGGGAATACTCGTTGCAGATGCGGCCGCGCAGCGTGTTCTCGGGGGGATGCTGGGCCTCGACGAACTGAACGAATTCGGGGCGCAGCACAATGAAGCCTTCCAGGGCCTCGCCGTGGCCGGCCACCTTGTATTTGTCGGGCAACTCGGCGATGGCGAAGCCGCCATAGCCATCGGAGCGCACCGGCAGCACATTGGTCTCGCCCATGAACTCGCCGACGAAGCGGTTGGTCGGGCGCATGTAGATTTCCTCGGGGGTGCCGACCTGAACCAGCTTGCCGGCCTGCATCACGCCGATGCGGTCGGACATCACCATCGCCTCTTCCAGGCTGTGGGTGATGTAAATGAAGGTCTTGCCGCTTTGGCGGTGCAGATCCTTCAACTCCTTCTCCAGGGTCTTGCGCAGCTTGTAATCGATGGCCGACAGCGGCTCGTCGAAGAGCAGGATTTCCGGGTCATAGGCGAAGGCCCGGGCCAGGGCGACGCGTTGGCGCTCGCCGCCCGAACACTTCATGACGTTCTTGGCGTAATAGGACTCGGGTAGGCGCACCATGCGCATCAGCTCTTCGGCCCGCTCGCGCCGCGCCTCGGCGCCGACCTTGCGCATTTTCAGCGGGAATTCGATGTTTTGCCCGACGGATTTATGGGGAAACAGCGCCAAAGACTGGAAAACCAGACAAGTCGGGCGCTTGTTGGGCGGCAGGCTGGAAATGCTGACGCCGCGCAGCACGATATCGCCCGCCGTCGGCCGATCCATGCCCGCCAGCATGCGCAACAGCGTGGTCTTGCCCGAGCCCGAGGGGCCGACGATGGTGAAGAACTCGCCCTCGCGCACCGTCAGATCGATGGTATCGACGGCGTTCAGTCCGTCGAAGGTTTTGCGGACCCGCGACAGATGAAGCAGGGCGGCGGTCTTGCGGGGGGTGGGTATCGCAACGGCGGGGGAAGACATCGGCGGGCACTCCGCAAGCGGGCCAGAGACGTGAAGAAAAGAGCACGGCGCGGCGGGACGGGTGGGGCCGTCCCGCCGCGCGGGATCAGCCGCGAACCCGTTTGGCCGCGGTCATCAGATCGAGCGCCTTGTCGTAATCGGGCACGATGTCATAGGCGACCGAGCGGGCCATTTCCTCGGCCAGCGAGTCCCACTGAATGGCGTCAAGCTCGGCTTTGGAGAACAGCTTGAAGCAATCGGGATTGCCCATCTGGGCGATCGGATTGAAGGTGCCCTCGGCGAAGGCCACCGTATGGGCGACCTGGGGGGTCTGGACGTGCTTGAGGAACTGCCCGGCCAACGGCGAAAGCTGGGGATTATTGACCTGCGAGGTGATTTCAACCCACATCACGCCGCCCTTGCCATCGATCGGCCCGCGCAAGGGGGTGATGCCGCGCAGATTGCCTAAGCCCTCGGCCCGCGCCGGCGAGACCGTATAGGTGCCGCCCGACAGGTAAAGATCGATCTCGCCCGACACCAGCGCCTGATTCATGCTCGCCATGTCGCCAACCACCTTGGCGCCCTTGAACACGGCCTTGGCGGTTTCCTCGAATTTGGCCAGTTCGGCCTCGGTATGGGTCTTGAAGGGATTGATGCCGGCGATCAGGAACAGGCCGAAGACGTTCCAGTCATCGCTTTCCTGAATGCCGTAGCGCCCGGCCAGGGCCTTGTCGTTCCACAGATCCCAGCCCTGATCCTCGGCGGTCTGGCGGCTGATCTTGTCGGTATCGACGACAAAGCAGAACGGCCCGAAGCGCTGGGCCATGCCGAGCAGATCCTTGCCGTCGTCGCTCATCGCCCACCGATAGGGCGCCTTGAACTCGGGCAGCATCTTGTCGAAAAACGGCTCGAACTCGGCGCGGTCCAGCGGCTTGATCAGGTTCTGCGGCCACAGGATCTTGCGCGCCCAGGGATTGTTGACGTTGATCAGATCCCAAACATTGGTCTCGCCCGCCCGCAGGCGGTTGATCATCGTCGGGTCGTTGGTCGAGGACTCGGCCTTGACCGTGGCCCCGGTGAGCTTGCGGAAGGGGTCGAGGACCTGGGCCGAATTATAGCCCTCCCAACACAAGATATTGAGGTCCTTGTCGCGACCGGCGGCAAAGGCCTTGCGGCCCAGCGCCAGCGGGCCGCCCACGGCGAGCGCGCCGGCGCCCATGAGCTGAAGAACCGATCGGCGGGAAAGCTGTGTCATGCCCGGACTCCATGGGTGGGGTGGGAGGGTGTGGGGCTTCCAACAAGCGCGGCGTTATAGGGGTGGAAAGGACCGCGAACGCCGCGTCATATGTGGAACTTACATCACGATATCTGGACTTTACAACATGAAAGCCACAAAGCATGATGGAAGTCACAGAATTTTAGGGTGACTTGCCCCGTTGCCCGCGAACCCGGAGAGACTGGGATGGCCGCCGAATACGCCCCCGAGGTCGTTGCCGACCTGCAAGCCATGGTTCAGGGCGGCCTGCCCGCCTGGGGCCTGTCGCCCCACACCGAGGTGACGCTGCTCAATCTTTCGGAAAACGCCACCTTTCGGCTGCGCGACGAGGCGAGCGGCCGCGATCTGGTGATCCGCCTGCATCGGGTGGGCTATTCCTCGCCCGAGGAGATCCGTTCGGAACTGGCCTGGATCGAGGCCCTGCGCCGGGAGGAGGTTATCGAAACCGCGCCGCTGGTCGCCGGAACCGATGGTCAGCCGGTGCAGATCCTGCGCTCGCCCGCCGGGGGCCCGGCCCGTCACGCCGTCGCCTTCGAACGGGTGGCCGGCAAGGAGCCCGAACAGGGCGATGATCTGGTCGGCTGGTTTCGCGTTCTAGGCGGGGTGACGGCGCGCATGCATGCCCATGCCAAGCGCTGGCGCCGCCCCAAGGGATTCGTCCGCAAGGTCTGGACGTTCGACGCCATGGTCGGGCCGGCCGGCTATTGGGGCCCCTGGCGGGCCGGCCTTGGCCTGGACAAAGCCGGAACGGCGGTGATCGAACAGGCCCTGGCCAGGATCGAAGGGCGGGTCGCCCGCCTGGGCATGGGCCCCGAGCGCTTCGGCTTGGTTCATGCCGATCTGCGGCTGGCCAATCTGCTGGTCGAGGACGACCATCTGCGGGTGATCGATTTCGATGACTGCGGGCTAAGCTGGTACGTCTATGATTTCGCCGCCGCCATCAGCTTCATCGAACACGAGCCGATCGTGCCCGCCCTGCTTGACGCCTGGGTCGAGGGTTATCAGGCGGTGGCGCCGCTGTCGGCTGCGGAACTGGCCGAGATCCCGACCTTCATCGTTCTGCGCCGTATCTTGCTGACCGCCTGGCTGGCCTCCCACGCCGAAATCCCCTTCGCCCGCCAGATGGGCACGACGTTTACCCAGGGCACCGTGGCCCTGGCGGCGCGCTGGCTTGAGCAAACGGCCTAAAACCCCACACTCCCCGACCCCTCCCCTCTCCTTTTCCCCCTCTGTCAGGAGCCCTTGCCATGTTCACCTCTCTTCAAGGGCGCAGCGTGATCGTCACCGGCGCCAGCAAGGGCATCGGTCGCGGCCTCGCGCTGCGCTTCGCCGAGGTCGGCTGCGCCGTTTTGGTGGTGGCGCGCGGCCAGGACGCGGCCGAGGCGGTGGTTGGCGAAATCACCGCCGCCGGCGGCACCGCCCGGGCCTTCGCCGCCGATATCACCAAGGCCGCCGAGACCCGGGCGATGGCCGAGGCCGCCATCGCCGCCTTTGGCGGCATCGATATCCTTTGCGCCAATGCCGGCATCTTCCCCGCCGCCAAGCTGGGAACGATGACCGAGGCCGATTTCGACGGCGTCATCGACACCAACCTCAAGGGCACCTTCTTAACGGTGTCGGCCTGCCTGGAAGCCCTCAAGGCCAGCGAGGCCGGGCGCATCATCCTGACCTCGTCGATCACCGGCCCGGTCACCGGCTATCCCGGCTGGTCGCATTACGGCGCCAGCAAGGCCGGCCAATTGGGTTTCATGCGCACCGCCGCCATCGAACTGGCGCCCTGGGGCATCACGGTCAACGCCGTGATGCCGGGCAATATCTTCACCGAGGGGTTGGCCGATATGGGCGCCGATTACATCGCCAAGATGGAGGCCTCGGTGCCGATGCGCCGCCTGGGCACGGTCAGCGACATCGCCAATGCCGCCTTGTTCTTCGCCACCAAGGAAGCGGCTTACGTCACCGGCCAGGGCATGGTGATCGACGGCGGCCAGATCCTGCCCGAATCCCTGGCCGCGCTGGAAGAGATGTCGGCCCATCCCTAAAAACACGAGGGAAAATGACGGGGGCGGCGGACTATCGAGCCCGATAGCCGTTTTTACGCGAGGCCGCCCCCAACCCTTATCAGCACCTTGAAGAGAGTCTGTTTTTCGGATCGGTAAAATAAATAAAATAACAAAATTAGTTCAGAAAACTACAAAACACAATAATACCTCAACTTTAGATCAACGAAACCTTTCGACAAGCGAAGCTTTAACTAAACAGAGACCGCCTATAAATAACTTATCCTATTTTTGGAACGGCCCGTCTCGTTTTTCGTTTGACCCCCATGCTGAAAGATGCAGCGCCTAGGCGCTTATCCAGCATCTTTAAAAAATCAACGGAGAACTCTGATGAGCGACAACCGTAACACCTCCGGCCGTGGCTTCGCTTCGATGGACGAAGACAAGCAGCGCGACATCGCCAGCAAGGGTGGGCAGAGCGTTCCCAATGAGAAGCGCAGCTTCTCCAAAGACCACGAATTGGCGGCGGAAGCCGGCCGCAAGGGGGGACAGAACGTTCCCGACGAAAAGCGCAGCTTCTCCAAGGATCACGAGTTGGCGTCCCAGGCCGGTCAAAAGGGTGGCCAGAACTCGGGCGGCAATTTCGCCAATGATCCGGAACGGGCGGCCGAAGCGGGCCGCAAGGGCGGCGAGGCTTCTCATGGCTCGTCAAGCGGGCAGTCGTCGTCGGACCATCGCTAGAGCGACTCCCGAGCGTTTCGGACGATGGCGCGAGGGCGATTTGCTTCGCTCTCCCTATATTAGGGCGGCGGGCCTGAGTAAAATTTCAGGCACGCCGTTCTAAACCGCGCGTTCGTTGATCGCCCGCTCCTCTCATTAGAAGCCCGCTGAAAACTTGCCGGGGATTGGAATAAACACGGTCTTCCCTCTCTTCTGGGAACAAAGCAGCGGATTATCCGTTAGCAATCTTGCCGGGAAAAGGCGCGCCGCGCCACCCGGACTTTCAGGATCATCACGGAGACGTCCGATGGATACCCTCCACAAGACGGCCGCTCGAGGCTTCGCCTCGATGGATGAAGACAAGCAGCGCCATATCGCCCGTAAGGGCGGTCAAAGTGTTCCCAATGAGAAGCGCAGTTTCTCCCGCGATCACGCCTTGGCCGCCAGCGCCGGCCGCAAAGGCGGACAAAATGTCCCCGATGAAAAACGCAGCTTTTCCAAAGATCGCGATCTGGCCGTTCAGGCCGGACGCAAAGGAGGAAAAAGCTCCAGCATCAAGAATGTCGATTAAGAATTGTCATTTCTGATAAAGATAGGAAAGAATACTCTTTGTCGTCTTACTTCCTTTGGAAGGAGCGACCCTTATGAGACCGTCTCTTAAAATCTTCTCAACTCTTGCCCTTTGCCTTCTTCCCCTCGCCGGCGCCTCGGCGCAGGGCATGGGACCGGGGGGACAGGGAAACGCCATGATGATGGGGCCCGGACGGATCCTGGCCGCCGTGAACCTGCCAACCCTCAAAACCGATCTGGGGATCACCGCCGCCCAGGAACCCCAATGGGCGACCTATGAAAAGGCCTTCACCGCCCTGATCGACACCCAGGCCGACATGCAGGCCTCCACCCAGGATCTGGCGATGACCAAGGCCGAGCGGATGGATATGCGCAGCGCCCACTGGGATGCCACCGTCGACCTGCGGACCGATCTGCAAAAAGCCCGCGACGGGCTGGTCGGCGTGCTGTCGCCCGCCCAAATCACCATCCTCAACCAGAAGGCCCCCGCCCTGCCTTTGACCAACGGCCCGGCCCGCTAACGGTCTGGCGGCTTGCCACCGCTCCGCCGTACGATGGGGGTGAGAGAGCTGCCCGCCAAAGGGCTGATGCTAGGCAAGCCGGAGCGGGAGCGACGCGGCGCGCCACGTCGCCACGGTCATAAGGCCCAGGTTCCTTTTGGCGTGACAGGCGATGAGGACGGACCTATGACCGCCCATGCATGGACGCGATGCCAGGGAAAAGGGATAACCGGGGGACAAGGTATCGCGCGATACCGACCGATCCCCTTCTTCGTCACGGAAGCTCGCCCTCATCAATACCCCCGACACCCGAATCGCCGATCGCAAACGGGTTCACTTCCGCCTATGCAGTGACGCGATAGCGTCATACGGCACCACGTCCAACCACTTTATTTTTCGTCGTAGGGAAGATTCGATGGTGCAGCTAGGGACCATACACCTAATGTTTCATACTAGTGCCAATAGACCGACTGCATCGGAAGCCATACGTGACGCGAAAGTATCACACTAAAAGTATCACACTAAATGCGAGGCCAACCGAAGCCGGCCAAGGTGGACGAGCAACCTTCATCCCGCCCAGTTCAATCAGGCGCATGCGGGGTAATTACCAATCAACTGGCTTCGGCAACCTTTTTCTTAGCTCTCTACAACAGCAGTTTCGTCGATATCCAGAAAACCAGAGACGAACACCGCCTCTTCGGAAGTAGGGTGCGGATAGGCTTTGTATGTCAAATTTTTCATGAAAAAATTTATCTGAGGAGGAGACAATAAATATTCCAGAAATTCTTTGGCAGTTGGGTGCTCACCAACCCACATCTGGTGCATGACCTCCCCTTTAACAAATACGTCATCTTTCTTCACCCACCGCGAGATTTCCTTGTCGAAGAATTTTCTTATTGCAGAGAAGTCAGAAATGTAAACCCCCTCAATAGGGGGCCTCGAATATGTCAATGAATTTATGATAAGCGGCACTAATTTCAGCTCAGAAAGATCTTTATTGAAAACTGATTTTACAATATCAGGCCGCTCCCTAAGTCCCTTTTCGAGACGCTGAACTTGCTTTACTGTCTCCGTGATGAACTCCGCGTAGCGGAAAGCCTGAACAGCATGATTCCCAGAAATAGTCCTGTTTTTACATTCAATCAGAAATATGGTATCGTCAATTATCAGCAAGGCATCATATTCATATTGACTACCGTCAATGTTAAATTTTTTTGATTCGCATTGATAACCCTTATTTCTGAAAAATGATATGATTTTATTCTCAAAGCTCTTTCCTTTCCTGTTGAATCGAGTGGTCAGAGAAGCCAACCTCGAAAGAATTACGTTTGGAAGATTGCTCTCCTTCAATGCCTGTACGAGGATCGTGAACTTGTCACCTTGCGACCGAATCAGCGGAGAATCCCAGAGATCGCGACTATCCTTGCCAAAGGTCAGATGGCCAATCAAGGCTGGGATGCAAGATTTCGGAAGTTCGAATTCTCTAAAATGCTGCTCCAGTTCCGGCTTCTCAAACGTTAACCAACAAGAATCATCTGGCTTAGACATCGCCATAAACTTGAGTGACGAATAACCTCGCACCCACTCTCGCATGGTTAGGCCATGGTATCGCTCGTTGTCTTCAACAATGTCGTAAGAGAGGATTTCCTGAAGAGCTTCCAGAGCGAGTGCTTCATCTATCGAAATAAAACGCCTAACTAAAAGATTGGGTACTTTCTCGCCTTCAGCCATGACGATACCGCATAGATTATCTCTAGATGAAAAAAAAGCAGACTGAAGCAGGAACGCGTGAAGCCGGCGATTGGCAATGAGATCGAATACCTCTCTTTCTGTAACCCCGCGATTAAAAACACTTCCATCTTTGAACTTTTTAAAAAAAGCTTCATGGCTTCTCTCTGGAGAAATTCCAATATCGTCAAAGCTTGAGATTTCACCACCAAACAATAATGTACGGTTAGCAATATCCTCAAGCGCACTCCATGAACTGGCTAACAATTGAATAGGTCCAGATTTATAAATGTGCTCATCTGTTATCTCTGGCTTCTGAGGGCCGACCACCTTTTCATTCACGTATAAATTATACTCATAGGAAAGCATTTTTAAAGACAGACTTAAATTTTCGATGACACAGTGAAACGCAGAATCGGCATCGATCTTTTCGCCCGATGGCCCCTCGATTATAATCACCTGTGGAATCAGGACAGGCGCCCGGGATTTAAAAAATTCCTCGCCTATAGAATCTAATTTTTTCTGCAAATATTGGAGCTCCTGCGTTGCGCGTTCGATATGGCTCCAGAATTGGACATCTTCCGGGTATTTAGAGATATCGCATTCCGGCAAGGATGCCCGAATTTGATCAAAGCATCGCTCGATCTTCATAATCTTACTGTGAAGGCCCAAGGCGAATGCTTGCGCGTCAGCATGACGGTAAATAAGCGCAGGCGCAGTCAATAATTTTTTATAAAAATCGTCTCTCTTGCTGCGATCTCCGAGAATTTGAAAGGCCCCTGGGCGGCTTAACTGAATATCAATCGCTTTTTTAATGTCTTCTGTACTTAGAAACTCTAAATTTGCGACAGCTTTAGAAATATCGTAATGCTTTATTGCGTCTAAAAAACTCTGATACCTTTTATTGGTGCCGCCACTCATAAACATATCCTTATTAAAATTTAGAATTACCAAGCCTTGTATGACAGATCACCTAGATTGACCTGCATTGGAATGTTTCCCAGATGAAGTACCGCACTCCATGAGGTGCTACACCCATGATCCTATATTGGAGTCAACATGCGCGGCTCCACGGCCGACGCTCCGGGGCCGAGTACGGTCAGCGCTCTGCCGAAGGAAGCTCGGCTACGCGTGCGAAGCTCCCAACTCCCCCTTGTGCGAATTCCCTCCGACCTGCCCCCGGACAAACTTCGAGACAGTCAACCGGCGTGATGCGACCCTTTGTCTGCAACCTCTGCATGAGTATGAGGGAAAGCAGCCATGGGCCGCAACAGCAACCACGACTAAGAGAATCGTGACAACCGATCTAACCATCTCAATCAAAACAACAATGCCTAATAGCATTCGCGCGGGGAGGAGAACCGCCCGGATGACCGGGGATCAGGACCACGAGGAGTGAGGCATCGTATGGCCTCGGATTCAAGAGCAGGGGCCATAAACCTACGGAGGACCACAGGCCCTCGACCTACGTGTTTGAAGCCCCCCCCCTTCAGGCTCTATGCCGCAGTCGTTCGGGCCGTGCGCCATCATAACCTCGGCCATGACGCCAACGGCCGAATGGGCGGTGTCGCCCGGGATCAGGCCATCCGCGACCTTAATCCGGGTCCGAAGGGCCATTGGCCCTTCGCGGAGAGCGCCGAGAGGCGGAGCCTCTCGGCATTACAGCGAGCGGCTTGCCACTGATCCGCCGCCCACCGTACGATGGCGGGGATACGGACAATCTTAGCCGTTTGGCCTAGCCGTTTAGCTTAGCCGTTTTGGTGGATGATGCCTGGGAAGCGGCCAGAGACGATGTGCGGGGTGCCCATCATGCGGGCGACACGCCGCCCCGGGACGGGGGCGGCCCGCCCATGACTGATCCCCGGGATGTGCTAACCCGCATCGTCGCCGACCGCAGCGTCGCCGACAGCCTTGCCGAGGCTGTCGCCGCCGGGACCCTGCGCCCGGGGGAGGATGGCGTCTGGCTGCGCCCGCCTACCGACGCCACCCCATCGAACTGGATCCGGGAACAGCGGGACGCCAGCCGGAACTGCCGTTTCCACATGGGCGTCATGTTCAACCATGTCTATCGGAAGCGGCAGGTGCCGGCGGGCTGCGCGACCTGCTTCAAGGTGAAGGTCGTGCCGCGCAGCCTGCGCGAACTGATCGCCCTGCACACCGTCAGCCATGCCCTGCCCTATACCTACAAGTGTGGATTGGACGCCGCCTCGGCCTATACCTCGGGCCTCTATGGCGGCTATTTCTATGTGCACGGGTTGGAGGCCGCCCGCGCCGCCCACCGGGCCGTTCGCCAGGCGGTGGACCGCCATCCCAAACTGGGGGATGCCGTCACGGTCTTCATCAAGCGCGGCTGCACGGAGTACGAGGTCCATTGCGGCCCGTCCGACCGCTTCACGGTCCAGCCTGACCAAGCCGAGCTGGAGGCGGCGCTGTTCAGCCGCATCCGCCTAGAGCCTTCGCCGCCCGCCACCCGTATCCGGGTGCAGCAAACCCTGGCCCATTGGATCAGGGAGGCCTATCGCCTGGGAGACGACAGCTATCTGGATTTCACCGGGGGGCGTCGGCTTTATCCGGCCGTCGTTCGCTACGCCGCGACCGTGACGCCAGACGACGGGACGCCATGACCGCGCGCAGACTGCGTCGCGGCTTGTCTTTGCCCGCGGCCGAGCGCTGGCTGGCCGTCGAAGGGCTGGCCATGCTGGCGGTCAGCCGGGCCGTTCTGGCCCTGTTGCCCTTCCGCATCGCCATGCGCTGGCTGGGATTGCGGCTGGACCGCGGGACCGGGAGGATGGGGGGCGAGGCCGAGGAAACCCCGGCGACGCCCAGCGTTCTTCTTGTCGGCGCCGCGGTACGCCGCGCCGCCGCGATCGCCCCGTTCCGCGCCGTCTGCCTGCAGCAGGCCGTCGCCGCCGCCCTCATGCTGCGCCGTCGTGGCCATGCCGCCCAGGTCCATTTCGGCGTGACACGCGATCAGGACGGAAATATCATCGCCCATGCCTGGACACGATGCCAGGGGGAGGTCGTGACCGGGGAGCAACAGATGTCGCAGTACCAACCGATCTCCGTGTTCGTCACGTGACCTCGGCCCTCCCGACAGCCGAGCCGCCGGCCGCAAGCGGTCTGCTCTTGCCTTACCATACGCAGGCGGACTGGCTGCCGCCGGACCTTGCCGACGCCTTGCTCGACCATGCCATCGCCAACGAGGCCCGTTTTCAGCCGGGCTCGATCATGCAAAGCGGCAGGCTCACGGTCGATGAGACCATCCGGCAAGTTTCGGTGCTGGAGCATCTGGGGCCCTTCCAGGAGAGGGTGACGGAAGCCGCCCTGGCCGCCAAGCCCCTGCTCGAGACCCTGTTTGGCATACCGGCCTTCACCGCCAGCCGAGTCGAGATCGAACTGGCCGCCCATGGCGACGGGGCCCATTTCCAACAGCATATCGATACCTTCGTGGTGGTGAACAAGCGCCCCAACCCCCGTATCCTGACGCTGGTGCTGTATCTACACCGCCGGCCCCGGCGGTTCGCCGGCGGCGCCCTGCGTCTCCACGCCCTGGGGGGCGCGGCGATCCGCGACATAGCGCCCGATCACAACCTGCTCGCCGCCTTCCCGTCGTTCGCCCCGCATTCGGTGCAACGCCTGACATGTCCGGGGGGCGCCTTCGCCGACCGGCGCTTCGCCGTAAACATCTGGATCCACCGCTAAGCGTTGATAAAAGGCCGCGATGACAGGCCCCCCTCGGCTCCAACCAGGAAAGCGAAACCCTTGTCCATGACGACCCCCGAGCCCTTGACGCCTGGCTCCCTTGTCGGCTGGCACCCTGAACAGGTTACCGCGGCGGTCGATGGCGAGGTGATCGTCATGGGATTGATCCGGGGTCAGTATGTGGGGCTGGACGATATCGGGTCGGTGCTGTGGACGCTTCTGGAACAACCGCGAACGGTCCGCCAGCTCTGCGATGACCTGGGGCGGCGGTATCAGGGCGATCCGGCCACGATGAGCGCCGACGTCGTGGCCTTCCTGGAGGACCTGCGCGCCCTGGACCTGATCGAGGTGCTCGATGCCGCGCCGCTGAGCGACCCGTAAAGCACACCCCGTTAAAGCAGGACTTTTAACGCGGCGACTTTGAGCGAGATCCCCTAAGATTAGGGCGGCGATGACGCGGAAAACCGGTACCCCCCTTTCTGGTCGCCTCTCCCGGCGGGCAAGGCCAGCCCCGATGTCGACCTTGCCCACCCCCCCTGCGCCCGGGCGGGACGAGGATCGGCTGTTCTATGGCTATCGGCTGCGGACGGAGGTTCCCCTGCCCTCGCTGCCGATCCTGGCCGAGAACGGCGCGCCAGACCTGACGCTGCGGCGCGGCTGGGTGCCCGACCGGCTGCCCGACGCCGTCTGGGCCAGCCCTTTCGTCGAGATCGCCGCCGACGGCGCCGTCCTCATCCGCATTCCCGGTATCCTGGCCTTCCTGATTCGGGACGGCCGCCATGTGACCCTGGACCAAGACAGCGACGCCGCAACCGGCGTCATCGAGACCTTCTTGTTCAGCGTGGGCGCCGGCGCCGTCTTGCATCAGCGCGGCGTGCTGCCGCTGCATGCGAGTTGCGTCATGATCGGCGATGTCGCCGTCGCCATGGCCGGCGTGTCGGGACGGGGGAAATCCACGCTGGCCGGCCTTTTGTCGATGCGCGGGCATGAGGTCGTCACCGACGATGTCTGCCCGGTCGTCTTCCACGAGACCAAGGCCCTGGTCGTCCCCGGCCCGCCCCGCCTCCGGCTTTGGCCCGACGCGGCGGACCTGCTCGGGCTGTCGCCAGGGGATTTGCAAACGGGGCGTCCCGATCATCCCAAGCGGGTGCTGGCCGCCCGGGGGGCGGAGGGGACGCCCAAGCCCCTGGGGGCCGTGGTCCGCATCGGCATCGACAACCGGCTGGAAGCGCCCGTCCTTAGCCGCCTGACCGGACATGCCGCCATCACGCCGATCGAGGATCTGGTCTACCGCGCCCGCCTCGGCCGACGCCTGGACCGCCGGGTGGGGCTGTTCCAGGATCTGGTGCGGCTGGCGGCGCTGGTTCCCCTTTATCAGATGAGTCGTCCCGACGGCCCCGTCGATCCGTCGCTGCTGGCCGATCTTATCGCCTCGACCGTCGTCGCCAAGGGGCGGGACGCGGCCGATGACTGACGGGGCGGCGATCGCCTGGATCGTCTCCTATCCGAAATCGGGCAACACTTGGCTGCGCCTGATGCTGCTCAGCCTGATGCGCGGCGGTCAGGCCATTGATATCAACGCCATCGGCAACGAGGCCGGCACGGCCAGCCATGTCGAGTTCGACGAACTGCTGGGGGTGGACTCCAGCGAGTTGTTCCCCGAGGAGCGGATGGCGGTCCGCCCGGCGCTGAACAGGGCCATCGCCGTTGAAACGGGACCGGGCCTCAAGCTGCGCAAGGTTCACGACCGGTATTGGCATACGCCGTCCGGCGATGCGGTCTTCCCGGCTCCGGTCAGCCGGGGCGCCGTCTATCTGGTGCGCGACCCCCGCGACGTCGCCCTCTCCTTCGCCCATCATCGCGGCTCGACCCTGGACGAGGCCATCGCCACCCTGGCCGATCCGGCGGCGATCCTATCGGCGCCCGGCAACCGTCACCGGCGGCAACTGGCGCAGCCCCTGGGCGACTGGTCGGGCCATGTCCTGTCCTGGCTGGACCAGCCGGACATCCCCGTTCTGCCGCTGCGCTATGAAGACCTGTTGACCGATCCGGCGCGGGGGCTGCGGGCGGTGGCCGACCATCTGGGGATCGCCCATGCCCCCCGGACCATCAAGGCCGCCATCGACGCCACGCGGTTCGAGACCTTGCGGGCGCAGGAGATGGCGCGGGGTTTCAAGGAACGGCAGGTCGGTTCCACCGCGCCATTTTTCCGCCAAGGCGTGGCCGGCGGCTGGCGCCGCGACTTGGCACCGGCGCAGGCCGCGCGCATCCTCGCCGATCACGGCCCGGTAATGGGCCGATTCGGCTATGACCGCGAAACCGGCGGCCGGTGACACAGGCTGAATTTCCAGCGCCCGCCGCCCGGGACAATGCTACCATGGGCCCCGCGCCCCCCTGGGCCGGCGCGCTTGCGCGCCCTGTTGGCGGACGGCGGGGATATCGGCTTTCCTCCCTGCCGCACGCAATCAATCCGACGATCGTAGACGGAGATCCTCATGAACGAGCAAAAGACTTCCGATCCCGTCGAGCTGGAAGACGAAACCAAGCTTCCCGTTTGGCACCGGCCGACCTTCGCCATCCTCGACGTGGAATCGGGCACGGTCACGACGTCGGGGCCTCACGCCGACGGCAATGGCTCGACAAGCTGAGCGGCCGCTATCGCTGAGCGGCGGGTTCGGGTGAGGGGGACGGCTTCTCGCCCCGCCCTGACGGAGGCCCGATGAACGGCTTCGCGGGCCATGTCGTATTCGATCGCCAGGATGGCGGCGCTGGGCTTTGCGGCTTCCTACCGATCCGCGAGGGGCGGTGGCGGGTGGCCCTTGCCGGCCGGCTGGACGACCGCCACACCAGCGCTGCCGCCCTCGACCTGCCGGCGGGCCGCGACCTCGCCGATATCGATCTGGCGGCGCGAGCGGTGGAGCGCTGGGGCATGGATGCCGCCGCCCATCTGTTGGGCGATTTCGCGCTGGCCGCCTGGTTTGGCGATGAACGCCGGTTGATGCTGGCCGGCGACGCTATGGGCATGCGCACCGTCTATTATTGGCGCGGCCCGGACCGCGTGGTGTTCGCCACCGGCCTGCGCGATCTGCTGGCCATGCCGGGCGTGCCGCGCGCAATCGACGAAGTGTTCGTCGCCGACCATCTCGCCCTGAATTACGGAGATGACGAGGCGACCTTTTATCGCGACATCCGCAAGGTCCGCCCCGGCGCCCGCGTGCTGCTGAGCGCGCGCGGCATTGACCATCACCGGTTCCATCGCTTCGACCCGGAACGCCGCATCCGTTTGGCCAAGGACGGGGATTATGTCGACCATGCCCGTGACCTGCTCGATCGGGCGGTGGCCGACCGGATGCGGCAGGAAAAGATCGCCATCATGGGCAGCGGCGGCCTGGACAGCGCCTGTCTGGCGGTGGCGGCCCTGCGCCATGCGCCGAGCGTTCCCTTCCTGACGGCCGTCCCCGAACCGGGAGTGCCGACGGCGCCGACGGCGGGCCATGTCGATGAACGGCCTTATGTCGAGGCCCTGGCGGCGGCCTTCCCCGGCCTGCGCCCGGAATTCCTGTCCCCCTCCCCGACGACCGATTGGGCGCCGGAACACTGGTCGCTAACCGTCGCCGGCGCCGCGCCCTATCGCATGGCCGGCAACGTCCTGTGGCTGAATGAAGCGGCCCGCCGAGCGGCGGCGCTGGGGGCGACCAGCTACCTGACCGGAGCGGTCGGCAACCTCGGCCTGACTTGGGACGGCTTGCGCGGCCTGCCCTGCCTGTTCAAGCGGGGACGCTGGCTGCGCCTGACCCGCGAATTGCTGCTGACCTCGCGCGGCCATCCGCGCCGGCTGGCCGGCCTGACCTGGCGTTCCCTGCTCCAGCCCCTGGTCGGGCGCCGGTTCGACGAAGGGGATCTGCTGGCCGCCTGCGGCCTTACCCCGGCGACGCTGCGGCGGTTCGACATGGCCGAGCGGCTGCGGCAGCGGGGGAACGACCCGTCCTTCATCCTGTCGCCCGACAGCCGCCGCTTCCGCATCGCCGCCCTCTGCCGCAACCGGGCGCGCCGCCCCGACGGGATGAACAGCCTGCGCGGCTTCCAGGGCATCGACAACAGCGCCCCCCTGGCCGATCTGCGGCTGGTCGAGTTTTGTCTCGCCATTCCGGAAGATCAGTATCTGCGCGACGGCACCACCCGCTGGCTGTCGCGCCGCCTGCTGCGGGCGGCGGGCGTTCCGGCGATGGTCACGGACAATCGCCGGCGCGGCTACCAGCATCCCGAATGGTTCGCCCACCTAAGCCGGGCCCGCCCCTCCCTGGCCGAGCAGGTGGACCGCCTGGAGCGCTCGCCGACCGCCAGCCGCCTGATCGACGTCGAGCGCCTGAAACGCCGGATCGCCGACTGGCCAGAGACCACCGCCGCCGCCGAGGCCGAGCGCGTCGGCTTGCAGGTGATGATGCAAGAGGCGCTGAATGTCGGCGCCTACATCGCCTGGGTCGAGGGGACCAACTGACCCCTCCCCGCCACCACCCCCGCCCCGGCGACGCGCCCTATTCGACCGTCACGCTCTTGGCCAGATTGCGCGGCTGGTCCACGTCGGTGCCTTTGATGACGGCGACGTGATAGGCCAGAAGCTGGACCGGGATCGCATAGAGGATCGGGGCGACGAAGGGATCGACGGCGGGCAGCACCACTGAAAAGGCCGGGGTGACGCCCAGACGGCGATTGCCCTCGCTATCGGACAGGAAAATCACCTTGCCGCCGCGGGCGACGACCTCCTGGACGTTCGAGGCGGTCTTGTCGAACAAGCCATCCGATGGGGCGATGACGATCACCGGCACGGTTTCGTCGATCAGGGCGATGGGGCCGTGCTTCATTTCGCCCGCCGCATAGCCCTCGGCGTGGATATAGCTGATTTCCTTGAGCTTCAGCGCGCCTTCCAGGGCGATGGGGAAGGCGGTGCCGCGCCCCAGATAGAGCACGTCGCGGGCCTCGGCCACGGTCTGGGCGATGGCGCGCAGGTCCTCGTCGTATTTCAAGATCTCGGCGGCGCGCGCCGGCACCTCGGTCAACCCCTTGGAGAGCCGCGCCTCGCCATCGGCATCAAGTTGACCCTTGGCCCGGGCCAGGGCAATGGTCAGGCAGGCGAGAACCACCAATTGGGTGGTGAAGGCCTTGGTCGAGGCGACGCCGATCTCGGGACCGGCCAGGGTGGTCAGCACGGCGTCGGATTCGCGGGCCATGGTGCTTTCGGCCACATTGACGATCGACAGGCAGCGCAGGCCCTTGGCCTTGCAGTGGCGGAGCGCGGCCAAGGTATCGGCGGTCTCGCCCGACTGGCTGATGAACAGCGCCAGCCCGCCGGCTTGCAGCGGCGGATCGCGGTAGCGGAATTCACTGCCGACATCGAGATCGACGGGCACGCGGGCGATGGATTCGATCCAATAGCGCGCGACCATCGCCGCATAGGACGAGGTGCCGCAAGCGATCAGCGTCACCCGCTCCACATCATCGAGGGCGAAGGGCAGCGGCGGCAGGGTGATCGTGCGTTCGACCGGATTGAACATGGCGTTCAGGGTGTCGCCGATCACCTGCGGCTGCTCGTAGATTTCCTTGAGCATGTAGTGGCGATGGCCGCCCTTGCCGATCATCGCCCCCGAAACCGACGACAGATGGATCTTGCGCTCGACGATGGCGCCGCTGACATCGCGGAACACCGCGCCCTCGCGGGTCACCCGCACCCAATCGCCATCTTCCAGATAGGCGATGCGCCGGGTGAGCGGCGCCAGGGTCAGGGCGTCCGAGCCAAGGAACATCTCGCCGTCGCCATAGCCCACGGCCAGCGGGCTGCCCTTGCGCGCGGCGAACAGCAGGTTTTCCTCGCCGGCGATCAGGATGACCAGGGCGAAGGCGCCTTCCAGCTCGCCGATCGCCTTGCCCACCGCCTCTTCCGGGCTCAGACCCTCATCGAGGTACTCGGTGATCAGATGGACGACCGCCTCGGTATCGGTGGCGGTGGCGAAGACATGGCCCTTGGCCAGCAGGCGATCGCGCAGGGCAACGAAGTTCTCGATGATGCCGTTATGAACCACCGCCACCTTGGCGCTGGCGTGGGGATGGGCGTTGACCTCATTGGGCACGCCATGGGTGGCCCAGCGCGTATGGCCGATGCCGATGATGCCGGCCAGCGGCGCCTCGACTAGGCGCTTTTCCAGATTGCCCAGCTTGCCCTGCGCCCGGCGGCGATCGATGACGCCATCGACCAGGGTGGCGATGCCGGTGGAATCATAGCCCCGGTATTCCAGCCGCCTCAGGCCTTCCATCAACGAGGGAACCACGTCCTTGACGCCGATAATGCCGATGATGCCGCACATGGGTGGAGCCACTCCTTAGAAAACACGAAATACCGCCGGGGAACCCCCGCGAGCTAATTTTTGCCGGTCAGCCGGCGCATATGCGCGCGGAACTTGGCCGCCCAGCCGGGACGGACCTCGTGGGGGCCCCGGGTCAGGGCCAGGGCGTCGGCCTCGACATCGCGGGCGATGGTCGATCCGGCGCCGATGATCGCCCCGGCGCCGATGCTCACCGGCGCCACCAGGGCGGTGTTCGAACCGATGAAGGCGCCTTCGCCGATGTCGGTATGGTATTTGCCAAAGCCGTCGTAATTGCAGGTGATGGTGCCGGCGCCGATATTGGCCCGCGCCCCCACCCGGGCATCGCCGATATAGGTCAGGTGATTGACCTTGGCGCCCTGTTCGACGGCGCTGTTCTTGATCTCAACGAAATTGCCGACATGGGCGCCCTCGGCGATCGTCGCGCCGGGCCGCAGGCGGGCATAGGGGCCCAGCGTCGCCTTTGCCGCCACCCGTGCCCCTTCGATATGGCAAAAGCCCTTGATCTCGACGCCATCGCCGATCTCGACGCCCGGGCCGAAGGTGACGAAGGGGCCGATGCTGACATCGCGGCCCAGGCGGGTATCGGCGCTGAAGAACACGGTTTCGGGCGCGGTCAGGGTCGCCCCGCCCTCCATCGCCTTCTCGCGCAGCCGGCCCTGGATCACCGCCTCGGCGGCGGCCAGCTCCGACCGGCTGTTGACGCCCAGCAGTTCCTCGGCCGCACCTTCGACCACGGCGCAGGCGCGGCCCATCCCCCGGGCGAGGGCGACGATATCGGTCAGGTAGTATTCACCCTTGGCGTTGTCGTTGCCCACCGCCGCGAGCAGGGCGAACAACACCCGGCCATCGACCGCCATCACCCCGGAATTGCACAGGCCGATCGCCCGCTGCTCGGCCGTGGCGTCCTTGTATTCAACGATCGCCTCCAAGCCGGCCGGGCTGGTGATCAGCCGGCCATACTGCAAGGGATCGGCCGGACGGAAGCCTAGGACCACCACCGCCGGATCCTCGGCGGCCAGCCGGGCCTCGACCATGCGGGTCAGGGTTTCCGGGGTGATCAGCGGCGTATCGCCATACAGGATCAGCACGGTGCCGTCAAAACCGGCCAAGGCTTCCCCGGCCTGGGCCACCGCATGGGCGGTGCCCAGGCGCTCGGCCTGCAGCACGGTGGGCAGCGGGGCGACGCGATCGGCCACGCTTTCCATCCCCGGGCCGATAACCACCACCGTGCGGCTGGGCGCCACCGCTCCCAGGGCGTGGATCAGATGGGCGACCATCGGCCGGCCGGCCAGCGGGTGGAGAACCTTGGGAAGCGCGGATTTCATCCGCGTGCCCTGTCCGGCGGCGAGAATGACGGCTGCGGTCTTGGTCATCGGAAAACCAGCGGTTATTGTTGCGGGATCCGGGTCTGCGGCAGGAAGCGCAGGCGCGGCGACGATGGGCGGGGGAACGGCGGCGATCACCAGACCCCCTCCCGGCCCGGAGGCGCCCCATCCTTCGTGGCCGCAAGGTGCCACAGGCTTCGGCAGCGCACAAAATCAAACTTTATTACGGTCCGTTACAGGGCCGTCTTCAGGGAGTCCCCGATGTCCGCCTCCGTCCATCCCCCCCCGCCGCCCCGGCCCTTCCCCTTGCCCAAGGCCGTGATCTTCGATCTCGACGGCACCCTGGTCCACAGCCTGCCCGGGCTGACCGACGCCCTGAACAAGACCCTGGCCGAGGATGATCTGGCGCCGCTGGACGAAGCGGCGGTCAAACGCATGGTCGGCGAAGGGGCCGGATTGTTGGTGGCGCGCGCCTTCGCCGCCTATGGCCTTGGCCGGGCCGACGATGCCGATGACACGGCAACGCAAGCCCGGCTCGCGCGCTTTCTCGCCCATTACGCCCCCGACCCGCTGGCCGGCGCCAGCGTCTATCCTGGCGCCTTGGCCCTGCTCGGCGCCCTGGCGGCGCGCGGCATCCGCCTGGGGGTTTGCACCAACAAGCCCGAAGGCCCGGCCCGCGCCCTGCTGGAAGGCCTGGGCCTCGCCGATCCGATCATGGATGTGGTCGGCGGCGACACCTTGGCCCAGCGCAAACCCGACCCGGCGCCGCTGCGCGCCCTGCTCGACAGCCTGGGCGTGGAGGCCGATCAGGCGCTGATGGTCGGTGACAGCCCCACCGATGTCGCCACCGCCAAGGCGGCGGGCGTGCCGGTGGTGGTGATGTCCTATGGCTATAGCCGCGAGCCGGTGGCCAGCCTGGGCGCCCTCGCCGTCTTCGATGATTTCGCCAGCCTGGGTGATTGGCTGGGATTTCCCCAGCCTGGGGGCGATCGACTGGGGGCAACTCCGGCTTTGAGCGAGAATCCGGCTTGACAGCCCGGGTCCGCCTGCCCTAAAAGCCACCCCCTGCGCCGGCACGATCCGCCGGCTTCGCAGCGGGCCCGATGGGCCCCTGGCGGGCGCGTAGCTCAGCGGGAGAGCACTGCCTTCACACGGCAGGGGTCACAGGTTCAATCCCTGTCGCGCCCACCATAAAACCCAAGACCAAGGCCCCCGTTTCGGGGGCTTTTCGTTTTTCCGGGTCACCGACGGACTCGCGGCCCTACCAGCGGCATAGGGCCCCTCGTATCCCCCTGGACCGGGCTTCAAGCGCTTAGCTTAATATGAGACAGTGGGACCGATGGCTGCGTGCCCCTGCGATCTCGGAGAGACTGCCTTAGGGTGCGGAAAGACCCTCGCGACTGGCGGTTTTATCTGGCTATCAGCCGCGGTCACGCTTCATCTTCTGGCCCGACGCCGTCTCGGAGGCTTGCCATGACCGGACTCATGATTGTCGCCTATGTAGTGATGCCTGCCGTCGTGGTGATCGGCGCCTATATCGCGGTGCGCCTTCATGAGAGGGCGATCCATCGCCGATAACGCCACCAACGGACTATTCCATGACTTACGAGGACTTCAACGCGTTCTGCCGCGCGCTTCCGGCGACCACCCATGTGGTTCAATGGGGCGGCGCCGATGTCTGGAAGGTTGGCGGCAAGGTGTTCGCCATCGGCGGATGGGAGACCGGCGAACCGAGCTTCGTCTTCAAAGCCGGCGAAGTCGCCTACGAGATGCTGAAGGAGCAACCGGGCCTGCGTCCGGCGCCCTATCTGGCCTCCCGAGGGTTGAAATGGATCCAGCATTACGCCCAGCCCGGCTTGTCGGACGACGATTTGCGAGCCTACATCCGCCGGTCGCACACCATCGTCGCCCAGGGCTTGTCGAAGAAAAAGCGGCGTGAACTGGGCCTTGAAGTCCTCTGCTGAAAAGGCGGTCAGCCCCCGCTTTGCAAGCCACGCCTTCCGCGAAAGGAGATCGCGTGACGAATCGCTCCCGCCTCTATCTGACAGGGGCGTCCTGCTCGGGTGTTTCCACCCTTGGCGCCGCGCTGTCCCAACGATTGAACCTTCCGCACCTGGATGTGGATGATTTCTACTGGATGCCGACCGATCCCCCGTTCAGCACCAAGCGGCCCCCGGAAGATCGGGTCCGCTTGATCGGCAAGCGGCAAAGGGACAGCGAGGGGTGGATCTTGACGGGCTCCTTCCTCGGCTGGGGGGACGCCCTGATCGAGACCGTCGATCTGATCGTGTTTCTTTACACGCCCCCCGCCATCCGGCTTCAGCGCCTCGACCACCGCGAGGCCACCCGGTATGGCGAGCGCATCCTGCCCGGCGGGGACATGCACAAGGCGCATCTGGCGTTCCGCGCCTGGGCATCGCGTTATGACGATCCTTCCTTCACCGGACGCACGCTTGAGCAACACGAGCTTTGGCTGAGCGCTCAAACCGCCCCGGTCCTTCGTCTTCAAGGCGAACGCCCCACCGGGGATCTGGCGCAATGCGTGGCGGAAGCGCTGCCTCGCCTTTAACACGGCGGAGGGAAAAGGGGGGTAAAGGGATCCGACCCCTTTTTTATCCTCTGCTCAAGAAAAATTGCGGGTCGCGGCGCCTTTCTGTTTTGCCATCGGCCGAAGGCCCGGCATAAGATCGCTTTGATCGACTGAGTGGCAACTAGGGTTCCGGGCGAAGGTCGTCGTCGCTGGTCCAAGCGTTGCGGAAACCGTGGGAGTCGCCACGGCTGCACCCGAGGGGGAAAAGCCCAGAGGAGGAGAGGTCGAGACAACCGGTTGCCCCAGCGGGGCAAAGGAGGTCTCGTGTCGTGCTTCGCTCTCGTTCTCGTCGTCCTTGCCGCGGTCATTCATGCCAGTTGGAATCTGCTGTCCAAGCGCGCCGCTTCGGCCGGGCCGACCTTTGTCTTCGCCTACACCTTCACCGCCTGCCTGGCCTATGCGCCCTGGGCCCTCTGGTTGATCGCCCAAGGGGCGGTCGCCTGGAGCGCCAGCGTCGTCGGTTGCCTGCTGATCAGCGGGATTGTCCATCTTGGCTATAGCCTCTGCCTTCAGCGCGGCTATCAGGTCGCCGACCTGTCGGTTGTCTATCCGGTGGCGCGCGGCACCGGTCCGCTGCTCGCGGTCCTCGCCGCCATCGTGTTTCTTGGCGAGCAACCAAGCCTCCGGGGCGTTTTCGGGCTAATCGCCGTGGTCGGGGGGATCGCCCTGATTTCGACCCAGGGCAGGCTGGCGGCGTTCCGCAAACCCGGCGGTTCCAGCGGCGTTCTCTGGGGACTGGCGACGGGGGGCCTGATCGCCTCCTATACGGTTGTCGACGCTTATGGGGTGATGACGCTTGGCATCGCCCCGGTCGTGCTCGATTGGTTTGCCAATGGCGCGCGCGTCGTGCTTCTCGCGCCGCTCATCGCCGCCAATCCCCGGCGGGCGCGTGAGGCCATGGCCGGCAAATGGCCGCTGGCGATCGGCGTCGGCCTGCTCTCGCCGCTGTCCTATATTCTGGTGCTGGCCGCCCTTGATATCGGCGCGCCGCTCAGCATCGCCGCCCCCTTGCGCGAGATGTCGATGATGGTCGGCGCCTTGCTCGGCATGGTTCTGCTCAAGGAGCGGGTCGGGGCGTGGCGGTTCGGGGGATGCGCCGTTCTTCTGTGCGGGGTCGTCGCCCTGGGCGGCGCGTGATCGGCCCCCCGTTCCGGCATCGCCCCTTCTCAAAAAGATTACCTACAGGGATCACTCCCTTCTAACGGGTAGACGCATTTTCCCAAGGGTTGCCCGGGGCCATCCTCCTCCTTTAAAGTAGGCGCCCGCCAAGGCTGGCGCGGGTCGGGATCATGGGGTCCGCCGCGTCGCGCCCGGAGTGTTTGTCCCCAACCAGGTGCCTTTTTCCTTATGAAGTCGTTCGTTGCCTTAGCCTTGGGTTTTGCCGTTCTCCATGCGCCGCTGGCGCGGGCCGAGTGTTACCAGTGGCCGCTGCGCGAGCATCAGGGGCGGGTGGTTTATGATGGCGATACGCTTTACACCACCCTGCCCGGCGCGCCGGCCGAACTGGCGGCGATCAGCGTGCGCATTCGCGGCATCGATACCGCCGAGATCCGGGCGAAATGCGACGAGGAACGCTATCAGGCCACCGCCGCCCGCGATTACCTGGAACATCTGTTGTCGCAAGGCCAGCCCGAGTTCTGCGAGGTCGCCTGGGACAAATACGGCGGCCGGGTCGATGCCACGGTGCGGGTGGGCGGCAAGGATATCGCCACGGAAATGGTCCGCGCCGGCTTCGCCCGCAGCTATAGCGGCGGCGCGCGCGCAAGCTGGTGCGGATAACCCCCGACCGCCGATGACAGGGCGCCTCGCCCCCCGCTATACTGGGGCATGAGCCTGCCCCCCCCTCCCCTTCCGCCGGCGCCGCCAGCCCGACCGCTGCCGGCGCCGCCCCCCGTTCCCGCCCTGGTGACCGGAGCGCGGGGCGGGGTGATGCTGTCGCCCGATGGCGAGATCGAAACCCTGGTGCCCGGGGCCGCCGCCGCCGAGCGTCTGCGGCTGGCCTGCCCGATGGTCTGCCACCTGCCCGCCGCCGCCCAGCGCCTGCAGGCGACGTGGTTTCCCGGCTACGACCTTCTCGACCTCCACGCCTTCGTCCGCCCGGCCCGCTTCTGCGCCCCCACGCCGCGCGGTCTGGCCCGCGCCCTGGGATTGCCGCTGCCGACCTCGCCCGAGGACGAGGCGCGTACCCTGGTCCATGCCGCCATGGTGCTGCTTGATGACCTGAGCCGCCTTCCCGACAAGGCCAAGCGCGAGGCCCATGCCATCGCCCTAGTCATGGCGCGCGGCGGCTGGCCCTGGGGGCGCGGCGTGCTCGCCCTGCTCGATCCCGGCGACGGCGGCGGAGCGGCGGGGGCGCCACGCGCCCTGGCCGTGTGGAAAGACCTGCCCGAAGTCTCAGAACACGCCCCCGAGCCGCCGCCCGGCAATATCCCGGTCGAACCGGCCGAGGCCCGGGCCAAGCTTGCCGCCCTGCTTGGCCAAGGGGCCGAGGCCCGCCCCCAGCAGGCCGATTACGCCAGCGCGCTGTGCGTCGCCTTCCAGCCGCGCGCCACCCCCGATTGGCCGACCCTGGTTCTGGCCGAGGCCGGCACCGGCGTGGGCAAGACGCTGGGCTATATCGCCCCGGCCAGCCTGTGGGCCGAGCGCAACGAAGGCACGGTGTGGATCAGCACCTATACCCGCAATCTGCAGCGCCAGTTGGACGGCGAACTCGATCGGCTTTATCCCGATCCGGCCGAGAAGATGCGTAAGGTGGTGATCCGCAAGGGCCGCGAAAACTATCTGTGCCTGCTCAATTACGAAGAGGCGGTGGGGCGGCTGGGCGCCACCCCCCAAGAGGCGGTGGCCCTTGGCCTGATGGCGCGCTGGATCAAGGCCACCCGCGACGGCGATATGGTCGGCGGCGATTTCCCCGGCTGGATGGTCGATATCCTGGGCCGCGAGCGCTCGCTGGCCCTGGCCGATCGCCGGGGGGAATGCGTGTTCTCGTCGTGCGACCACTACGACCGCTGCTTCATCGAACGCGCCGTGCGCCGGGCCCGGCGTGCCCGGCTGGTGGTCGCCAACCACGCCCTGGTGCTGATCCAGGCCGCCCTGGGCGGCATCGATGACGACAGCCGCCCCACCCGCTATATCCTTGACGAGGGGCATCATGTGTTCGATGCCGCCGACAGCGCCTTTTCCGCCCATCTTTCGGGCTTCGAGGGCGCCGAATTGCGGCGCTGGCTGCTCGGCGCCGAAGAGGGTCACCGCTCGCGGGCGCGCGGCCTGCGGCGTCGGGTGGACGGGCTTTATGATCAAGCCGGTCCGCTGGCCGCCGATCTGGAGGAGGCCCTGGATGGCGCCCGTGCCTTGCCCGGGCCGGGCTGGGCGCAAAGGCTGGCCGGCGGCACCGGGCGCGGCGCCATCGAACGCTTCCTGGCAACGGCGCGCACCCAGGTGCTGGCCCGCGCCCCGGCAAGCGAAAGCGCCCATGGCCTGGAAACCGACCTGCGGCCGCCGCTGCCCGAATTGCTCGACGACGCCCGCGCCGTCGTCGCCGCCCTAACCGATCTTGTCGTGCCGCTGAAGGCTTTCGTCCGTGCCCTGGTCAAACGCCTTGACGAGGAGGCGGACGAGCTTGACACCCCGACGCGCGCCCGCATCGAAAGCGTCGCCCGCTCGATCGAACGCCGCGCCCTGGGACCGGCCCAGGTCTGGCGCGATATGGCCGCCTCGATCGCCGAGGACCCGCCCGCCGATTTCGTCGATTGGCTCGAACTTGAACGCAGCGAGGGCCGCGAGGTCGATATCGGCATGCACCGCCATTGGATCGACCCCACCCGCCCCTTCGCCGCCACTTTGGCCGCCCGCGCCCATGGTCTGGTGGTGACCTCGGCGACGCTGCGCGACGGCAGCGGCGATGGCGAGGCCGATTGGCTGAGCGCCGAGGCCCGGGCCGGCGCCCCCCATCTGGGCACCCCGGCCATCCGCGCCAGCGTTCCCTCGCCCTTCGATTACCCCGCCACCACGCGGGTTCTGGTGATCACCGATGTCAAGCGCGACGACCTCGATCAGGTCTCCGCCGCCTATCGCGAGCTGTTCCGCGCGGCCGGCGGCGGCGGGCTGGGGTTGTTCACCGCCATCGGCCGCCTGCGCGCCGTCCATGCCCGCATCGCCCCGGCCCTGGACGCCCTGGGCCTGCCCCTGCTCGCCCAGCATGTCGACGCCATGGATATCAGCACCCTGATCGAGATCTTCCGCGCCGAGGAGGACGCCTGCCTGCTCGGCACCGACGCGGTCAGGGACGGGGTGGACGTGCCCGGACGCTCGCTGCGCCTGATCGTCTTTGACCGCGTGCCCTGGCCGCGCCCCGACATCTTGCACAAGGCGCGGCGCAAGGCGATGGGCGGAAGCCTTTATGACGACCGCATCGCCCGGCTGCGCCTGAAGCAGGCCTTCGGCCGGCTGGTCCGCCGGGCCGGCGATCGCGGCGTCTTCGTCATGCTCGATTCACGCCTGCCCTCGCGCCTGGGCGGCGCCTTCCCCGAAGGCGTGGTGATCGAACGGGTCGGCCTCGCCAGCGCCGTCGCCATCGTTGCCCAAAGCGTCGGCTCCCCCCGGGGGCGGTAACCAGGGCGGAGTAGGGCCAAGGCGCCGCCAGAAGGAAAATTTCCCAAGATCCTTGCCGCGCTTTTGCGCCTGCTCCCCTGGCGATCGCGCCGATCGTCCCCATTTCCTGCGGGGGATGTGCGCAGAACGCCGGGCTCGGCAGGTCCGGCCAAGGGGAATTGGTATGAGCGTGATAACCCGATCGATTCGGGGGAAGCTGTTCGCGGCTTTCCTGGCGGCGACCCTTGGTGTCCTCATCTCCAGCAGCCTGGGGATCATCCTGGTCTCGCGCGAGGGCGATCTGGCCCATGAGGCGATGACCGGTCTCGCCCCCCTCGCCGATGCGGCGATGGAGACCAAGATTTCCGCCACCCGCGCCCACCTCGTCTTCGAAGAGATTATGGCCGGGGATGAGACCGAGTCGATCTCCGAGGTCTGGTCGCTGCTCGACGACGCCGACTGGTATTTGCTGGCCATGCTCAATGGCGGCGCGAAAGCCAAGGAAACCTTCGTGAAGACCGACAATCCGGCCGTCCGCGTCCGGCTTGGAGAGGCGCGCGAGGTGCTGGCCGCCTTTCGCGTCACGGCGGAAGGCCGCTACAAGGCTTTTGGCGACCAGGGACGGGGGCAGACGGTGGCCGGAACCGATCTCGACGTCGCCTTCGACGCCGCCTTCGAGAGCTTCGCCACCCTCACCGATTCCATCGAAGAGCTTGTCCATACCCAGATTGACGAGCAGGTCGAGAAGATCGAGCAGACCAAAACAAGCTCGCTGTGGCTGATGTCGGCGACGGCCTTGATCGCGCTGGCCGTTTCCTTATCCCTTGCCGTGGTCATTGGCCGCTCGGTTTCGCGGCGGATCACCGATCTGTCGACGACGATGGGCCAGATCACCGCCGGCGACCACGCCGCCCCGGTTCCCCATACCACCTCGACCGACGAGATCGGCGTCATGGGCCGGGCGCTGGTCACCCTGCGCGATGGCGTTGACGAAGCCGCCCGACTGCGCGCCTCGCTGCAGCTCAAGGCCGAGGACGAGGCCCGCCAACGCACCCATCTCGAAGGGGCGATCATCGGCTTTGACCGCTCAATCGGCGAGGTCATGGCCTCGTTGCGCGACGTCGTCGAGGTTCTCCATGGCGCGGTCGCCGACCTTGAGCACGAAGCCAGCACCGTGGACCAGTTGACCAGCGGCGTTTCGGCCAAGACCGCCGAGGCCGCGTCCAACGTGGAAAGCGTGGCGGCGTCGATCGAGGAGCTTTCGGCCTCGGTCCGCGAAATCTCGGCCCAGGCCGCCCGGTCGTCGGAAGCCGCCGGCTTGGCCGCCCGCGAGGCCGAGGGCGCCAACAAGCTGATCGGCGGCCTGCAAACGGCAACCGACGCCATCAGCGAGGTGATGGCGCTGATCACCGCCATCGCCGCCCAAACCAATCTGCTGGCGCTCAACGCCACGATCGAGGCGGCGCGCGCCGGCGATGCCGGCAAGGGCTTCGCCGTGGTGGCGGGTGAAGTGAAGACCCTCGCCAGCCAGACCCAGAAGGCGACCGAGCAGATCCATGGACAGGTCGACGCCATGCACGACGTCACCCGCCAGTCGGTGGCCGCCATCGGATCGATCGCCCGCAGCGTCGATACCATGGAGGCGATGGCCGCCTCGATCGCCGCCGCCGTCGAACAGCAGGGCGCCGCCTCGGGCGGCATCGCCCGGAATGCCGAGCAGGCCTCGGCGGCGACCGGCGTGGTCTCCGAACAGATCGGAGCGGTCCGCGACAGCTCTGATGCGACCAGCCGGGCCTCGCGCGCCTTGAACGAGGCGACGGCGCGGCTCTCGGCCCAGATGGACCTGCTCTCGCACTCCGTCGAAAGCTTCCTGACGGCCGTTCGCCGCTAGCGCTTCGCTCCCTCGGGGGGGCCGACCTCCCCCGTCCGGGACCCGGGTCTCCCTTGACCTTCCAGGCCGACAGGCGGGAAAGCTTGTCAGATAACGCAACCGGATGCCCGGACGGCGGTTATACTGTTTTTCCCCTTCTAGCGGGTTTTCCCCGCCAGCCCCAAACGCCTCCGGCTTCCCGACCAGGAATGGACCTCATGCTTAATACTCACGCGGCGCTGATCTATGGAATGGTACTCACCTCTGCCGCCGATAAGGACATGACCGACAATGAATTGCGCGTCATCGGCGATATTGTTAGAACGCTTCCCGTTTTTCGCGATTTCAACATCGACGATCTGCCGAAAGTCGCCAGCGCCTGCGTCGAACTTCTTGACGAGGGCCTGGACAAGGCGATCGCCCTGATCGACGCCAGTCTGTCGCCGCGTCTCAAGGAAACGGCCTATGCCATCGCCTGCGATGTCGCCGCCGCCGACGGCCCGCTGGGACAAGAGGAATTGCGTCTTCTCGAATTGATGCGCCACGGGCTGAAGATCGACCGTTTGACCGCCGCCGCCATCGAGCGCGGCACCCGGGCCCGTTTCACCGTCGCCTGAACCGGCGATCGGATAAGCAGAGGGGGGGGGCGCCCGCCGCCCCCCGTCCCCC
Source organism: Rhodospirillum rubrum ATCC 11170 (assembly GCF_000013085.1). Lineage (NCBI taxonomy): Bacteria > Pseudomonadati > Pseudomonadota > Alphaproteobacteria > Rhodospirillales > Rhodospirillaceae > Rhodospirillum > Rhodospirillum rubrum. The sequence goes on from NC_007643.1 coordinate 3,499,836, forward strand.
GGTCTCCAGGAAACACGCAGGCAGAAAGAGGAGACCATCTCGTGGGGCAGAAGGAGGCAGACATCGCGACCGCGCCGACATCCGAAACGCCCTGGGGGGACCTGTTTTCGCAAGGCGGAGACATGGGCCGATTGATGGCGGCCTTTCCTTGGGACTCCTCGCCGCTGGGGCCGGTCAGTGGCTGGCCAAGCCCCCTGCGCACCGTCGTCGGCATGCTGTTGCGCTCCAAAGCCCAAATCGTGCTGTTCTGGGGTCCGCACCTGGTGGCGCTTTACAACGACGCCTATGCCCCGACCATCGGCGGCAAGCATCCCCGGGCCCTGGGCCGTCCGGCCCGGGAAAACTGGGGAGAGCTTTGGGATACCCTGGGTCCGATGCTCGGCCAAGTGCGGCTTACGGCCCGGGCTTTTGGCGCGGACAACTACCCCTTCCAGATAAACCGCCACGGCTTTCTCGAGCAGGTTTATTTCGACATTTCCTATGATCCGGTTCCGGGCGCGGACGGCGAGGTCGCCGGGGTGTTCTGCACGGTCACCGAAACGACCGCCCGTGTCTTCGCCGAGCGCCGACTGGCCGCCTTGCGCGAATTATCCATCGCCCTGTCGACCACCCTGGCGCGCAGCGATGGCCCCCTGTCGCTTGGCGAGGCGCTGCCCAAGGCCGCCTTGGCGGCCATCGCCGGCCATTTGGCCCAAGACGTTTCCCGCGCCGCCATCTACCGCCATGGCAGCCACGGCAAGCCTGTTCTGGTGGCGACCACCGACCCCGCCCCCCGGACAAGACCCCAGGCGACGGGGACGACCGAGGGATCGCCTTTTGCCGAGATCCTGGAACGGGTTCGCCGCGAAGGGCGTCCCGTGCTGTGGGAAGGGGGCGGCGATGGCGGCCCCCAACGGCTGTTAGGCGTGCCGCTTACCGCCGAGCAGGGGCCCATGGGGGTTCTGGTGGTGTCGGTCTGCCCGCTGGTCGCCGCCGATGCCGAATACCGCAAGGTCATCGATCTGGCGGCCGGGCAGATTTCCAGCGCCCTGACCACGGCGGCCATTCTTGAACGCGAGCGCGAGCGCGCCGACGATCTGACCCGCGTCGCCGCCGATAACGCCCGGCTTTACCGCGAGGCGCAACGCGAGATCGCCGACCGCCAAGCCATCGAAGCCCAATTCCTCCATCTGACCGACACCCTGGAAAAGATGGTGGAGGAGCGAACCGGCGAACGCGACCGGCTGTGGCGGGTCTCGGGCGAGTTGATGGCGGTCGGAACCGCCGACAGCCATATCAAGGCCGTCAACCCGGCCTGGGAAACCCTGCTTGGCCATGACGAAAGGCTGCTGGTCGGCGCGCCGATGAGCCTGCTGGTCCATCCCGACGACCGCGAGCCGAGCACCGCCGCCTTGCGGGCCATGGAACCCCAAGGCCCCCCCTTGCGCTTCGAAAACCGTCTGCGCGATTCGGACGGGACCTATCATTGGATCGCCTGGACGATCGTTGCCCACGGCGCCCTGTTCTATATGGTCGGCCGCGACGTGACCGAGGAGAAACAGGCCCGCGACGCATTGGCCGAGGCCCATCGCCAGTTGATCGCCCAGACCGCCGAGCGCGAAAGGGCCGAGGAGGCCCTGCGCCAAGCCCAGAAGATGGAGGTCATCGGTCAGCTCACCGGCGGCGTCGCCCATGACTTCAATAACCTGCTGACCATCATCCTGGGCAATCTGGAAACCCTGATCCGCCACATCGACGGAGCGTCGCCCCCCGACCCGGCGCGGGTAAGAACCCTGGTCGAGCGGGCGACCCTGGGCGCCGAGCGGGCCGCCGCCCTCACCCAGCGCCTTCTCGCCTTTTCCCGACGCCAGCCCCTTGATCCGCGCCCCCTTGATCTCAACCGGCTGACCTTGGGGCTGATCGACCTTTTGCACCGGACGATCGGCGAAAAAATCGCCCTCGACACCCGGCTGTCGATGGTGCCGGTCGGCGTGCTCGCCGATGCCAACCAGCTTGAAAGCGTCGTGCTCAATCTGGCGCTCAACGCCCGCGACGCCATGCCCACGGGCGGACGGTTGATCCTTGAAACCACCGCCGATCTGGTGATCGAGGCTCCGACCGCCGAAAAACGCCCGGCAAAGGGCAATCCCGCCGGCGCTCCGCCGGGAACCTATGCGGCCCTGCGCGTCACCGATACGGGAAAGGGCATGGAGGCCGGGGTTCTGGCCCGGGTTTTCGATCCCTTTTTCACCACCAAGGATGTCGGCCAGGGCACCGGCCTCGGCCTGTCGCAGGCCTATGGCTTCATCAAGCAATCCGGCGGCCATATCGGCATAGAAAGCGAACCGGGCCAGGGGACCACCGTGACCATCTTGCTGCCCCGTCTTGAGGGGGCCCTGCCGCTTCCCGAGGAGAGTGACCGCGACGAGACGCCCGCCGCCCTGGGCGGACTTGAGATCACGCCCCCGCCGGGCGATCCGTCGATCCTGCTGCTGGTGGTCGAGGATGACCCGTCGGTGCGGGCCCATTCCACCGCGTCCTTGCGCGAACTGGGCTATCAGGTGATCGAAGCCGGGAATGGCGCCGAGGCGCTTGGGCACTTGGCCGCCCATCCCGATGTTGCCTTGATGTTCACCGATATCGGTCTGCCCGGAGGAATGGACGGTCGCCAATTGGCCGAGCTGGCGCGGCGGAACCGCCCCGATCTCGCCGTGGTGCTGACCACCGGCTACGCCCGCGACGCCCTGAACGGCAATGTTCCCCTCGCCCCCCGGATGGCGCTGCTGACCAAGCCGTTTTCCTTCACCGCCCTGGCGCTCAAGGTTCACGAGGTGCTTCCGCCCCGCCCCGCCCCCCAATCGTCCGCCCCGCAAGGCCCCGTAACCGTGTTGTTGGTCGAAGACGATCCCTTGGTCAGCCTCGCCGCCGCCGATCTGCTGCTGTCGCTGGGCTGCGCGGTCGATCAAGCTTACAGCGTGGCCGACGCCCTGGCCCAGGCCAGCGCCGCCACCCCCGATGTCGCGGTGATCGATATCGGCTTGCCCGATGGACGCGGCGACGATCTGGCCCAAACCCTGCGCCAGCGCCTTCCCGGTCTGCCGATCGTCATCGCCTCGGGCTATGACCGTTCGGAAATCGACGCCCGCTTCGGCGACGATCCACGCCTGCGGTTTCTGGGAAAACCCTATCTCGACAGCCAGCTTGAAGCGGCGCTGACCGGCGCCCTTGGCCACCCCCTGGAGCGATCGACCGCCCCCCGGGCTTGAGTCGGGCATAAAAACCGCCTATTTTATTCCCTGGAGTGGGAGAGCCGGTTTCCCGACCCTCCCTTTATCCTACAGACGAAGTTCGACCCGGAGAATGACCGCCAAGCCGTGCTCCGGGTCTTTTCGTATCTGCAGGGTGACGATGATGCGGGGCATCCCTCGTCCTCCAGTGCGGGCAGAGGCTTTCTGCCGAAGCCGGGGAAGCCTAGCGCCCCCGGTGCCGTCCGGCTTGGCGTGGACGGGCTCTGCTTTCTTTCCGCGAGATTTATGGTACCAGAATAACCTTAAGGTGTCTTTCCCGCCGTTATCAGCGACGAGAAACCCTGCGGCCCGAGCCTCCATTCAAGGGGCCCGGACTTGAGTCCGGCACAACAACCGCCCACTTCAATCCCTGGAGCGGGAGAGCCGGTTTCCCGACCCTCCCTTTATCCTACAGACGACGTTCGACCCGGAGAGAGACCGCCAAGCCGCGCTCCGGGTCTTTTCGTCTGTCTGGCGTCAAAACACCCCACAAGCTGTCTTGCCCGCTTTTTTGGGAAAGGCTCAGGCCTTTGCCAGCGCGTCTTCAAGAACGCCAAGCAGGCGGTCGACATCGGCGTCGGTGTTATAGACGTGGGGCGAGATGCGCAGGCGGCTGCCGCGCACGCTGACGCTGACCTGGGCGGCGGCCAGCCGGGTCGCCAAGGCCTTGGCGTCAACCCCTTCCGGCAAACCCAACCCCAGCAAATGGGGCGAGCGGGCGCTAGCGGGGGCGGCGGTGCAGCCCCAGGCCGCCGTTTCGGCGACCACCCGGTCGGTCAGCCGCCCGGCATAGGCCGATACGGCGGCGGGCGTCCAGGCGGTCAGGCGCTCCATGGCGGCGATCGCCATCGGCATCAGGGCGAAGTTCGAGCGTTCGCCCACATCGAAACGCCGCGCCCCGGCGTCCATGCTCTCGGTGTAATCGACCAGCCGCGAAAAATCCCGGCTACCTTCGCGGCAGATCCAGCCCTCTTCCAGCGGCTGACCGTTGCGATGGCGCGGCGCCACATAGAGGAACCCCAGCGAATAGGGGCCAAGCAGCCACTTATAGGTGGCGGCGACGGCGAAATCCGGATCGACCGCCGCCGTGTCGAAGGGCATGGCGCCAAAGGACTGGGTGCCGTCGATGACCAGGGCCGCCCCGACCGCACGGCAGGCGGCACCAATGGCGACCAGATCGATCTTGCAGCCATCCGACCAATGGGCCTGGGGACAGGCGACGATGGCGACCCCCGGCTTGATGGCGCCGAGCAGGGCCTCGGTCCAATTGCCGTTGGCCGGGCGGGCGACAACCTGGACGACGGCGTTGTTCTCGGTCGCCAGACGACGCCACGAATAAAGATTGGAAGGGAACTGCTCTTCCAGAACCAGCACCCGCTTCCCCGCCGCCAGCGGCAGATTGGCCGCCGCCACGGCGATGCCATAGGACACTGAGGGAACGACGGCGATGCCCTCGACATCGGCGCCGGTCAGCCCGGCATACAGGCCGCGCGCCTTTTCGACCGGATCGAAGAAGGCGTCGATCGCCACTTCCCAGGGCCGGGCCTTGGCCGCCACCCCGGCATGGCCGGCGGCGACCACCTCGGTCATCAAGGGGCCCATGAAGGCGGCGTTCAGGTAAGCCACATCCTGGGGGATCTCAAAGAGGTCACGCTGGCACGAAAGCATCGGTCACGCTCGCAAGACAGGAGAGGGGGGACGCCCAAAGGCATTCCCCACGATTGCCCTGGTATTGCCCCGGTGCAATCGGTAGATTGTCACGGTAACAATTTAGCCGGAAAGCCGCGCCGCCGATGGATCCCTCGCCCTGGATGCCCGTTTTGCCCGAGGGCCGCCGTCCCTTGCATCGGGCGATCGCCGAAGTTCTGGAAGCCGATATCGCCGCCGGGCGGCTGCCGCCGGGCACCCGCCTGCCGCCCCAGCGCGATCTGGCTTGGCGCCTGAAGGTGACCCTGGCCACCGTCGGCCGCGCCTATGCCCTGGCCCGCGAGCGCGGATTGATCGGCGGCGAGGTCGGGCGCGGCACCTTCGTGCTGGGTGAAACCACCTCGGCCGGCCTCGCCCCCTGGCCGCCCCAGGCCGGAGCCGGCGAGAACGGCGCCATCGATCTGGCCAATACCCACCCGGCGCCGGTGGCCGGTCCGGGCGAGGTCGCCGCCTGCGCCCGCGCCCTGGTCGAGGCGGGAACCGGCATCTTCGCCTATCAGCCCGACACCGCCGCCCCCGACCACCGCGACGCGGCGGCGCGCTGGCTGACCGCCCAGGGCGTGCCGGCCGGCGCCGAGTCGGTGCTGCTGTCGACCGGCGCCCTGAACGGGGTTCTGGCGGCGCTGATGGCCCTGGCCCGTCCCGGCGATACGGTTCTGACCGAGGCCCTGACCTCGCCGGCCTTCAAGGGCATGGCCGCCCTGCTTGGCCTGCGCCTGCGCGCCGTCGCCAGCGATGGCGAGGGGCTGCGCCCCGAGGCCCTGGAAGCCGCCCTAGAGCGCGATCCCTCGGCCAAACTGCTGCTCTGCGTGCCCGCCCTGCACAACCCGACCGGGGCGACCCTGTCGGCCGAGCGCCGCCTGTCGCTAACCGCCCTGGCCGAGCGCTTCGATCTGACGATCATCGAGGATGCGGTCTATGCGCCGCTGATCGAAAACGGCCCCCCCTCGCTCAAGGCGCTGATGCCCGACAGGGTGACCCATGTCACCAGCCTATCGAAGATCGGCCTGCCGGGCCTGCGCTGCGGCATGGTGGTGCCGCCCACCCGCCGGCGCGAGGCGGTGTTGGCCGCCCTACGCGTGTCGTGCTGGATGGCGCCGCCGCCGCTGGCCGCCGTCGCCGCGCGCTGGATGGACGATGGCACGGTGACCCGCCTGATCGCGGCCCAGCGCCTTGCCGTCAGCGAACGCCGCGCCCTCGCCGACCGCCTGCTTGGCGATCGCCTGACCTGCCGCCCACCGCCGCCCGCTGCCTCGTTCCTGTGGCTGGCCCTGCCGGCGGGCTGGCGGGGCGACGATTTCGCCCATGCCCTGCATCGGCGCGGCGTGATGGTGACCCCGGGCGAGGCCTTCACCGTCGATACCGCCCATGCCCCCCAGGCCGTCCGCCTGTGCCTGGGGCCGCCGTCGCTCGAGCGTCTGGAAACCGCCCTGACCGAGGTTCACGCCCTGCTGGGCGAAAGCCCCGAACGCCTGGGGGTCTTTCTATAACAGGGGCGGTCGCGCCGCTGGAAACGCCGCCGTTCCAAACCCCGTCGCCTGCGTTGAAACACGCGGCGGTCATGACCAGTTCTGATCCATCGTCGGCGATGCGAAGGGCCGAGAGATGGACTATTCCGCCCGCTATCTTCGTGAGTTTCTGCCGCCCGGCGAGCCCCCCGCCGGCGCGGTTCCGCCCGAGGTCGCGGAAGAGGTTCTGGCCTGGAGCGGACCGCCCGGCGCCGGTGACACCGACGACGCGGCGCGGGCCACGCGCTGGACCTATGCCCTGTTCCAAGAAATCGCCCTGTCTCAAATTCATCTGAGCGCGGTCGATGACTGGCTGGCCGGCCTGGGCGTGACCGCCCCGGGGGCGCCTTTGACCATCGGCCTTTATGACCCCGACACCGAGCGGCCCGGCTTTGGCCTATGCCTGCGCCTGCCGTCTTCCGAACTGCCGGACTTTCGGGTGGTCAGCGGCGTGACGTTTCTCCGCCTGGGGGTCAGTCTGCCTTTGGCCCTGCGCCAGACGGCAATGGAGGACCATGCGCCACCCCATCCCCAGGGCGCCACCAGCGCCTGCTGGGCGCAGTGCGCCAATACGGGCTTGTGGGGCGTGCTGACGGCGGGACATGCCATCGGCGGCACACGTCCCGGCCGCGCCGTGCCTTTGGCCGGCGGTGGGCAGGGACGTCTTGTTCGCAGCTTTCATCCCCCCATCGATGCCGCCTTCGTCCGCACCAACGCCCCGACGATCCCGCCGCCTCCTCTGGCGATCCGCCGTTTTCCCGCCGCCGGCCAAGCCGTCACCATCGAAGCCCAAAGCGGCGCCCAGTCCCGCACGGTCATCGAGGCGATGGATGCGCTGGGCATCGTCAATACCCGCAGCTTCGCCGTTCTGATGTTCACCGACAAACCCTGCGCCGCCGGGGATTCGGGGGCCCTGGTGCGCGCGGCCGGCGGCGAGGCCGTGGGCCTTTATCTCGGCAGCGCCCTGTCACCGCGCACCCCCAACCAGCCGGCGGGACGGGTTCTGAATTTCGAGCAGGCGACCCTGGCGCTCGACATCACCCCCCACCTGTAAGGACCAAGCCCATGCCCGATCCCGCCGACGACTGGACGATCTCGGTTTTTATCCCCGACTCGGTCCCACCCGCCCATTCCCCACCCGATCCCAGCACCGATGACCATTCCCTTCTGGAATGTCTCTCTCCCGCCGGGCGGATCTCGCGGGTCAGCGGGCGGGGGCTTCAGCAGCAATGGACCGACACGATCGAGACCTTGCTGACGCTGGGAACCACGGTCAGTGACCGGGCGACGGACTGGCAGATCTCGGAAATCGACGTTGGGCTGACCTTGAGCGCCAAGGGGGAACTGCTGTTCATCGCCGAAGCCGGGGCCGAGGCCAGCATCACCTTCAAACTAACCCGCAAGACCGCCTGAGAGCCGATAGGGCAACCATCCCCGGTGGGGGAACGTTTCGCCGGCCCATTCTTTTTCGGACAAGGGCCAGATCGGGCATGTTGGCGACTTCCCAGACTTCCCAAACGGCCAGGCGCCCCGGCGCCGCGCCGTCACCGTCTTCTTTGGCCGCGCCCCTGGTCCGGCGCTTCCGCGGGTTCATCGAGGATGGCCGTTTTCCCTGCGTTGGCGCCAAGGCCGCCTTGAGCCGCGACCGGCTGGCGATCGTCGTCGCCGGCGACATCCGCTTGGCGGGCGAGGACCGGCGCATTCACGCCGCCCTGGTGCGCATGGTCCGCAGCTATCAGCACGACAAGGCGATGTTCCGTTCGCTGGCGGTGATCTTCGAATCCCCCCGGCGCATCGGCGAACCGGCTTTTGAACGCCATCTGTGGGCCCGCCTCAACAGCCTTCACCGCATCGACCGTCGGCATTTCGGCTGGTCGGCGGCCGTCAGCCCCGATCCCGCCGATCCCCATTTCGGCATGAGCTTCGCCGGCGCCGGCTTTTTCGTTGTCGGCCTGCACCCCGGCGCCTCGCGGCCGGCACGGCGCTTCGTGCGCCCGACCCTGGTTTTCAACATGCACGACCAATTCGAACGCCTGCGCGCCGAGGGGCGTTACGACAAGATGCGCGCCACCATCCTTGAGCGCGACCGCAAGCTGGCCGGCTCGATCAATCCGATGCTGGCGGCCTTCGGCGAGCGCAGCGAAGCCCGCCAATACAGCGGCCGGGTTGTTCCCGAAGGCTGGCGGTGCCCCTTCCATGCCGAGACGACCGCCCGGGAGATCCACCGATGATCGTTGAAATTCCGCCGCGCTCGGGAACCGCCTTCCGTCTGGCCAAGGGCGAAAGCCTGCGGGTGATCGATCCCGAGGGCGAACAGGTCGCCGATCTGCTGGCCTTCAATGCCGAAGACGTGGCCGAGGCGCTCTCGAACGGCCGTACCTTCGATTACCTGGAGCGCATCTATCTGACCAGCGGCGACCCGCTCTATTCCAACCGCTCCACCATCCTGGCGCGCATCACCGAAGACACGGTGGGCCGCCATGATTTCCTGCTCACCCCCTGCTCGGCCGATACCTTTCGCATCCTTTATGGCGATGCCCATCCCCATCACGGCTGCTTTGGCAATCTGGCCCAGGCCCTGGCCCCCTTTGGCATCGCCGCCGACGCCCTGCCCTGCGCCTTCAATGTGTTCATGAACGTGCCCGTCGATGGCGAAACCGGCCGCATCAAGGTTCTGCCGCCCCTCAGCCGGCCGGGCGATCACCTGACGATTCAGGCCGAGATCGACCTGATCATCGGCCTGACCGCCTGTTCAGCCGGCCAGTCCAATAATTTCCGCTACAAGCCGATCCACTACGAGATCCTGCCGCCTTAGAGCGGTGAGCGTGAAATCGGGTTCACGCTCACCACTCTAAGGTCTTGATAGTCAAGCAAATCGTCGTCGCACTCTGTTTCAGAGTGCTCGGGATTTGCCCTAAATCCCGCGCGCCCACAGCGGGCGCAACAGGGCGCCATGGGCGCGGGCGTGGCGCAACTGGCCAAGCAGGCGATCGCGGTCACGCGGCAGGGTGCCGGCCAGGGCGAGGGCGTTGGAGGCGTGGTTGGAACGGAAGATCACCGGGCGGCGCGGCGCCAGATGATCGAGCAATTCCTCCAACTCGTCCAACATGCCGCCATCGTCCTGGAAGGAAAAACTCCCCTGGAAACGCTCCAGGAACGACTCCTTGCGCTCGTCGGTCAGATGAAGCTGCAGGGTCGACAGATAGGTCGGCGGCGTTCGGTTGATCAGGGCCGCCGTCGCCTGGGCATGCTCGCGCCAGCGCCCGCGCCCGGCCAGCCCAAGGATCACCGTGGCCGACACCTTCATGCCCGCCGCCCGCGCCCGCTCGATCGCCCGGCCAACCGCTTCGGTCGAGGCGCCCTTGACCATGCGGCGCAGGGTATCGGCGTCGCCGGTCTCCACCCCCATATACAGCAGGGACAATTTGGCCGCGCGCAACGCCGCCAGTTCGGCCGGCTCCTTGTGCAGGATATCGGCCGGGGTGGCATAGCAACTGACCCGGGCGAGGGCGGGCAAAACGCCGGCAAGATCGCCAAGCAGGGTCAGCAGATGGTCGGTGGGCAGGCGCAAGGCGTCGCCATCGCCCAGAAAAACCCGATGGGCCTCGGGCCACAGGCGGGCGGCGTCCCTGATCTCAGCGCGCACCTCCTCGATCGGCCGTTCCTCATAGGTTTTGGAGCGGTACATCGAGCAAAAGGCACACTGATTATGGCCACAACCAAGGGTCGCCTGAATAATCAGATTGTCGGCCTCCGAGGGAGGCCGGTAAAGCGGCATATGATAGGAAAGGGTCAAGGCGCGTTTTCCCGTCGTCCGTCTTGTGACGTCTTCTTGCCTCGGCCGAGGTTTAACCGCTTATAGCAAGAGCCGAGGGCCCGATCCAGGGCCCGCGCCCTTTCTCCGTCGATCCAACCCGGGAAGATCCCCATGTCCTTGCTATCGACCCTGTTCGGAGACACCACCGATCCGCCCCAGGATCCCTACTGGCAACGCAATCCCGACTTGAAATACTACCGCCTTCTGCAGATTTCGCGCCGGCCCCAGGTGCTGGCCGACAAAAGCGGCGTGTTCATCCTGTGGAGCCAGAGCCCCCATGGGCATTGGATCTATTGCGCCCATGCCGAGGATCTGGAGGGCGCCGTCGAAATCGTCGCCAGCCATCCCGAGGTCATCAGCCTCGAGTCGCGCCATGGCTTGCTGTTCTCGTGGTCGCCGATCCGCGCCGATCTGCGCGATGGCGTGGTCGCCCATCTGCGCGCGACCCTGCCCTTCGCCCTGGAAGACGCGGCCCTTGATGACAGGCTTGGCCTGTCGGCGGCCAAACTGGCCGCGGCCGAACCGGTGCCCGTGCTGCCGCCCGGCTAAAACGCCCCCCGGCCGCACAACGCGCGCGGTCGGGGGGATCGGCGCTCTTATTCGGCGGCGTCCTTGAGGGCCGGCGGCGTCCAGCGCAGCACCGGCTTGCGGGCGGCCAGGGTTTCATCAAGGCGACGGCGCGGCGTCAGCTGCGGCGCCGCCTTGAAGGCTTCGGCGCCGTTTTCGCGGGCGCGCCGGGCCAGATCCTTCAGCGTCGCGATGAACAGATCAAGGGTCTGGCGGCTTTCGGTTTCCGTCGGCTCGATCAACAGCGCCCCATGGACGACCAGCGGGAAATACATGGTCATCGGGTGATAGCCCTCGTCGATCAGCGCCTTGGCGAAATCAAGGGTGCTGACCCCGGTATCCTTGAGGAAGCGATCGTCAAACAGCGCCTCGTGCATGCAGGGCCCCTCGAACGACGCCGACAGTGTGTCCTTGAGGCTGGCTAGCAGGTAATTGGCATTGAGCACCGCATCGCCGCTGGCCTGACGCAAGCCGTCCTTGCCCATGCTCATCATGTAGCAGAGCGCGCGCACGAACACGCCGAACTGGCCATGGAAGCCCTTGAGCCGGCCAAAGGGCGCGGTGCCGTCGGCCTGGGCGTCAAGATCGGTCTCGATCAGGCGGAAGCCCTCCGTGTCATGAACCACATAGGGCAGCGGCGCGAAGGGAGCGAGGGCTTCTGACAGCACCGTGGGGCCGGCGCCGGGGCCGCCGCCGCCGTGCGGCGTCGAGAAGGTCTTGTGCAGATTGATATGCATGGCGTCGGCGCCCAGATCGCCAACCCGCACCCGGCCGACGATGGCATTGAAATTGGCGCCATCCATATAGAAAAAGGCACCCGCCGCGTGAACGGCCTTGGACAGGGTGATGATGTCGCCTTCGAACAGGCCGCAGGTATTGGGGTTGGTCAGCATCACCGCCGCCACATCGGGCCCCAGGCGGGCGGTCAGCACGGCGCTGTCGACCCGGCCCCGGGCGTCGGCGGGGATGGTCTCGACCTTGAAGCCGCAGGCCGCCGCCGTCGCCGGATTGGTGCCATGGGCGCTTTCGGGAACCAGCACCACCTTGCGCTCATCGCCGCGCGCCTGCAGGGCGGCGCGGATCGCCATCATCCCGCACAACTCGCCATGCGCCCCGGCCGCCGGCGACAGGGCGACGGCGGGCATGCCAGTCAATTCCTTCAACCAGCGCGCCAAATGGTCCATCAAGGCCAGGGCGCCCTGAACGGTGGAGACCGGCTGGAAGGGGTGGATATCGGCGAAGCCGGGCAGCCGGGCCATGCGCTCGTTCAGCCGCGGGTTATACTTCATGGTGCACGAGCCCAGCGGATAGAAGCCGGCATCGATGCTGTAGTTCTTTTGCGACAGGCGGGTGTAGTGGCGCACCACCTGGGGCTCGGACAGTCCGGGCAGGCCGATCGGCCCCTGGCGCGTCAAACCGCCCAGGCGGTCGGTGAAGGGGGCGGGCGGCGTCAGATCGACCGCCGTCGAGCCGGGGGTGTCGAGTTCGAAAATCAGGGGCTCTTCAAGCTGAAGCCCGCGGTTGCCGGTGAAGGTCGCGGTCATTTAAAGCACCTCTTTCAGGGCGGCCACCAGGGCGTCGGCATCCTCGGGCGTGGTCAATTCCGTGGCGTTGACCAGCAGCAGATTGGCCAGCTCGGGATAGGTCGGCAGGAAGCGCGAGACCGGCACGCCCGCCAGGATCGACCGTGCGGCCAAAGCCTCGACGACTTCGGCGGCGGGCTTGGGCAGGCGCAGGGTGAACTCGTTGAAGAAGGTCTCGGGCAGAACCTTCACCCCCTTCACCCGCGCCAGCTTCTCGGCCAAGGCGACGGCATTGGCGTGGTTGATCCACGCCAGCCGGGTAAAGCCCGCCTCGCCCAGCAAGGTCATATGGATGGTGAAGGCCAGGGCGATCAGCCCCGAATTGGTGCAGATGTTCGAGGTCGCCTTCTCGCGGCGGATATGCTGCTCGCGGGTTGACAGCGTCAGCACATAACCGCGCTTGCCGCTTTCATCGAGCGTCTCGCCGGCCAGCCGGCCGGGCATCTGGCGCAGGTATTTCTCGCGGGTGGCGAACAGCCCGACGCCGGGACCGCCAAAACCGGTCGGCGAGCCCAGGGCATGACCCTCGGCCACCACGATATCGGCGCCCATGGCGCCCGGCGGGGCGACCAGACCCAGCGACACCGGCTCGCATACCGCCACCACCAGCAGGGCGCCGGCGGCGTGGCAGGCCTCGGCCAGCGGCGACAGATCGCGCAAACGGCCAAAGAAATCCGGGTTCTGAACGATAACGCAGGCGGTGTCGGAGCCGACGCGCCCGATCAGATCGCCCAGGGCCAGCGGATCGGGGGGCAGCCCCTCGCCCTCATGGCCCAGGCAGGCCAGCAGGGTCTGGGTGGTCGCGGTGTAATGGGGATGCAGCCCGCCGGCCATCAGCACCTTGCGCCGGCGGGTGATGCGCACGGCCATGGCCGCCGCCTCGGCGCAGGCGGTGGCGCCATCGTACATCGAGGCGTTGGCCACCTCCATGCCGGTGATCAGCGCCACCTGGGTCTGGAACTCGAACAGATACTGAAGCGTGCCCTGGCTGACCTCGGCCTGATAGGGGGTATAGGAGGTCAGGAATTCGCCGCGCTGGATCAGGGCGTCGACGGCGGCGGGCACATGGTGGCGATAGGATCCCGCGCCCAGGAAGCAGGGCACCGATCCGGCGGTCAGATTGCGCGCCGCCAGGGCCGAAAGCGCGCGCTCGACCTCCATCTCGCCGCCGTGATCGGGCAAGGCGTCGAAGGCGGCCTGATCCAGGGCCTCGCGCGGGACGTCACGAAACAGATCTTCGACCGAAGCCGCGCCGATGGTGGCGAGCATGGCGGCGCGGTCGGCCTCGGAATGGGGGAGGTAACGCATGGGAGTCCTTCAGCCTCGAAAAAATGCCCGGACGGGCCGGTGGCGGCGCCGCTTGGTTAATCGAGCTCGCCGACGAAGGCGTCGTAGGCTTCTTGATCCATCAGCTCGTCAAGCTCGGCCGGCTCGCTCAGCCGCACCTTGAAGAACCAGCCGTCGCCCAGGGCGTCGGTGTTCACCTGTCCCGGCGCCTCGGGCAGGCTGTCATTGGCTTCGACCACCTCGCCGCTGACCGGCGAATAGACCTCGCTGGCCGCCTTGACCGATTCGACGACGGCGGCGTCGCCGCCGCGCTCGATCTCGCGGCCGATTTCGGGCAGTTCGACGAAAACCACGTCGCCAAGCTGCTTCTGGGCGTAATCGGTGATGCCGATGGTGCCGATGCCATCGTCATCGACGCTGACCCATTCGTGATCTTCGGTGAAATAGAGTTTGCTCATGACCAGAACCCTCGCCTGGTAACGGTTGACGACAAAAGCGATGACAAAAGGAATAAGTGGGACGCGTCGCGCCGGACGCTATGCCTTGTGATAGCGATGGGCGACGAAGGGCATCTCGACCACATGGGCGGGCAAGGCCTTGCCGCGCACCACCAGCGAAACCGCCGTGCCGGGCGCGGCCAGTTCGGCTGGAACCATGCCCATGGCGATCGGCGCCGACAGGCTGGGCGAGAAGCCGCCCGAGGTCACTTCGCCAACCACCTCCCCCTGGGGCCCCAGGATGGCGGAATGGGCGCGCACCGGCGCTTTGCCCTCGGGACGCAGACCAACGCGGCAGCGCTTGGGCCCCTGGGCCAGATCTTGTTGGATCGCCGAAGCCCCGGGAAAGCCGCCCTCGGCCCGCCGACGCTTGCCGATGATCCACGACAGACCGGCTTCGACCGGGGTGGTGGTGGTGTCGATATCGCTGCCATAGAGGCACAACCCGGCCTCCAGGCGCAGGCTGTCGCGCGCCCCCAGGCCGATCAAGGCCACCGCCTCATTGGCGATCAAGGTTTGCGCCAGATCAAGGGCGGCTTCGGCGGGCACGCTGATTTCAAAACCGTCCTCGCCGGTATAGCCCGAGCGGGTAACGAAGCAATCGACCCCGCACAGGCTCAGCCAGCGCCCCGACATGAAGCCCATCTCGGCGGCCCTGGCATCCAAACCGGCCAGCACCGAAACCGCCAGCGGCCCTTGCAGGGCGAGCAGCGCAGTGTCGGGCAGGCGTTCGAGCCGGGCGTCGAAGCCGGCCAGATGGGCCTCGATATGGTCGAGATCGGCGTCCTTGCAGGCGGCGTTGACCACCAGGAACAGGTCATCGGCGCGCTTGGTGACCATCAGGTCGTCAAGAATGCCGCCCTGGTCATTGGTCAGCACCGTATAGCGCTGACGGCCTTCCTTGAGGATTTCGAGATCGCCCGGAACCAGGGCTTCCAGGGCGGCGATGCGCTGCGGCCCGACCAAACGGGCTTGGCCCATGTGCGAGACATCGAACAGCCCGGCGCTTGCGCGGGTGTGCAGATGCTCGGCCAGAACGCCCATCGGGTATTGAACGGGCATGTCATAGCCGGCGAAGGGCACCATGCGGGCGCCTCGCTCCAGATGGAGGGCGTGGAGCGGCGTGGTCAGCAGGGAAACGGTGGGGTCCGACAAATGCGGCTCCATGACCTGGGGTGGCGTACGTTCGGAGCCCTGGCGGTCCCCGACTATCGAACGCCCCCCTCTGTCTCGAAACCTGAAAGAGTCACCGGGGTCGGACCGCCGGCTTCCATCTTCGGTGAGAACGGCCCGGGGACGTCATCCCGCCGCCTGTTCTGCTTTCCAGAGAACCCATGCCGTTACGGTCCATTTGCCTGAGAGTTTCCGGGGGCGGTTGCTCCTTCGGCGCCGGCTCTGCCCCGCGCCTGATGGCACGGGCGACCGATCTCTCCCGTAACGGTTCGCGGGATGTCTTAAGCCAAGCTTAGCCTTTTGCCCCAGCCGGTGCAACCCCTGGCGCGGTGGCTGCGAAATAGGCAGGGGCGACCAAAGTCAGCGCGCCCCGGTGTTGTGCTCCTGGTTGTAGCGCAGTTCGTCGCGGGTCAGTTGGAAGCCGGCATAGACCTGTTCGCCGGCGGCGTTTTCGTCTTCCTTGAGCGGCAGGCGGATGACGACCTTTTCGTCGCGGAAGCGCACGCGGTTGACGTTGTCGGGGAAGACGACGCTGGCGGTATAGGTCTTCTTGGCCGCCGGGCTGGGAAAGAACGACGGCAGGGCGACGAAATACTCGAAATCGGCGGCGCGGCCGCTGGCGGCCGGTCCCAGTTCCAGGGCGAAGGACAGGAACATTTCGACCGTCACCCCCGTCTTGTCATAGGAACAGGTGCCCTCGAAGCCGGCGACCTCGCCCGTCAGGGTGATATCGGTGACATCGCGGCCCGGTCCGGCGCGAAAGCGCGTGAGGTCGGCGGTGGCGGCGTCGATGCGCACTTCGGGGCACCCACGCTTCTCGGGCTTCTGGAAGGCCGAGCACCCCGAAGCGGCCAGAACGGCGAGAACGGCCAGGGCGGAAAGGACGCGGCGGGACGCGAAAGGGGCGATCATGGGCTTGGCCTGCCTTGGAGGAAACGTGACGGGGAGGACGGTTCCCGTGTGATACCCCATCGCGCCCCGCCCGCCAAGGGCGCGGGTCTTCGCGCGGTTCGGCTTTTCAAGGGGCTTACAAAGCTGTTAGATGGCGCGCCCTCCCCGCCCGAACCGGATTGTTGCCGATGGCCGTCTATACCGATGTTTCCGATGATGATCTAACCACCTTCCTGGAAGGCTATGACATCGGCCGCCTGCGCGCCTGCAAGGGGATCGCCGAAGGGGTGGAGAATTCCAACTTCCTGCTGGTCACCGACCGCGGCCCCCATATCCTGACGCTCTATGAAAAGCGGGTGAACCCCGACGATCTGCCGTTCTTCCTGGGGCTTTTGCGCCATCTGGCGGCGCGCGACATTCCCTGCCCGCAGCCGGTCGCCGGCCGCGACGGCGCCGTGCTTCACACCCTGTGCGACCGCCCGGCGGCCATCGTCACCTTTCTCGATGGCGTCTGGCCCAAGCGCCCCGAGGTCCGCCATTGCGCCCAGCTTGGCGAGGCCCTGGCCCGGCTGCATCTGGCGGGCGGCGATTACGCGCCGACCCGGCGCAACAGCCTGTCGGTCGATGGCTGGCGGCCGTTGTTCGATGCCGCCGCCGAACGCGCCGACAGCGTCAAACCCGGGTTGCGCGCCGAACTGGAAACCGAACTCGACGCCCTGGAGGCCCTGTGGCCCCACGACCTGCCCACTGGCATCATCCATGCCGATCTGTTCCCCGATAACGTCTTCTTCGTTGACGACACCCTGTCGGGGCTGATCGATTTCTATTTCGCCTGCGACGATTTCCTGGCCTATGACCTTGCCGTCTGCCTCAACGCTTGGTGCTTCGAGGGCGAGCGGGAATTCAACGTCACCAAGGCCCGTCACATGCTAACCCGCTATGAAAAGGTCCGGCCCTTGAGCGATGCCGAATTCGCCGCCCTGCCGCTGTTGGCGCGCGGCGCGGCGATGCGCTTCTTGCTCACCCGGCTCTATGATTGGCTGAACACCCCGCCGGGCGCCATGGTCCGGCCAAAGGATCCGATGGAATATTATCACAAGCTGGCCTTCCACCGCGCCGTCTCCGGCCCGGGCGCCTATGGATTGAGCCGATGAGCGCGGCGGCCGGCGACGAGATCAAGCGCGTGCGCGTCGATATGTTCACCGATGGCGCCTGTTCGGGCAATCCGGGCCCGGGCGGCTGGGGCACCATCTTGCGCTGGGGCGACACCGAAAAGGAGTTGTGGGGCGGCGAAACGCCGACCACCAACAACCGCATGGAATTGATGGCGGTGATTCGCGGCCTGGAGGCCCTGCGCCGGCCGGTCACGGTGACCATCCACACCGACAGCCGCTATGTCCACGACGGTATCACCGGCTGGATCCACGGCTGGAAGCGCAACGGCTGGAAGACGGCGGCCAAGAAGCCGGTGAAGAACGAAGACCTGTGGCGCCGCCTGGACGCGGCTTTGGGCACCCATGACATCAGTTGGCAATGGGTGCGCGGCCATTCGGGACATGTGGAAAACGAACGCGCCGACGAATTGGCCCGTCGCGGCACCAGCGAAGCCCGCCAGGGCAAGGTCGACGGCCAGTCTTCGACCATCCTTTAGCCCGGCTTCTTTAAGCCCGCCGGCTCGCCGTCCAGCACAGCAACGACCCCGCCACCACCAACCCCGTGCCCATCCAAAACGAGGGGGTGGGGGTGGTGTCGAGCCACAGGGCCGAGATCAGCACCGAAAGCAGCGGCGTGAAATAGGACAAGACGGCGACCAAGGTGGCGTCGCCGCGCTTCATCGCCACGTCCCAGCCCATATAGGCCAGGGCCGTCGAGGCGCCCATCACCGCCAGTTCGCCCAGCGTCGCCGGGGAAACCACCGCTGGCGCCGGTTCCAGCAGGGCCATCGGCGCCATGACCAGGGCGCTGGCCAAAAGGAACAGCGCCAAGGCCCCCTCTTTGGGATCGGCCAAGCGCACAAGATTGGAATAAAGCGCCCAGGCCACCGCCGCCGTCAGCGCCAGGGCGTAGGCCAGCGGATTGCCGGCGATATTGGCGGCCAGTCCGTCCAGGCTCAAGCCGCCGCCCGTCGCCCAGGCCACGCCGCCAAAGGCGACGATGACGCCGGGCCACAGCCACCAACCCACGCGCAAGCGGTGGATCGGCACGGCCAGGGCCAGGGTCAGACTGGGCCACAGGTAGTTGATCAGCCCCAGATCAAGCGCTTGGCGGCGATCGGCGGCCAAGCCCAGGGCCAGGGCCAGCGACACCCCGTAAACAACGAACAGCCCGCCGCATCCCCACAGATACAAGGCGCTTTGCCCGCGAACCCGTGGCCGGCCAAAGGCCAGCCAAACAAGGCAGCCCGAGGTGGCATAGATCGCCGCCCCGGCCCCATAGATCCCCAAGGTCTCCGACAGGCTGCGGGTTAGGGCGACGGCGGCGCTCCACAAGACGATCGCCGCCACCCCCGACAGGGTCGCCAGCGGCGGTTTCATCGGCGAAGCGGCGGCACAGGGCGCGACGGTCAAGATGGGGAACCTCGAGACGGAACGGTGGGAACGCGGCGGAGCGGCACCTTATACCGCCCGTTCTTGGCCGTCACCGCCCCCGTCAGCGCCCCCCCCGTCAGCGCGCGGCGATGACGCCGCGCACCTCGTCGCCGGCATCGCGACGCAAACCGATGACATCAAGCAGCCCGAGCAGGGAAATCACCCCGATCAGCACGAAGGCGAAGCGGAAATCGGCCAGCTCAAGGGGCGTGGCGGCGCCCTCGCCGATCGCCCCGGCCAGCCGCAGGGCCACGGCGCCACAGGCCACGCCCAGCGCCCCGCTCATGCGTTGGGCGACATTGGCCAGGGTATTGGCGCCGGTCATCCGCTCCTGGGGCACATCGGCGAAGGCCAAGGTGTTGAGCGCGGTGAACTGCAGCGAGCGCGTCAGCCCGCTGACGAACAGCAGGCCCAGGATCACCGCCGTCGGCGTTGCGGCGTCAAGCAGGGCGCAGGCGAAGATGGTCAGGGCGTTCAGCCCGCCATTGACCAGCAAGGTGGCGCGAAAGCTGAAGCGGCGCAGAATCGGCGAGGTCAGCAGCTTCATCGCCAGATTGCCGACGAAAATCGCCAGAACCAGCAGGCCCGAGGCGAAGGCGTCCATGCCGAAGGACAACTGAAACAGCAGCGCCAGCAAGAACGGCGTGGCGCTCAGCGTCAGGCGAAACAGCGTGCCGCCGAAAATGGTCACGGCGAAGCTTCGCTGGCGCATCGCCCACAGGTCGATCAGCGGCCGCTCGTGGTGGCGGGAATGGCGCAAGGCGAGAAAACCGCCAAGCAATCCGACCAAACAAAGCGCCCCCGAGGTCCAGACCTCGCCCCGGCTGATCAGATCCAGGCCGTAGATCAGGCAGAAACAGGCCGTACCGCTGAGAACAAAGCCCAGGCCATCGAAGGGGCCGGGGCTATCACGGCGGCCGCGCGGCACCAGAACCAGGGTCAGGATCAGCGCCAGGATCCCCAGCGGCACATTCAGAAAGAAGATCCAGTGCCAGGACGCATGGGTGGCCAGGAAGCCGCCGATCGGCGGCCCCAGCACCGGGGCGACCAGACCGGGCCAGGTGATGATGGCGATCGCCCGCATCAGCCCGGATTTTTGGGTATCGCGCAGCACGACCAGCCGGCCGACCGGCACCATCATCGCCCCGCCCACCCCTTGCAAGATGCGCGCGGCGACGAACGACCACAGGTCCTGGCTGAGACCGCAAAGGATCGAGGCCAGGGTGAAGACGGTGATCGCCAGGGCGAAGACCGTCCGCGCCCCAAAGCGCTCGGCCGCCCAGCCGCTGGCCGGGATCAGGATGGCGACGGTCAGGATATAGGCCGAAACGCCGATATTGAGATCGACCGGCGCGGCGCCGAAGGATGCCGCCATCTGCGGCAGGGCGGTGATGACCACCGTGCCGTCCAGGGCTTCCATGAAAAAGGCGCCGGCCACCAGATAGGACAAGGCGGCCGAGGTCGGCGCGGATCGGGGGGCGGAAGACGGCACGGGAGAAGGCGAAGACGGGGGAACGGCGGGGGGAACGGCGGACATCGGGGGACACGATCCATGAACCCGGCCGCCCCCTTCTCCAAGGACGCGGCCGGTGACGATGAGCAAAACCTTATAGCAGGGCGAGAACCGCCTCGGCCGACGAGACATCCAGCGCGCCGCCTTCATCGACGGCAAGATGCGTGACCTTGCCGTTGTCCAGAACCAGGGCGCAGCGCTGGAAGCGCTTACCCAGGCCCTTGGCGGTCAGATCAAGCTCCAGGCCAAGGGCACGGGCGTAATCGCCATTGCCATCGGCCAGCATCTCGACCGTGCCTTCGGCGCCAAGCGCCTTGCTCCAGGCGGCGAGAACAAAAGCGTCATTGACGGCGACGCAGGCGACCTTGGTCACCCCCTTGTCGCGCAGGGCCTGGGCCTGGGCGATATAGCCCGGCACATGGCTGTCCGAACAGGTGGGGGTGAAGGCCCCGGGCACGGCGAACAGCACCGCCTTGCCCGCGCCGAGGAATTCGGCGGGATCGACGGCCTCGATACCGGCCGCGGTCTTGTGGTGCAGGGTGCCCGAAGGCAAAGCGTCTCCAACGGCGATCATGAACTCTCTCCATAAGCCAAAGGTGACGCTCATATGGGAGCGCCCGGGGGGACCGACACCCCCCCTTTTCAGGACGAAGGCCCCGCCGCCCGGGCCACGGCCTCCAGCAAGGCGTTTTCGCTCAGAAGCTCGGGCAGGGCTATGCCCTGGGGGGCGCCCGGGCCATAAACCGCGTTGAAGGGGATGCCGAAGCGGCCGAAGGAGGCCAGATAGGCGGCGATCGCCGGATCAGGACGGGTCCAATCGGCCCGCAAACCGCTCAGCCGCCCCGAGTCGAGCAAGGCCCGCGTTGGCGCGGCGTCAAGAACCGTGGCCTTATTGACCTTGCAGGTCACGCACCATTGGGCGGTCACATCGACGAGCACCGTCTTGCCCTCGGCCACCAGCCGCGCCACCGCCTCGGGCGACCAGCGGCCCCAGGCGGTTTCCTCAAGGGCCTGAGAGGGTGCCGCCATCGGCAGCGACAGGGCGGGCAAGGGCAAGGCCGGTAGGGCGAGGGCAGCGATCCCCAGCAGCGCCGCCACCCCGCCCGACAGCCGCGAGATCGGCCGCAAGGCCCGCACCCCCAGCGCCACGGCCAGCAAGCCGCCGATCACCGCCGCCCAAACCGCGCCGATCTGCACGGCGAGAACGCTGAGCAGCCACAGGGCGGTCAGGCACAGAACCGCCCCCAGAACCGCCTTCAACCGCAGCATCCAGCGCCCCGGCCGGGGCAGACGGGTGGCGATCTGCGGGCGCAGGGCCACCAGCAGATAGGGCAAGGCCATGCCCAGGCCAAGCGCCAGGAAGATCGCCAGAATTTCAAAGGGCCCGCGCGCCAGGGCGAAGCCGACGGCGGTTCCCAGGAAGGGCGCCGAGCACGGCGTGGCCAGCACGGTGGCGAAGGCCCCGGTGGCGAAGGCCCCGCTCAACGACGAGCCCGCACGACCTTGGCCGCCCAGCCCCGAAACCGCGCCGGGCAGCCCGATCTCGAACAATCCCCACAGATTGGCGGCGAACAGCGCCAGCAGCACGACCATGCCCGACAAGAACAGCGGCTGCTGGAACTGAATGCCCCAGCCCACCGCCATGCCGGCGGTTTTCAGGCCGATGGCGGCAAGGGCCAGAACCAGGAAACTGGCGATGATTCCGGCGCTGGTCGCCAGAAACGACAGCCGGGCGGCGCGCGGCGCCCCGCCCCCATGGCCGACCAGTCCAAGGATCTTCAGCGACAGCACCGGCAGCACGCAGGGCATCAAATTAAGGATCAGGCCGCCAAGCAGGGCGACGCTGACCATCGCCAGGAAAGCGAGCGGCCCCGTTGGCGCGCCCGGGGCGCCGGTCTCTCCGCCGCTCTCTCCGCCAAGGGCGGTCGGCCGGGGATCGCCCGCCCCGGCCGGCGGCGCCAGCGCCCGCCTCGTATCAACCCCGGCCTCCACGCCGCGCACACCATCGGCGACCAGCACCGGCAGGCTCTGGCCGATCAACGCGTCGCCGCCGACCACTCCGGCCCGCAAAACGGCGCGCCCCCCGCCCTCCTCCACCGTAACCTGGGGCCGGGCGAAGGCCATGCCCGCCGGGGCCTCGACGAACAGATCGGGGGCGGCCAGTGGCGGATCGGCGCGCACCGCCACCCGCACCACGCCGCCGGTCTCGATCACCGCTTCGTCAACCGTGATGCCATGCGAGGGGCTGGGGCCGGGCACCTGGGCCAGGAAGCGGGCCAGGGCTTGGGCCTGCGGGCTGGCCCCCGACGGTCCGGGGGGCACGATCAGGGTGAAATCCCCGCGATCGGGCACGCAGACCTCGGCGCAGATCAGATAATCGACGGCGAGGCGCAGGATCAGCGGATCGCCGGGGCGCTCAAGGCGGGCCATCAAGGGCAAGATCACCTGATGCTCATAGCCGACGGTCTCGATCCCCAGAACCGAAAAGCGTGTCGGCACCGGCCATCGCGGCGTGGCCCCGGCCAAATTGAGCGAGCCGGTCCAGTCAAACGACGGCGGATAGCCCGCATCCCCCGGGCTGCGCCAATAGATCTTCCAATGGGGGGCAAGCTCGACCTGCAGGCCCAAAGCGATCTCTTCGGCCTTGCCCGCGGCGCTGACGGCCGAAATCAGCCGCATCCGCGAATGGCTTTTCTCAACCCAGGCCGAGGCGCCGGGGTCGTTTCCCTGGGCCTGGGCCGGCAGGCACAAGCCAAGAAACAGGCAGAGGGCAAGAAGGAAACGCGACATCGGACCCCCAGGTCATTCGGGTGTGCAGAACGCGAAGAAGCCCGCTTCCGCAGGGGTGGGAAAGCGGCGCGATGAGGCGCTGTGGCCACGGCGGCGACGTGATAGCATTGCCATCGCTTGCCGAGGACCCGGCCCCTGACTATGTAGCAGCTATGCCAACTCTATTGCAAAAGCACGAAGGATATCTGACCGGCCATTGTCTCGTGGCGATGCCGGGTATGGGTGATCCGCGATTCGAAGGCACGGTGATCTACCTGTGCGCCCATACGGCCGAAGGCGCCATGGGCATCGTCATCAACCGCGAACTCGAAGAAATCAGCTTCCCCGATATCGTCGGCCAATTGGGCATCCAGCCCACGCCGTTTTGCGACGATGTCCGCGTGCAATTCGGCGGCCCCGTCGAAACCGGGCGCGGCTTCGTTCTCCACACCAGCGATTACCAGAACGAGGGAACGCTCTCGGTCGACGACTCGATGGCCCTGACCGCCACCCTCGATGTGCTGCGCGCCATCGCCTCGGGCGACGGGCCGATGCGGGTGATCATGGCCTTGGGCTATGCCGGCTGGGGGGCGGGGCAATTGGATGGCGAGTTGAAGGGCAACGTCTGGCTGACCGTTCCCGCCGACCGCCAGTTGGTCTTCGAAACCGCGGTGAAGGACAAATACACCACCGCCATGGGCCGCCTGGGCATCGACCCCCGCCTGCTTTCGGAAAACGCCGGCCACGCCTGATTCTTACCCTTTCGGCATAGCGGAAAGCCGGGAAGCGCCGCTTAGGGCATAGTTGAAATCCTCCCCCCCCTCCCCCAAATCCGAACCAGCCGGGCACTTACGCTTGGCCTCGGTGTTTAACCGGATTTTTTATCCGGCTATTTGGAGCGGATCTGAATGCGCTTTCTTCCTTTGATCATGGTCGCCTTTATGCTTCTGCCCGTCGCCATCTGGGTTGCCATCGAAGTTTTCGTCTTGCCCACCCCCGGCACCGTGCTCGCCACCGCCGACCGGGTGACCCTGGGCAGCCTGGGCGCTTTCGCCGTCGTCGCCATGGGGTTGCTGTCGTGGTGGATGGGCCGGGCCATCGCCCGCACCCCCTCGCCGCGCTAAAGCGCCGAGCAGGGAATACCGGTTTTCCGCGGTGTCGCCGCTCTCCTCTGATGACACCTCTTATACGGATACGATGCGTTCCCTGAAGTCCATCCATGCCCACCGCGCCAACCTGAGCGAACGCGTTGAAAAGCCGGTTCCCGAACCGAGGATCCTCGTTTAAACTGCCCTTATAGCGTGAGTCGTAACCTCAAAAACCGCCCAAAACCCCCTTAGGTTACGACTCAGGCCAACTGTTTGAAATCGTTGATAAAATGTGAAAACCTTCTGCTTAAGAAGGGTCTTTTCGCCCCTAAAAAATACCCCACCCGCCGAGGTTACGACAAACCACCCTGTAACCCTTTGAATAATAAGGCCGTTTAGAACCGGCTCTCGCAGCCCTTGCCCCGCTATCGAGGGGACTGAAACTCGAAATCACCTTCGTCATCCTCGACCGGGATATCCCGGACACCTCGCAGCCCTTGCCCCGCTATCGAGGGGACTGAAACGACCACGATCAAGCGCCCCAAGATGTGCTCGCAGACCACCTCGCAGCCCTTGCCCCGCTATCGAGGGGACTGAAACAACGCGGGGCCGTGCAGGCCGTTCGTCTCGGCGTCCAACTCGCAGCCCTTGCCCCGCTATCGAGGGGACTGAAACTTCTATCCTTGGATTGAGTGGGGCGAGAAACCCGCCCGCTCGCAGCCCTTGCCCCGCTATCGAGGGGACTGAAACCTGTAGGAGGCATAAAACTCTTCTCGAGTCAGGGTGTCGACTCGCAGCCCTTGCCCCGCTATCGAGGGGACTGAAACCAAGTCAACGGCGAAAGCTCGCGCAAGTGTTTGACCAACTCGCAGCCCTTGCCCCGCTATCGAGGGGACTGAAACCTTCCTCGGGCTCCTCGGGGTCTTCGTCGAAGCCATCAACTCGCAGCCCTTGCCCCGCTATCGAGGGGACTGAAACATTCTTCGGGTGAGGGATCCCAGGTGCCAAGAAGCTCGACTCGCAGCCCTTGCCCCGCTATCGAGGGGACTGAAACCCCGAACCCCAGCTTAACGCGGCCGCTCTCGGCATTGTACTCGCAGCCCTTGCCCCGCTATCGAGGGGACTGAAACTTGTCATACCCGGACCGAGCCGCCACGATTTTACGGGTGGCCTCGCAGCCCATGCCCCGCCACCGAGGGGACTGAAACATCAGACCGCGTTGGTGATCAGGAAGCCGGCGCGATTGCTCGCAGCCCATGCCCCGCCATCAAGGGGACTGAAACCAGCCTGTGAGGCCGTCCGATACAGAGAGTCTCGATCAAAAGTTCTGCGTTAAAGGGGTTCCCTTTAACGCGGCGTGATCTACCGCCGGGGCAGGCTCTCGGCGAAGCGGGCGCTCAGCTTGGTGTAATGGCCACCGTGATAGCGGAAGGACCCCAGGAAATGCACCAGGGCGACCTCTCCGGGGGCTTGTCTGCCGAGGTACGAGATATAGCGCCCATAGGGCAGCATCAGCGCCTCGGGAAAATTGGCGATGACGAAGTTCGAGCAGACCTGCTCGCTTCCCCAGTCGCGCCATTTCGCCCCCAGCCTCGCCTCCATCAACGCCGAAAGCCGTTCGGCCAGGGCGCGCCCCGCCGTGTTGCGGGGAAATCCGGCGAACCCCGAGCAGCCCCGGCCATAGCGATGGTCGGCCAGCTCGGGGCAGTCCCCCATGGCGATCTGGGCGTGGGTTTGAACGTGGTCGGTGCGATTGGCCCGTGACAGGGCGGCGATCTCGGCCATCGACACCAGCCCAACGCAGTCCTCGTCGCCCGACAGGGTGAAGGCGCGATTGGCGGCGATGGCGTCGACCACCTCGGTCATCGGGCCGAGGGCCAGCAGATCGGCGTCGACCTGGATCACATAGGCCTCTTGCGACAGATCAAGGATGGTCAGCAACCGCTCCCAGGTGCCGCCGCGCGGACAGGGCCCGGTATCGACCGAGGCGATCGGCACGATCCGCAGCCCGCGCAAATGATGGGTCAGCAGCACCTGATCCTTGGCGGTCAGCGAGCCGTCATCGATCACCACATGGCGGCCGAAGCCGACCCGGGCGCAGATCGATTTGATGGCGACCAGATAGGCCGCCACATCGGCATGGCAGAGCATGCTGACGAAAATCACCCCGGCTTGGGGATCGCCGATCGGCGGGGTCAGAAAAATCCGGCCAACGGCGCGGCGGTAGCGGGCCTCGGCCAGTCGGCGCCGCAGACGGTAGGGAAGGATCGCGGGAAAAGCCATGGACGAAAACCACCAAAAGGACGGGGTATGAACGAATACCACAGCCCTTGGCGAATGGGAAACGGCCGGCCCCGCGCCGCCGGCCGCCCTCTCGAGAAGACTTACGCCGCCTGACGGGTGGTCAGATCGACGATGCCGACGATATCGGCCATGATCGCGGTGATATCGTAATCCTTGGGCGTGTAGACGCGGGCGACGCCGGCGGCCAGCAGGATCTTTTCGTCCTCGGGCGGAATGATGCCGCCGACGATCACCGGAATATCGGCCAGCCCCTCGGCCCGCATGCGGTCAAGCACATCGCTGACCAGCGGCACATGCGACCCCGACAGGATCGACAGCCCAACGACGTGAACGCTTTCCTCAAGGGCGGCATTGACGATCTGCGCCGGGGTCAGGCGGATGCCCTCATAGACCACCTCCATCCCCGAATCCCGCGCCCGCACGGCGATCTGCTCGGCGCCGTTGGAATGGCCATCCAGCCCGGGCTTGCCGACCAGGATCTTCAGCCGCCGCCCCAGCCGGGTCGACAGATCATCCACCCGAAGGCGCACCTCGGCCAGCCGGCCGCCGGCTTCGGGCTGGGCCGCCGCCCGCCCGACTCCGGTCGGCGCCCGGTATTCGCCAAACACCTCGCGCAGGGTCTGCGACCATTCGCCGGTGGTCACCCCGGCATGGGCGCAGGCGATGGTCGGCTCCATGATATTGGTGCCTTCCGCCGCCGCCCGGCGTAAACCATCCAGGGCCGCCCCCACGTCCTTGGCGTCGCGCGCCGCCTTCCAGGCCGTAAGGGCGGCGATCTGCTCGGCCTCGACGGCGGGATCGACGGTCATGATCGCCCCGTCGCCGCCGACCAGCGGGCTATCGGCGCCTTCGGTGTATTTATTGACGCCGACGACGATCTGCTCGCCGCTTTCGATGCCGCCGATGCGCCGGCTGTTGCTCTCGACCAGCTTCTGCTTCATGTAGCCGGCTTCAACCGCCGCCTCGGCCCCGCCCATGGCGGCGATGCGCGCCAATTCGTCGCGGGCGGCGGTTTTAAGCTCTTCAACCTTGGCGGCGATTTCGCGCGAGCCGTCGAAGATATCGCCGTAATCGAGCAGATCGGTCTCGAAGGCGACGATCTGCTGAAGGCGCAGCGACCATTGCTGATCCCAGGGCCGGGGCAGGCCCAGCGCCTCGTTCCAGGCGGGAAGCTGCACGGCGCGCGCCCGGGCGTTCTTTGACAAGACCACCGCCAGCATCTCAAGCAAGATGCGATAGACGTTGTTTTCGGGCTGCTGTTCGGTCAACCCCAGGGAATTGACCTGCACCCCATAGCGGAAGCGGCGGAACTTCTCGTCGGTGACGCCATAGCGCGTCAGGCAGATTTCATCCCACAGGTCGCAGAACGCCCGCATCTTGCACATCTCGGTGATGAAGCGGATGCCGGCGTTGACGAAAAAGCTGATGCGCCCGACCACCTCGGGGAAATCGGCTTCGGGTACCTGACCGCCGGCCTTCACCGTATCAAGCACGGCGATCGCCGTGGCCAGGGCGAAGGCCAGCTCCTGCTCGGGCGTCGCCCCGGCTTCCTGTAGGTGATAGGAGCAGACGTTGGTCGGATTCCATTTGGGAATCTCGCGATAGGTGAAGGCGATGACATCGCCGATCAGCCGCAGCGAGGGCTCGGGCGGGAAGATATAAGTGCCCCGGCTCAGGTATTCCTTGATCAGATCGTTCTGCACCGTGCCCTGAAGGGCGGCGCGATCGGCGCCCTGGCGCTCGGCGGTGGCGACATAAAGCGCCAGCAGCCACGGCGCCGGAGCGTTGATCGTCATCGAGGTGTTCATCTTTTCAAGGGGAATCCCCTCGAACAGGGTTTGCATGTCGCCCAGATGGCTGATCGGCACGCCGACCTTGCCGACCTCGCCGCGCGCCAGAACATGGTCGCTGTCATAGCCGGTCTGAGTCGGAAGATCGAAGGCGACGGACAGCCCGGTCTGACCCCGCGCAAGATTCGTTCGATAGAGGGCGTTCGACGCCCGGGCCGAGGAATGCCCCGAATAGGTTCGGAAAAGCCAGGGCTTATCCCGAGTTTGCAGCTTGGGCTTGGGCGTGGAGGCGGCATCACCAGACATGTCGATCTCCCTGAAGAGGCGGAGTTTCCCGGAAAATTCGGACAAAAACGGGGATTCCGCGCAACTATGTTGTTCATCACCTAGTTCATACGAAACTATTTATCATTTTGTGCATTGCAGTGAAAGAGGCTATTCGCTATCTGAGTCTTCAGGGCAAGGCCGATACGAGACAAAAGAACTCGAAAGCGGCCTAGAGGTTTCAACGCGGAGGATAGACCATGACCACGTCGGCGGAAGTCATAGAACTCAATCCCGGCACTGGCCGGAAGGATCTTTACGAACTCGGTGAAATTCCGCCGCTCGGCCACGTTCCCAAGTCTATGTACGCCTGGGTCATCCGCCGGGATCGCCATGGCGAACCCGAGAAGTCTTTCCAGGTTGAAGTCGTTGAAACGCCAACTCTTGACAGCCACGACGTCTTGGTGATGGTGATGGCGGCCGGCGTCAACTACAACGGGATCTGGGCCGGATTGGGCCAGCCGATCAGCGTTTTCGACTCGCATAAGGCCGCTTATCACATCGCCGGTTCGGATGCGGCGGGCATCGTCTGGGCCGTCGGCGCCAAGGTCAAGCGCTGGAAGGTCGGCGACGAGGTGGTCGTCCACTGCAATCAGACCGACGGCGACGACGAGGAATGCAATGGTGGCGATCCGATGTTCTCGCCGACCCAGCGCATCTGGGGCTATGAGACCCCCGATGGCTCCTTCGCCCAGTTCACCCGCGTGCAGTCCCAGCAGGTGATGGCCCGTCCGCGCCATCTGACCTGGGAGGAAAGTGCCAGCTACGTGCTGGTTCTGGCCACCGCCTATCGCATGCTGTTCGGCCACCGCCCCCATGTGCTGCGCCCGGGTCACAACGTGCTGATCTGGGGCGCCTCGGGCGGCCTGGGATCGATGGCGATCCAGCTGTGCGCCACGGCGGGCGCCAATGCCATCGGCGTCATCTCCGATGAGACCAAGCGCGATTTCGTCATGAGCCTGGGCGCCAAGGGCGTGATCAACCGCAAGGATTTCAATTGCTGGGGCCAATTGCCCACGGTCAATGGCGAGGGCTTCGACGCCTATATGAAAGAGGTGCGCAAGTTCGGCAAGGCGATCTGGGACATCACCGGCAAGGGCAACGACGTTGATTTCGTGTTCGAACATCCGGGCGAGCAGACCTTCCCGGTCTCGTGCAATGTGGTCAAGCGCGGTGGCATGGTGGTGTTTTGCGCCGGCACCACCGGCTTCAACCTGACCTTCGACGCCCGCTTTGTGTGGATGCGCCAGAAGCGCATTCAGGGCAGCCACTTCGCCAATCTGCTCCAGGCCTCGCAAGCCAACCAGTTGGTCATCGAGCGGCGGATCGATCCGTGCATGAGCGAAGTGTTTTCCTGGGACGATATTCCCAAGGCCCACACCAAGATGTGGAAGAATCAGCATAAGCCGGGGAATATGGCGGTGCTGGTCCAGGCCCATCGCCCGGGCCGCCGCACCTTGGAGGATTGCCGAGAGGAAGGGTGAAGCCGGCCAGGGGGGCGTTCCCCCCCCTGCCGATCATGATCCGCCCTCCCGCTTCCTCCCCGCCCCGCGCAAGGGCCCAGACGAGGGAATGAGTCCGATGAACGCACTGCCCAAGGCAGCGGCCAAGGCCGAGGCTTCCCAGCGAAGCCTGATTCTGCCCGACCTGCTGTATACCTGCGACCGCGCCTATAACACCGCCGCCCAGGCCTTGACCCAGATCCGCAGCAATGTGGCGGCGCTGGTCTCGGTGGAGGACAAGATCGACGGCGGTCTGCTGGAGATCCACCAACACGCCGCCCATGGGCTGGCGTGGTTCGCCACCTATGTCGAGGCGCTCGGCGCCTTGCTGGACTGGGCCCACCGGCTGGAGGCCAAGGGCGGATTGGGCGAGTTGGAAAGCCTGATCCTTCAGGGCGCCTATTCCGAATACCTCCACCAGATCTTCGGCGGCCTGCCGATGAGCCAGGGGGAATTCGCCCGCCTCGCCGATTTCGGCATCGAGGTGCGCGAGCGCGGTCTGCTGCAAACCCCCTATACCACCTTGCTGCGCGAGCATGGCTTCAGCGCCCCGGTCAAGGCGCGCATCGCCGCCCTGATCGCCGATGGCCATTTCGGCGACCCCGGCCTGGAAGACGAGACCCTGACCCTGGTGCGCGAGCAGTTCCGCCGCTTCGCCGAAGACAAGGTCGTGCCCCATTGCCACGAATGGCACCTGAGCGACACCCTGATCCCGCTCGACGTCATCGCCCAGATGGCCGAGATGGGCGTCTTCGGCCTGACGGTGGCCGAGGAGTACGGCGGCTTGGGTATGGGCAAGACGGCGATGTGCGTGGTGACCGAGGAGTTGTCGCGCGCCTATATCGGCGTCGGCTCGCTGGGCACGCGCTCGGAAATCGCCGCCGAACTGATCAGCCTGGGCGGCACCGAGGAGCAAAAACGCCAGTGGCTGCCCCGGTTGGCCAGCGGCGAGATCCTGCCCACCGCCGTTTTCACCGAACCCAATACGGGCTCGGACCTCGCCTCGCTGCGCAGCCGGGCCGAACGCGACGGCGATACCTATCGCGTCACCGGGGCCAAGACCTGGATCACCCATGCCGCGCGCTCGGACCTGATGACCTTGCTGGTGCGGACCAATCCCCAGGAGGGCGGCTATAAGGGGTTGTCGATGCTGTTGGCGGAAAAGCCGCGCGGCAGCGATGAAGATCCCTTCCCGGCCAAGGGCATGGCCGGCGGCGAGATCAAGGTTCTCGGCTATCGCGGCATGAAGGAATACGAGCTGAGCTTCGATGGCTTCGAGGTTCCCGCGGCCAATCTGCTGGGCAGCGAGGAGGGCCAGGGCTTCAAGCAGCTGATGGCGACCTTTGAAAGCGCCCGCATCCAAACGGCGGCCCGCGCCGTCGGCGTCGCCCAGAACGCCATGGAGGTCGGGCTGCGCTACGCCCAGGACCGCGTGCAGTTCGGCAAACCGCTCTACGCCTTCCCGCGCGTTCACGGCAAGCTGGCCTGGATGGCGGTGGAAACCATGGTCGCCCGCCAATTGACCTATCGGGCGGGCCGCGAAAAGGACAGCGGCCGGCGCTGCGATATCGAAGCGGGCATGGCCAAGCTGCTGGCCGCCCGCGTCGCCTGGTCGAATGCCGACAACGCCCTGCAGGTGCATGGCGGCAATGGCTATGCCGAGGAATATCCGATCAGCCGCATTCTGTGCGACGCCCGCATCCTCAACATCTTCGAGGGCGCCGCCGAGATCCAGGCCCATGTGATCGCCAGGGGGCTTTTGAGCCGCTGAGCGGGGCGATCACAGAGCATCGCGTTCCCCAACGCGACCCGCCTTGGGGCCGGGGAGATCCTCCCCGGCCTTTTTTTTGCGCGCCGGGCTTAGGCGGGTGCGGCAGGAGTCTTATTTGCTCGGCAAGACCGATGGGATTGCCGGCGGCCGACCGATTTTCAGGCTCACAGCCATGGGAGAAAACCGCGATGAGCCCCCTTGCCGACAGCATCCGTCGAGGTCTGGAAGAGTCCCTGATCTACGCCAAGGGCGAGACCGATGGCAGCGGGTACGCCGTCCACATCCCCGCCCCCATCGACGTGCGGGCGATCCGCGCCAAGCTGGGCATGACCCAAGAACAGTTCGCCGGTCGTTTTGGCTTCAGCGTCAACACCCTACGCCATTGGGAACAGGGCAAACGCCAGCCGGAAGGCCCGAGCCGCGCCTATCTTCTGGTCATTGACCGTGCGCCCGATGCCGTCCAGAACGCTTTGGGCGCCGTCTGATCCTATAGAATCGCCAATATTTTCATGGGCCTTGGGAAGGGTCGACCGCCCAGGCCCTCGCTTTGCCCCTTCCGGGATCGAACGCCCCTCGATTCTCTCCCCTGGAGTTCCTACCATAAGTAGGTTACTAAAGGTAGGAAACCGTCTTCTGGAGAGACCCGCCATGCATGCCCTTATCGTCGTTGCCCATCCCGACCAGACGTCCCTCACCCACGCCGTCGCCCAGCAGGTTGCGCAAGGGCTCACCGCCGCCGCCGCCGGACATTCCGTCGAACTCGCCGATTTGGCGGCGGAAGGCTTCGATCCCCGCTTCACCGAGGCAGACCTTGCCTTCTTCCACAAGCGGGCCGATTCCCCGGTCGACATCGCCGCCGAGCACGCCCGCCTGGACCGCGCCGACGCGCTGGTGCTGGTTTATCCCCTCTATTGGTGGTCCTTCCCCGCCCTGCTCAAGGGGTGGATCGACCGGGTGTTCACCAATGGATGGGCCTATGAGGAGGAGGAGGGTGGCAAGGTCATAAAGAAGCTGCGGCGCCTGGAGGTGCATTTGATCGCCATCGGTGGCGCCGATCAGCGGACAATCGCCCGGCATGGCTATGTTGACGCGATGAAAACTCAGATCGACCACGGTATATTCGGCTATTGCGGCCCGCGCGTCGTAACATCGGACTTGATGCTTGCCTCTGATCCCGGTTTCCCCCGCGCCCATCTGGACGCCGCGGAGGTCATCGGGAGCAGGATCTTTTCCTCCCGCTCGTGAAACAAGGCCCCATGTCCCCTTCTTCCGATACGACACCCCGCCTTCGCCTGTCCCGGGCAGACCGCACCCGGCAGCTTCTCGATGTGGCGTGGCGGCTGATCGGCGAGGAGGGGACGGACGCTTTGACCTTGGGGCGGCTGGCCGAAGCGGCGGGTGTCAGCAAGCCGGTGGTCTATGACCACTTCGGCACCCGCAACGGGCTGCTGGCCGCCCTCTATCAGGACTATGACAAACGCCAGACGGACCTGTTCGACTCGGCCCTCGCCACCAGCCGTCCGACAGCGCAAGACAAGGCCGAGGTCATCGCCTCAAGCTATGTCGACTGTGTCCTGACGCAGGGGCGGGAAATTCAGGCCGTGCTGGCCACGCTGAGCGGGTCGCCCGAATTGGCCGCGATAAAGCGGGACTATCAGAAAGCCTTCATCGACAAATGCGCGGCGACGCTTGCGCCCTTTGGCGGCGCACAGGGTCTTTCAGCGGCCGGTCTCTGGGCGATGCTGGGAGCAGCCGAGTCCCTTTCAGAAGCCGCCGCCCGGGGCGACCTCACCAAGCAACAGGCTCAAAGCGAACTGAAGCGGCTTATCCTGGCGATGGTCGACCCCGGCAGATAAGCCACCCCCGCCCACAGGCAAGGGAGACGGAGCCGATGGGTTCACAAGCGTAGCCGCCAGCGGACCGGCCGTCCATCAGGCCGCCCGGGGACGGACGACGGAGGCGATATGGGCGCCTTCTTTGGCTTGGGTGATCGCAAGGTCGTAAGCCGCCTGGAGGTTCAGCCACAGCCGGGCCGATGTGCCGAAATAGGCGGCAAGGCGCAGAGCCGTGTCGGCGGTAACCGATCGCTTGCCGGCGACGATATCGGCCATGCGGCTCTGGGGTACATCAAGGGCGCGCGCCAGCGCCGATACCGATACGCCGATCTCGGTTAGTTCATCGGCCAGAAATTCACCCGGATGCAGGGGCGGCAGCGCCACGGCCTCAATGATAATCGACGATTTCGGCGTCATAGGCATCTCCCTCGTGGAAGGTGAAGCAAATCCGCCATTGGTCGTTGATGCGGATGCTGAACTGGCCGTCGCGCCCCCCGCTTAGCGCCTCGAAGCGGTTGGACGGGAGTTTCATCAGGTCTTCGATACAGGTGGCTTCATTAAGGATGGCCACCCGTCGCTGTGCTTGGCGCTCGAAAGCCTGGAAGTCCGATACCCGCTGTCCGGTAAGGAACTTGGCCGTGCGCTTGTCGGCTGCGGTTTTTATCATCCTCCAAACGTAACCTGACATTGGCTATCTGTAAATCAGATAGGCTGACGACCTCAGAAAACTAGTCTTTCAGACCCGATAGCAGACTCTCTCCCCCATCCAATCTCACCCTTAAGACCAAGCGGCACCGACTCTGACTCACGTGCGGGGATTCCCAAACTGAGGAAAGATTAGGAGCCCCTTCTTTGGCTTGGGTGATCGCAAGGTCTTAAACCGCCTGGAGGTTCAGCCACAGCCGGGCCAATGTGCCAAAATAGGGCGTCATCGGCCTCTCCCTCGGGGAAGGTGAAGCCGATCCGCCCCGCCCGATCACGCTGCGGGCAAAGGCAAGGGGCCGGCGGATTTCAGGGTGCGCAGGGCGAAGTTGGAGCGGATCGAGGCGATCATCGGCAGGGTCTGGATATGCTCGGTCAAGAAGCGTTCATAGCGTTCCAGATCGGGCACCACCACCTCGGCGACGAAATCCGCATCCCCCGAGACCATGGCGCAGGATACCACCTCGGGCATGGCCGCCAGCGCCGCGGCCAGTCCCTCGGCATTGGCCCGGGAATGCAGCCCGACCTTCAGTTCCATATAAACCGTTAACCCCAGCCCGACCTTCAGCCGATCAAGATCGGCCCGGTAGCCCCGGATCACGCCCTCGTCCTCCAGGCGGCGAACCCGGCGCAGGCAGGGCGAGGGCGACAGGGCGACGTCTTGGGCAAGCTCGACATTGCTCAGGCGGCCGTCCCGCTGCAGGGCGGCCAGAATGCGCCTATCCGTCGCATCAAGATCACTTTTTGGCATAATCGGCTCCTTTGACCGCGATCATCGTAGCATTTCTTGCCAAAACGCCGAAGGGCGGGAGGATCTTCGCAAGGACATGCCCCGGCCTCTCCGGGCATCCTGGATCTGCAAACGCCGCTTCCGGAGACCGGTCATGTCCACCCCGCCGCCCCCGCCGCCCTCCCCTTCGTCGTCCGCCGCCACCCGGCTGATCGGCATCGGCGCCGCCCTTCTCACCGTGTTGATCTGGGCCGGCTGGATCGTCGCCACCCGCCATTCGGTCAGCACCAACCTGGGCCCGATCGACATCGGCCTGCTGCGCTACGGCGTGCCGGCCCTGCTGCTGCTTCCGGCCTGGGGACGGCTGGGCCCCCTGCCCCGGCGCCTTCCCGCCGGCCTGCTGGCCGTGATGGTGATCGGATCGGGGGCGCCCTTCCTGCTGCTCGGCGCCATGGGCATGAGCCTTGCCCCGGCCGGCCATGCCGGGGCGCTGATGCCCGGCACCATGCCGCTCTGGGCCGGGCTGATCGGCATCACCCTGATGGGCGAGCGACCGGGCCGCCTGCGCCTGGGCGGTCTTGTCCTGATCGGCCTGGGCGCCCTGGTTCTGGCCTTTCCCGTCGTCGCCGGGGGGAACGGGGGCTTGGGCGAGGGAGTGTTGCTGGGCGCGGGGGCGTTATGGGCGGCCTATACCCATGCCTTCCGCCGCAGCGGTCTCAGCGCCCCCCAGGCGGCCGGGCTGGTCGCCGTGTGGTCGCTGGCCCTGCACCTGGGGCTGGCCGCCGTCGCCGGCACCGCCCTGCTTCACCTGCCCTTGGTCGATCTCCTGACGCAAACGCTGATCCAGGGGGTACTTTCCGGTTTTATCGCCATCCTCTGTTACGGCGTGGCCGTCCGCCGCCTGGGGGCGACGCCGGCCGCCGCCTTCAGCGCCCTGGTGCCGGTTCTGGCCATCCTGGGCGGCTGGGCGTTCTTGGGCGAAGCGCCGACGCCAAGCGATCTGGCGGGGGGGACGATCACCGGTCTGGGCGTGCTGCTCGCCACCGGCATCGGCCCGCCTTTGGCCGCAAGGGCGCGGCCAAAGGCCTGAGCCGGGGGCGTCGGCGACCGTACCGCGATGCAACCCTTTCGCCGGGACGGGTGTTGCCCCGGGGTAGCCTGTTCGCCGCCCCGACCCAGGAAGCCCGCCCATGCCCCCCCCTTATCCCCGCTCCGGCCCGCTTTGGCCTGTTCTTGGCTTTTTCCTGCTCATCGCCGATCCGGCTTCCGCGCAGCCGGCCGCCTTCCCCTCCCTGTCCTCGGCCCCGACCTCCGAAGCCGCTCCGCCGCCGGCCCTGGCGGCCGAGGATGTGGAAACCCTGGGGCGGGTGCTTGATAATCCCCAGGCCCGCGCCGCCCTGCTTGACGCCCTGCGCCGCTCGGCCGATCCGGCGACCGCCGGGGCCGGAGACACGCCGGCCGCCGCGCCCGCCGATCCCACGGTTATCTCCGATGTCGCCAACCACCTGACCGCGACCTGGACCTCGCTGCTTTCGGGCCTGCGGGTTTTCGAGAGCGTTCCGCAGATCCGGGCGTGGCTTGGCCAACAAACGGCCAGCGGGCAAAAAGCCGCGTGGCTGACCTTCCTGTGGCAAGCCACCCTGGCGCTCGGCGCCGGTATCGCCACGGGCTGGCTGATCCATATGCTGATCGAGCGGCCGAAACGCCGGATCGATCTGGCGGCGGAAGGCTTGCCACCGGTCGGGCGCTGGCTGCTGATTCCGCTGCGGCTGCTGTTGACCATGCTGCCGGTCGCCGCCCTGGCCATCGGCGTCAATCTGGCGCTGCCGCTGATCGAGGCGACGCTGCCGGTGCGTCTGGTCGCTGGCCTCGCCATCAATACCTTTGTCGCCGCCCGCCTTGTTCATCACACGGCGGCGATCGTGCTGACCCCGCCGACTCCGGCCCTGGCCCTGGTCCGCTTCACCCCGGAAAGCGGCGCCTATCTGTATATCTGGATCCGGCGGATGACCAATCTCGCCGCGCTGGGGGTTTTTGTCGTCGGAACGCTGGAGGTTCTCGGCCTGCCGGTCGGCACCCGCGAATTGACCGCCAAGCTGTTCGGCCTAGTCATGCTGGGTCTGGCCGTCGTGCTGATCTTGCAAAGCCGCAAAACCGTCGCCTCGACGATCCGCCTGCGCATCCTCGGCCTGGGCAAGGGCAGCCGCACCGCCAAGGCCCTGGGGCGCTTGGCCGAGGTCTGGCACGTGCTGGCCCTGGTCTATGTCTGCGCGCTGTTCCTGACTTGGTTCCTTGATATCCCCGGCGGCTTCCGTTTCGCCACCCTGGCCACCGTTGAGACCCTGCTCGCCATAGCCGGAGCCGGACTGGCGATGCGGCTATCGGCAAACCTGCTTGAGCGGTTGTTCGCGATCTCGGAAGATCTCCAGAAGCGCCATCCCGGCCTCACTCTGCGGGCCAACCGCTATCTTTCCGGCCTGAAGACGGTGGTGAAAGGGATCATCACCCTGGTCGCCCTGGTTCTGGTGCTCCAGGCCTGGGGCGCCAACAGCATCGCCTGGGTCACCGGCCCGGGGGCGCGGCTGATCGGCGCCGTCAGCTCGATCGGCTTCATCCTGCTCGCCGGACTGGTCGCCTGGGAGGTGGTGATCAACGCCACCGAACGCTACCTGAGCAACATCGACGCCCATGGTCAGACCATCCAGCGCAGCCAGCGCGTGCGTACGCTGATCCCCCTCGCCCGCACGGTGATCATGATTTTCCTGGTGGTGGTGGTGACGCTGATCGTGCTGTCGGAACTGGGCATGAACATCGGGCCGCTGCTGGCCGGTGCCGGCGTGCTCGGCCTCGCCATCAGCTTCGGTGCCCAGAAGCTGGTGCAAGATGTCATCACCGGCGCCTTCTGCCTGATCGACGACGCCATTTCCGTGGGCGACGTGGTTCAGGTCGCCGGACATAGCGGCGTGGTGGAACGGCTGTCGATCCGCTCGCTGCGCCTGCGCGACGAAAGCGGCAGCGTCCATACCATTCCCTTCAGCAGCGTCGACACCGTGACCAATCTGACCAAGGATTTCAGCTTCTACGTGATGACCATCGGCGTAGCCTATCGCGAGGACACCGATGCCGTCTGCGCCCTGCTGACCAAGGTCGACGAAGCCTTGCGGGCCAAGCCCGAGTATGCCGCCGAGATCCTCGCGCCGCTGGAAATTCTGGGCGTCGACAGCTTCGGCGCCTCGTCGGTCAACATCAAGGCGCGGATCAAGACGCGGCCGATCAAACAGTGGTTCGTCGGCCGCGAATTCAACCGCATGATGAAACAGGCCTTCGATGCCGCCGGCATCGAGATCCCGTTCCCCCATACCACCGTTTATTTCGGCACCGACCGTCAGGGCGCCGCACCGCCCGTTCACCTGAGGATCGAGGGTGGCCCCGGCGGCGACCGCCAGGACGACGGGATCTCGCTCGACAAACTCAGGCCGGCCGACGCTCGACAATCCAGCGATAGGCAATGAGATTGATGGCGATGACGAAGACCCCGGAAAACACCGTGTCCGACAGGAAATGGCCGCCGACGGCGATGCGCGACAGACCAACCGCGCTGCCGAAGGCCAGGGCGGCGGTCATCGCCCACACCCGGCCGGGCGGCGGCACCAGCAGGGCCAGCGCCGTCGTCCAATAGCCAAGCGAGGCGTGACCCGAGGTGAACGAGCAGTTCGACAGACATTGGTCGGCCATCATCCAGGCCGGAGTAAAATGGGCCTGACCACCGAATTCAAGGATCTGGCTGGGCCGCGCCCGTCCCCAATTTTCCTTGAAGATCAGGTTGACCAGCAGCGCCGGGCCGAACAGCAGCGAAGCGTAAAGGAAGCCAAGGCGACGGCCATCAAGACCGCTAAAGGCCAGACCGACCAGCCGCCCGCCCAGCCAGACCAGGGTCAGATAGATCAAAGACCCATAGACAAGCCAGGGCGTCGCTTTGACCATGAAGCCCCAGAACGGACCGCGCGCCGGAAAGAAGCCGCGCCCCCCGTCATAAAACAGCCCGGAAAAGCCCAGATCGATCCCGGGAAAGGCCACGAACCCCAGCACTAGGGCGAGCAGCCAAGCCGCCGGGTGGCGGGCGGCCGCCCCAACCACCGCCGTTCCGACGCGCCCCAGCCGGTCCCTTACCCGGTCAAGCGGCGCGTTCATGGTTGCTCTCCGGCGGGCGGCAGAAAGCGCGCGCGCAGCGATATCCACCGCCCGGGAACGGCTTCGATATCAACGAAGCCGGCATCGCGCCCGCCCTCGTCATTGGAAGTATCGGCGGCGGGCGTATCGGGAGTGGGCGTATCGGGCCCGGTCGGGGCGCGGGTGATCACCAGAATGCCGTTGGGCGCCGGTCCCAAACCGATGGCATCCGCTCCGCCCAGAGCGCTGGCCAGCACCATGACGGTGGAGCGGGGATGGCTCTGGAAGCGCAGGCTGGCCAGAATGCCCGGGTCATCGAAGATCATCGGCACCCCGGGATAGCGCGCCGCCAGTTCACCGCCCCAAACCGCCACCCGGTCCATGCCGCGCAGATCGGCGAAGGGGTCAAGCCCCGCGGGCGGGCGCAGGCCGCTGTCGCGCAGCAGGCCATCCAGATTGAAGAACAGCAGGGCGCCCAGGATATGCAGCGCCACGCAAAGCCGCAGCAGGCCGCGACGCAACGGCGTCGTCAGCAGCCACGAGGCCACCAGGATGGCGCCGCCGACATAGGCCACCGCCGCCGCCTCCGCCGGCAGGGCGCCGCCCATCGCCGCGGCGAGGGTGGCCAGGGCCACCACCGGCAGGCTGAACGACAGAAAGAACCGGATGCGATAGCCGCGCCGCGCCCGCTCGTCGGCGGCGCGGCGCTCGTCACCGGGCCCGTATCCGCCGATCATCGCCCCGCCGCCGGGATGCAGCGCCACCCAGGCCAGCACGGTGGCCGGAATTGGCCCGAAAACCGCGACCTGGGCCACCAGGAAGGCGAAGCCCGCCGCCGGCGTCGGCTGGGGGGTGAGATCGGCGTGCAGAAGACCGGCCCAAAAGGCGGGGGCGGCGATCGCCAAGCCCAGACCCAAAGCCAGCCACAGGCCCCGGCGCCGCCACAGGGCATGGTATTCGGGCGACAGCAGGCCATAGAGCAGGAAGCACGGCACCAAAAGCGCCATCGCCCCGTCGGTCAACAGGCCAAGCCCGAAGGCCGTGCCCAAAACAAGCCACCAAACCAGGGAATCGCTCTTCAGGCCGCGCAGCAGCCCATGCAGGGCCACCGCCCAGAACAGCGGCAGGAACCCCGCCGTTCCGGCGATGGCCGAGGCATAGGAGACCACCGGCAGGGTGGCGAAGACCACGGCGGCCCAAAAAGCCACCCGGGCGTCATAGAGCAGCCCGGCCAGCCGCCAGACGGCGATGCTGGCAAGGCCAAGGGCGATCACCCCGGGGGCGCGCAGGGCGAAAACCGTATTGCCCAGAAGCTCGACGCTGGCCGACAGGATCAGCGAAACCAAAGGGTGGTCGCCGCCCAGGACGGCCCCCAACGGCTGACCGGCGGCCCAGAGCATCGCTTCGTCGGGATGGGGGGGGATGGTGCCGCCGGCGCTCAGCAACAGGCGGACGAGGCACAGCAGGCAGAGCACCGCCAGCCCGACCCAGCGGGAATACAACAGCGCCCGGCCGCGATCGGCCGTTCCCGTGGCGCATTGGATCCAGGGAGCGTCCATGGGCGGGCTCAGCCGTCTTCCAAGTGGAACAAGGCGGCCAGGGCGACCATCGTCGTCACCAGGGCCGGGCTCCAGGCCGCCAGATTGACCGGCAAGGTCTGCGACAGGCCCAGGGTGTAGGTGATCTTGGAAAAGAAGAACACGCCAAACCCCGCCGCCACGGCGCCGACGATGCGAAACAGCCAGTTGACCGAGCGTTGGCTGGGCTTGAGCGAGAAGACCGCCCCCATCAGCACCATGGCGATCAGCAGCAGGGGCGAGGCGATCAGCGAATGCCAGTGCAGGCGATGGGCATGGGCGGAAAATCCGGCGGCTTCGAAAAACGTGATGAAGGCGGGCAATTCCCAGAAGGACACGGTTTCGGGCGGCGAAAAACTGTCTTGGATCTTGGGCAGGGTCAGATTGCTCGGCACTTCCAGGGTCTCGGCGCGCTCGCCGACCCGGCCGGGATAGGTGGTGACGACCGAGGTCAGCACCAGGGCGCCCTCGCGCAGGCCGGCGGTCTCGGCGTCGATGCGCGACTCGAAGCGCCGATCGGGACCATAGCGGAAGATCGTCACCCCGGTCATGCGCAGCGCGTTGTCGACCTGACGCACCCCCTGGGCATGCATCACCACCTGACCCTCGGGATTGTTCTCGCGCAGCCACAGCCCGCCGTCGGACAAAGCCAGCGGATTGGCGACGCCGCTGTCCATGCCGGCGTCCATGCGTTCGTATTTGGTATAAAGATGGGCGGCGAGCGGATTGAGCAGGGTGACATTGGCGATGCCCAGCACCACCACCACGGCGATCACCGGCGCCAGGAACTGCCAGACCGACAGGCCGGCGGCGCGGATCACCACCAGCTCGCTCGAGCGCGCCAGCTTCCAGAAGATCATCACCGCCCCGCCCATGAACACGAAGGGCAACGCCGATTGCAAACTCATCGGCAGGTGATACAGGGCCATTTCCAGCACCACATCAATGCCGATGGCCTTCGATCCGCTGCGCCGGGTGATCTCGATGACGTCAAACAGCATCAAGAGGGCGCCAACCACAAGGGTCGCTCCAACCAGCGCCGTCAGATAGGTCCGGGCAATATAGGTGGTAAGCGTTCGATAGATGCGCATCGGCCCCAAGGTTCAGTTCGGCGCGCGGCTAAACGGGCCCACGCCGGCCCTTGGCGGGCCCCGTCCGGCGTGATCCCCCGGTCCAGGAAAGGGGATCGGCCAGGGGCCCTGTTCATTCGTGGCCCGCGCGACCCGCGTCCTTGACCCTCGCCAAACCCCCGTCGGCGCCCCTATATGCCAAGGCGACCGTCGGCGGACCCAAGCGGGGGTTCCGTCGCATCCCCCTATGGACAGCGCCCTCGAAGGGTCCATCAAAGACCCGGGCGCCAAGGAGCGAAAGACATGGAACAGCCGACCCGGATTTACACCCGAAGCGGTGACAGTGGCAAGACATCCCTGGGCGACGGCACCCAGGTCCCCAAGTACGCGATCCGGGTTTCGGCCTATGGCACCGTCGACGAGATCAACGCCATCCTTGGCATCGCCCGCCTGCATGTCGCCGGCGAGGTCATCCCGACGGCCAGCGGCGAGGAGCCGGCCGAAGCCGCCCTCGAGCGCATCCAGAACGACCTGTTCGATCTGGGAACCGATCTCGCCCGCGCCGACGGCGACGCTCCGGCCCGCGTCGATGGCGACGCTCCGGCCCGCGTCGATGGCGACGCCCCGGCCCGCGTCGATGGCGACGCCCCGGCCCGCGTCGAGGCGGTGCATATCACCCAGGCCCAGGTGACCCGCCTGGAAAGTGAAATCGACACCCTAAGCGCGCTTTTGCCGCCTTTGGCCAACTTCGTTCTGCCCGGCGGCCGGCCGGCCGCCGCCCACCTTCATCACGCCCGCACCGTCGCCCGCCGGGCCGAAAGACTGATCGCCGAACTCAACCCCGACGGATCGGATCAAGCCACCAGCGAGGCCGACACCCTTGGCTTGCGCTACGTCAACCGGCTGTCGGACTACCTTCTGGTTCTCGCCCGTTTCGTCAATGACCGCGGCGTGGCCGACGTGCTGTGGTTGCGTCCGGGCGCCCGCCCGCGCGCCTGACAGCCCGCCCAAAAAGCCGCTTTGACCGCCTGTTCCACTGCGGTTTCGTTGACTTCCGCTAGACGGTTCCGTATTTTGCACCGCAACCGGTCATAGCCGGAACCGGGGCGTTATCTCTTTGTCTGGACCCCCGAAAAGACGGGGGCCCGGAGACCGGGGCGGGGAGGCCCGGTCGTTGCGAAGACGAAACGGCCCGGCCTGGAAAACCCACGCTCGAAAGACAGGAAATCCATGAAAGTACTGGTCGCCGTGAAGCGGGTCGTCGACTATAACGTGAAAATCCGCGTTAAAGCGGATAACACGGGGGTCGAACTGGCTAACGTGAAGATGTCGATGAACCCCTTCGATGAAATCGCCGTCGAGGAAGCCATCCGGCTGAAGGAAGCGGGCACCGTGACCGAGGTCGTGGCCGTCTCGCTGGGGGTGGCGCAATGCCA
Source organism: Rhodospirillum rubrum ATCC 11170 (assembly GCF_000013085.1). Taxonomy (NCBI): domain Bacteria; kingdom Pseudomonadati; phylum Pseudomonadota; class Alphaproteobacteria; order Rhodospirillales; family Rhodospirillaceae; genus Rhodospirillum; species Rhodospirillum rubrum. The sequence goes on from NC_007643.1 coordinate 3,543,301, forward strand.
GGAAACCTTGCGGACCGCCCTGGCGATGGGCGCCGATCGCGGTATTCTGGTGCAAAGCGATGTCGAGCTGCAGCCGCTGGCCGTCGCCAAGATGCTAAAGGCCCTGGTCGAAAAGGAGGCTCCCGATCTGATCCTTCTGGGCAAGCAGGCGATTGACGACGACGCCAACCAAACCGGTCAGATGCTGGCCGCCCTGCTCGGCTGGTCGCAGGGAACCTTCCTGTCCAAGCTGACCCTGGCCGAAGGCAAGGCCACGGTGACCCGCGAAGTCGACGGCGGCCTTGAAACCCTGTCGCTGACCCTGCCCTCGGTGCTGACCGCCGATCTGCGGCTGAACACGCCGCGCTATGCCAGCCTGCCCAATATCATGAAGGCCAAGAAAAAGCCGATCGAGACCCTGTCTCCGGCCGATCTGGGCGTCGATCCGGCCCCCCGGCTGACCACGCTGAAGGTGGAAGAGCCCGCCAGCCGCAAGGCCGGCGTCCGCGTGCCCGACGTGGCCACATTGGTCGAAAAGCTCAAGACCGAGGCGAAGGTGATCTGACATGGCTTTGCTGGTAATCGCCGAACACGACAACGCGTCGCTCAAGCCCGCCACCCTCAATACGGTGGCCGCCGCCGCCCAGTTGGGTGGTGACATTCACGTTCTGGTCGCCGGCCAGACCTGCGCCGCCGCCGCCGAGGCCGCCGCCAAGGTGGCCGGGGTAACCAAGGTCTTGGTCGCCGACGACGCGGTCTATGCCCATCCCTTGGCCGAAAGCCTGACCCCGCTGATCGTGTCGCTGGCCAGGGAGTATTCCCACGTCCTCGCCCCGGCGACGACGACGGGCAAGAACATCCTGCCGCGAGTCGCCGCCCTTCTCGATGTCGCCCAGGTTTCCGACATCACCGCCGTGATCGCCGAGGATACCTTCGTGCGGCCGATCTACGCCGGCAACGCCCTGGCCACCGTGCGCAGCGCCGACAGCCCCAAGGTCATCACCGTCCGCACCACCGCCTTCGATCCGGCCAACGCCGACGGCGGCCAGGGGGTGGTTGAAAGCATCTCGGCCACCGCCAGCTCCGGCCTGTCGAGCTTCGTCGGCCAGGAACTGTCGAAATCGGCCCGCCCCGAGCTGACCAGCGCCCGCGTCATCATTTCCGGCGGCCGTGGCATGGGGTCGGGGGAGAACTTCGCCCTGATCGAAGCCCTGGCCGACAAGCTGGGCGCCGCCGTCGGCGCCAGCCGCGCCGCCGTCGATGCCGGCTATGTGCCCAACGACTATCAGGTCGGCCAGACCGGCAAGATCGTCGCCCCGGATCTTTATGTCGCCGTGGGGATCTCGGGCGCCATCCAGCATCTGGCGGGCATGAAGGACAGCAAGGTCATCGTCGCCATCAACAAGGACGAGGAAGCTCCCATCTTCCAGGTCGCCGACTACGGGCTGGTCGCCGACCTGTTTCAGGCCGTGCCCGCGCTGACCGCCGCATTAGACAAATAATCCCGGGGGACGATCCGTCCCCGCAAGCGGAAAGGCTCCAAGATGGTCGAAAAGATTGGCGTGATCGGCGCTGGCCAGATGGGCAATGGTATCGCCCATATCTGCGCTTTGTCGGGTTATCAGGTCCAGATGATGGACGTGAACGAGGCCGCGCTCGAACGTGGCATGGGGTCGCTGCGCAGGAATCTCGAACGCCAGCAGGCCAAGGGCAAGATCTCGCAGGAAGATCTTGAAAGCACCCTGGCGCGGATCACCCCGACCTCGACCATGAAGAGCTTCGACGACTGCGATCTGGTGATCGAGGCGGCGACCGAGGACGAAGGCGTCAAGCGCAAGATCCTGGCCGAGTTGTGCCCGGTGCTCAAGCCGTCGTGCATCGTCGCCTCGAACACCTCGTCGATCTCGATCACCCGTCTCGGCGCCTCGACCGACCGCCCCGAGAAGTTCATGGGCATGCATTTCATGAACCCGGTGCCGGTGATGAAGCTGGTCGAATTGATCCGCGGCATCGCCACCGGCGAGGAAACCTTTTCTCTGATCCGCCAGTTGGTTCTGAAGATGGGCAAGATCCCGGTTTCGGCCGAGGATTTCCCCGCCTTCATCGTCAACCGCATCCTGCTGCCGATGATCAACGAGGCCGTCTATACCCTGTATGAGGGCGTGGGATCGGTCGATGCCATCGATACGGCGATGCGCCTGGGCGCCAACCATCCGATGGGCCCGCTGGAGCTGGCCGATTTCATCGGTCTGGATGTCTGTCTGGCGGTGATGCACGTTCTTCACGAGGGTTTGGCCGATACCAAATACCGGCCCTGCCCGCTGCTGGTGAAATACGTCGAAGCCGGCTGGCTGGGTCGCAAGACCGGCAAGGGCTTCTATGACTATTCGGGCGAGACCCCCGTTCCCACCCGTTAAGCCGCGCGATCATCAGGAGACCACGACCGGGGACGGCGCCCAGACGGGGGCCGTCCCCGGTGTTCGTTTGGGCGCCCAAGGGTGCCCCCTGGACCGGGAGAGCCCCCATGCACCGCCTGATCACCCGCTGGCATCCCTTCGCCCTGCTGACCCTGCTCAGCCTTGCCTTGCTGCTGCCCGCCGTCCTGGGCGCCCCCCTGGGCTTTGACGAGGCGCGCTTTCTTGATGACACCCGGACGCTGGCCGGGGGCGGGAGCGAGCCGATCGCCACGCCGGGGGCCCATTGGCTGGGGCTGCTCGTTTTATGGGCCGGCGGCGAAGGTGCCCCGCTGTGGGGAACGCGCCTGCCCGATCTGCTCTGCGCCGTGCTCGGCGTGCTGGTCGTCCATGATATCGGCCGCACCGTCTTCAATAAAAAGATCGCCCTGGTCGCCGGCGCCTTGTTCGCCGCCTCCCTGGCCCTGGACGGTATCGGCACCCGGGCCGGCGCCGGGGCGCCCGGAGCGCTGGCCGGCCTCGCGCTGATGGATCTGCTGATGCGGTTGCATCTCCAGGCCAAAGGCGGGGCGCCGATGGCGCTGTGGATGGCCCATGGCTTCTGGTTCGTGCTGGGCGCCGCCCTGCTGACCCAGGGGCTGGCGTGGCCGCTGCTGGCGGTGGCCTTCCTCGCCCTGATATCGGCGGAGCGCCGGAGCCTGGGCTGGCTGGTGCCCTTGCGTCCCTTCCCCGGGGTGATCTTCCTGGCCGCCGTTATCGGTCCGTGGCTGGCCGCCCTGCCCGAAGGGACCTTAGGAACCGCGCTCTGGCCACCGATGGCCGGCGAGCCGGCGCTTGTCGCGCCGACCGCCCTGCTGGTCCTATGGCCGACCGCCCTCTTCGCCGCCCCGGCGCTCGGCCGGTTGTGGAATGAACGGGCCGATCCGGCCAATAGCGGGCTGGCGGCGTGGCTGATCGGCGCGATCGGCCTGATCGCGCTCCACGACACCGCCGCCCTTGCCGCCCTGCCCGGTCTCGCCCCCCTGGCCCTGGCGACAGCCGCCGCCCTGTTCGCCGTGCGCGACGGCACCTATGGGCTGTTTCGCCAGCCTCCGGCGCTTGGCGTCTACGCCCTGTGGGGGGTGGCGACCGGCTGGCTGATCGTCGAGGCCGGCGACCGCGCCGCCTGGACGACCGAGGCTTGTCTGGCCGCCGCCGCCACCACCCTGGCCGGGCTTTACACGCTGATCCTGATCGGCCGTGGTCGTTATCTCAATGCGGCGGCCGCCGCCCTGCTCACCGCCCTCCTGCTCCGCCTCGCCCCCTGAGTCGCGGGCGCGATGGTCAACGCCCTCGCCTCACTCCCTATGGCGATCAGGATGGCTGGAGCCAGCTTGCCGATCATCCTTGATATCGACGGCACACGATGGATGGAGGTCATCGGGGGAAATTCAGCGGGCCCCGGCATTGCGACGTCCTTTACGATCCCCCATGTGTAACGTATAAATTACACCTTGTTTGATGTCCGCCAGACCGAGGCGTTTGAAGAGTGGCTCGCGGGCTTGGCCGATGAAAAGGCCGGCGCGCGCATCGCTCAACGCATCGTGCGACTGCGCAACGGCCTGTTCGGCGATGTGAAGCCGGTGGGCGATGGGGTATCGGAGCTGCGAGTCGACGATGGCCCAGGCTACCGGTTGTACTTCGTACAACGGGGAACGACCCTCATCATCTTGCTGTGTGGCGGCATCAAAGGGGCCCAGCGCCGTGATATCGCCAGAGCGAAGGCGATGGCCGCAGAAGTGGAAAGCTGAATGATCAAAACCAAGCCCTTCGATGCCGCACGTCATCTGACCTCGCCGGAAGCCCAGCAAGACCTGCTTAACGATGCCTTCGCCAGCGGCAGCGCGTCCTATATCGCCGACGCCCTTGGCGTGATCGCCCGGGCTCGCGGAATGACGGATGTGGCACGCGAGGCGGGCGTGACGCGAGAGGCGCTGTATAAATCGCTAAGCGAAGACGGCGATCCGCGCCTGACAACCCTTCTGGGCGTCGCCCGGGCATTGGGGGTGACTCTGACCGCCCGTCTTGATTAAGGCCGCGATCGGACAGTCCGTGTCGACCCCGCGCCCGCTCCGTCTACCAAAAAGCGGGCGCGGGGGTTTGATCAGGGGGCGGCGAGTTTGCGGACGAAGGTCGCGAACTGGCCCATGAAGGTTTCAAGGAAAACCCGGGTGCTCTCGTTGGTCACCGTATCGTCCTCGGCGATCAGATCGGGCTTGAACGAGATATAGACCTCGCCACCCATGACATGGGCGCCGAGGATTCCCAGGATCTGGCGCAGATGCTGCTGGACCAGGGCGGTGCCGATGGCGCCCGGAGAGGTGCCGGTGATGGCGGCCGGCTTGCCGCGCCAAACGTTGTCGGGAGCGGGCTTGGATCCCCAGTCGATGGCGTTCTTGAGCACGGCGGGCAGCGAGCGGTTATGCTCGGGCGTGACCACCAGAACCGCATCGACGGCCTTCATCTGATCGGTGAAGCGGGTGACCTCGGGCGGGCGGCTGCCCTCCAGGTCAAGGGAATAGAGCGGCAGATCGTCGATGCGAATCCACTCGAACTCCAGGGTCTCGCCGCCAAGCCTGACCAGGGCCTGGGCCAGCTTGCGATTGATCGAGGCGGAATGATTGCTGCCGACAATAACGGCGACGCGGTAGGACCCCATGGGACCCCCCCTTTCAAAAAAGAAAAAGACCCCGGTGATCTGGGGCCGTTTTCCTTCTCTGCCAAGGAGTCACCCCCGGGTTACCACCGGCTATTTATCGGCGTAGGGGTTCTTGGTGGCGCGGAACAGCAGGCGGATCGGCGTGCCGGCCATGTCGAAATCCTCGCGCAGCCCCGAATTCAGATACCGCACATAGGATTCGGGCAGATCATCGGGCCGGGTCATGAACAGGGCGAAGGTCGGCGGCCGGATCTTGGCCTGGGTGCCATAGCGGATGCGCAGGCGTCGGCCATGCTTGCCCATCGGCAGCGGATGGCGGTCGATCATGCCCTTCAGCCAGCGATTGAAGCGGCTGGTCGGCACCCGGCGGTTCCATTTGGCATGGGCTTCCAACGCCGCGTCCATCAGGCGATTGAGGCCATGGCCCTCCAAAGCCGACAGGGTGACGAAGGGAACGCCGCGCACCTGGGCCAGCGAGGTTTCCAGCCGATCGGCCAGCCGCTGCAGCGCGGCCTTGCGATCGGCGCAGGCATCCCATTTGTTGACGGCGATGACCAGGGCCCGGCCCTCGTCGATGACCAGCCGGGCAATGGTCAGGTCCTGGCGGTCCATCACCATATTGGCGTCGAGCATCAGCACGCAGACCTCGGCCAGACGGATGGCGTTCAGGGTATCGGCCACCATCAGCTTTTCCAGGCTGTTCTCGACCCGGGCCTTGCGCCGCAGACCGGCGGTATCGACCAGCCGGAACCGCCGGCCGCCCCATTCCCAATCGACCTCGATGGCATCGCGAGTCACGCCGGCCTCGGGGCCGGTGACCAGCCGGTCATCGCCGATCAGGCGGTTGATCAGGGTCGACTTGCCGGTGTTGGGCCGGCCGATGATCGCCATTTGGATCGGCCGTTCGCCGCGCGGATCGAAGGCCTCGACCGAGAAATCATCCTCGGGATCTTGCGAGGGATCGGAGTCGTCGTCCTCGGGAACCTCGTCGGGTTCGAGGGAGGCGAAATCGATATAGGGCTTGGCCGCGCTCGCGGCTTCGGTTTCCAGGAAGGCGGCGCGCACGGCGTCGGCCTCGTCCTTGGCCTCCTGGGCCATATGGGCGTCATAGATCGGCATAAGGGCTTCATAGAGCAGCGACAGCCCTTCGCCATGCTCGGCCGACAACGGCACCGGATCACCCAGGCCCATGCTGTAGGATTCGTAGAAACCGGGCTTGCCCGCCCCGCCTTCGCATTTATTGGCGACCAGAATCACCGGGATCGGCGCCTTGCGCAGAATCTCGGCGAAATGGGCGTCGAGCGGCGTCACCCCGGCCCGCGAGTCGATCAGCATCAGGGCGACATGGGCCTCCGACAGGGCGCGGTCGGTCTGCTGGCGCATGCGGCCTTCCAGCACCTCGGGGCCCGCCTCTTCCAGACCGGCGGTATCGACCACCCGGAAGACCAGATCGGCCAGCGAGGCCTTGCCCTCGCGGCGGTCGCGGGTCACGCCGGGCATGTCATGGACGATGGCCAGCCGGCGACCGCACAGCCGGTTGAACAGGGTGGACTTGCCCACATTGGGCCGGCCGATGATGGCGACAGTGAACATATTTCAGATATCCATTGGTTCCGGGGTCCCGCCCCGGAACGGCCGTCCGACCCGGCCCCTTTTCCGCCCTTTGCATATGGGGCGGAAAACGGGATCAGCGATAGGCGACGAGTTCGCCGGTGGTCGTCAGGAAATAAAGGGTGCCCTTGGCGACGATAGGCGCCGAGGCCATCGCGTCGGGCAGTTCGATCCGCCCGAGGATCTTCCCCGTGTAGGGCGATACGGCATAGGCCGAGGCATCGGACGAGCCGATGATCAGCCGATCGGAGGCCAGCACCGGACCGGTCCACAGCAAAGGCGTGGCCAGACTATCGGGGCTTTCATAGCGCGGCAGCGGCGTCGTCCAGATGACGGCGCCGGTCTTGGCGTTGACGGCGGCCAGTTCGGCCTCGGCGCTGATCAGGAACAAGACATCGCCGGCCAGCCAGGGCTGCTGGGTGCCCGCCACCCGCAGTTGCCAAGCCCGCGCGCCCGAGCGCAGATCCATGCCGACCATCAGCCCGCTGTTGCCGATCACGTACAGGTGGTTGGCGTCGACCACCGGATTGGCCCGGATGTCTTGCAGCGAGCCGGTGGCGTCGGTGCGGCGCACGGCGGTCACCGCGTCCGACCAGATTTCCGTGCCGCTTTCCAGACGCAGGGCGAATAATTCGCCCGAGGAATAGGGAATGACCACCACGCCTTGGTCGATGGCCGGAGTCGGGGCGCCAAGGATGGTCGCCGTCTGCGGCGATCCGGAATGGCTCCACAGTTTGTGGCCATCGACGGCCGACAGGGCGAAAGCCTGATTATCGACCGTCAGCACCACTACCCGGCCCGAATTGACGGCGGGGGCGGCGCGTATCGGGCCGTCAACCTCGGTACGCCACAGTTCCTGGCCGGTATCGGCACGCAGCGCCACCACCTTGGCAAAGCCGGTCGAGGCGAAGATGCGGCCGCGGTCATAGGCCAGCCCGCCGCCCAGGAAAGCGCCGTCGTCTTCGTCGTCGTCGCGATTGGGCAGGGCGGCCTGCCATAATTCCTTGCCGGTTTCGGCGTTGAAGGCGCGGACCGTCGCCTCGCGATCGATGGTGAAGATACGGCCGTCGGCCAGCACCGGACCATTGAGCAGGCGGTCGCGGCTGGTGCCGCCGGCGCCGATGCTGGTCGACCACAGGCGTTGAAGGGACTCGCCGACCACCATGTGCTGCATGGCGTGGTGGGAATAGCCGCCGCTTTGCGGCCAGTCGTCGTTATCCTCGGGGGCGGGCAATTCAACGCCGTGCTCGTCCTTGGTCGCTTCGGACAAACCACGATCCTGGCCGAGAACGGCAACCCGTTCGCCGGCCAGCGGCGGCGTGTCATCCGAGCCGAACCAGGAATCACCCAGCCAAGTGTCCGAACAGCCGGCCAGGGCCAGACTGAAGGTCACACTTAGCACCAGAGCGGCAAACCGCCGACCCATCGCCCGATCAGCCGCCATTCCCGCCTCCGGCAGGGGGGGCGGCCGGAGCCGGGCCCGAAGACGAGCTCTCGCCCGACTCCGCCGGCGGAGTCGGGCTGGCGCCCAGGGCGGCCAGCAGACCGCCGGCGCGCTGGCGCACGCCCCGCGGCGCCTGGGGATCGCCCAGGATCCCCCGCAAAATCTCGATCGCCGCCTTGCTGTCGCCCTGGCGCAGGCTCGACACCGCCGCCAGTTCCTCGGCCAGCGGCCGCCAGGGGCCGGTACCGTCGCGCAGCGGCTGCAACAACCCGCCGATCTCGGCCGGATCAAGCAGGGTCAGACCGTGAAGCACGGCCAGCACCCGCGCCGCATCGCGAAACACCGGATCGGCGGCGCTATCGTTGATCAGGCCGCGATAGCCCTGAATCGCCTCGTCGGTCTTGCCCTCGTCGGCCAGGGCGGCGGCGCGGCGCAAGGCGGCAAGCGGCGCATAGCCCGAAGAGCGGTCCGCCGCCAGGGCGGCCAGATCCTCAAGCGCGGCGCTGTCGCCCTTGGCTAGGCGGTCGCGGGCGGCATCGAAACGGGCGGCCTGTTCGGCGCGCTGATCGGCCTGATAAACCCGCCAGCCCTGAACACCGGCGACCGCCAGAACGACCACCACGGCGGCCGCGATGATCAGCCCGCCGTACTGTTTCCAGATTTCGGCCAGACGTTCATGACGCAGGTCTTCCTCGACCTCGCGGAAAAGGGCATCCTGTTGGGGATCGGTATCGGCTGGCGGCTTGGCCACGCGTCTCTCCTTAGGGGCAGGCACGGCAATAGGGTCCGGGCGGACGAACGCGCGTCACCATAGCCACAGCCTCGCGCCTTGGCAATCGCCCGCGCGCGCTGGCTTCGTGCCATAATAAGGCGATGTTCAAAGATCCTTAACCCGCCCAGCCTAGACTTAATGATCCCCATTGGTTGCCCAAGCGGCAGCCGCCGCCCCCCGTGCCAAGCGGGTCGGCGCCAGCGGAAGATAGGGCCCTGCATGACGAGACCAGCTTCTGACGGATGCGCCGCTTTCGCCGCGAAGCGCCCCCGGTCTTCGCGATCGGGCCGTCGCGTCCTCATCGCCGCCGTGATGGCGCTCGCCACCCTGGGTGCTTGCGAAAGCAATCCGATGCAAGTGGCCGCCGGCGCCGTGGACTGGTATCCGGTCCCTTTGATGGCCGCCGACCTCTCGACCCTGATCCTCACCGACAAGACCATCGTCGATAACGTCTATTCGCTGATCACCGGCAAGGATTGCTCAACCATCTACGCCATGGACGGCGACTATTACTGTCGCGAGATCCTGCCAGACAACCGGGCCGTGCTGGTCGCGCTTTATTGTTACCGTTCCCTTGCGACCGTGACCTGCTATGATACGCCCCAACCCCGTCGTCGCAATCAGCAGGTCGCCCCGCCGGGGCAAGTCATCAGTTCGCGGGCCGAACGGATCGGAGGTTAGCTCCACGCCGTCCGGCGCAGTCGCTGCCGGATGGAAGGGAGGCGATGAACAAGGTCTTGAGGCTGGTCGACTTTCGACGCTCGGCGCAGGTCGTTCATTTCAGCCGCACGGAAATCAATCAGTTGCTGTCGCTCTATAGCCGTCAGGTGACCAAAGGTCTTTGGCGGGACTATGCGATCGACCATGACGATACCGTCGCCCGCTTCCATGTCTTCCGCCATGCCGGCGAAAAACCGCTGTTCACCGTGGTCAAACGCCGCGACGCCGGCGCCTCGGCCGCCGCCCAGACCTTCAGCCTTTATGCCGGTACCCACCGCATGCGCCAGGGCGAAGGCCTGCTCGACCTGATCGAGGCGCTCGAACACCGGATGAAGCTGGTCCGCGGCTGAAAAGCAGTTTTGTCAAATTCCAGAGATCTGGATAAGCCATGATCTGGACAGGATGAAATCAGCAGCGTATATCCGTTCCATTACCCATGGCGGACGCCCCTCCTTCACAGGGCATCGTCCGCCGGATTCAGGCACTCGAGGGGGATTTAAAGGAATGGTCACCGCCAAGCTTTTGGGCATTCTCGTCGTCGCCGTCGTCGGGCTGGCGTTCTATCTCAGCATCTATGTCGTCGGCTCGACCATCGCCATGCCGTTCATGACGATCATGCTGTTCGTCGGACTGGCCCTGACCGTGCTGCTGATGGTGCTGATCGTCGCCATGACCGCCGCCAAGAATATCGAGTAACCCGCCCCATCCCCGCCCGGGTCAGCCGTTCCGCCCCAAGGCGGAGCGGAGACGGGCGCGTGCCAGGAATACCATCCGGGCGCGCCGGGGCAGCCCATGGGCGACCGCCCTGGCCATCAAACTCAGCCCCAGATCTTTCCGACCATCCAGATAAACACTCCGCGCCATCCGCCACAGACGGGCGCGGAGGATGGCATCGCGTTCCCCCGCCGAGAGCCGGGCGCCCAACCCGCTGACCAGGGCCTCGAAATGGGGCAACCACAGGCTTGCGGCCAGGGCGCGGTGGCGGGCCATATGGCTGTCGGCGGACAGGCCGTAGCGCACCAGAACCTCGGGCAGGGCGATCACCGGCCCTTGCAGGGCAAGGCGGATCCACAGATCCTGATCCTCGCCAACCACCAGCCTTTCATCAAAGCCGCCGGCTTCGATCAGGGCGGCGCGGCGGGCGACCACGCAGGGCGTGCCGACGTAGCAATCAAGCAAGATCTCCTTCCAGGCCTCGGCCCCGCCCTTGATCGGGCGATCCTCATAGATGGTGGGATGGGCGGTCCGCGCGGGCGCGTCCTCGCCGACCCATTGGGCATCACAACAGCAGAGCACGGCGTCTGGCGACGCGCGCAAGGCGGCCATCTGCCGGGCCAACTTGTCGGGAAGCCAGACGTCGTCGGCATCGAGAAAGGCGACGAAGGGTTCGCCGGCGGCGGCGATGCCGGCGTTGCGCGCCGCCGCCGGCCCGCTCCCCCGCCCCGTGCGGTCGATCACCGTCACGGGGAAGGTCTTGGTGGCCATCCGCGCCGCGATCTCGGGCGTGGCGTCGCTCGATCCGTCGTTCACCACGATCACCTGACGGGGCGCCAGGGTTTGCGCCCGCACCGAGGCCAGGGCCCGGCCGAGGGTGGCTTCGGCGTTCCAGGCCGGAATCACCACCGACACCTCGGCGCCGCCCGGGTTCATGGCAGGGCGGCCAGCGGCCTTGCCGGCGCCAGGGCCGCGTCGTCGGAGCGCAGATCGGCGGAGCGCTCCGGCGACACCATGCGGGTCTCCGCCAGCAAATCGGCGCAGCGCGTGGGCCGCATGCCGCAGGTGTCGATGGCATAGGCCAAGGTGGCGAAGGCCCGCTCGCGCACGGCCCGCGCCGCCGCCTCATCGGGGGCATAGTCGTTGCCGCCGCCATAGAGCGAGGTGTGGTGAACGGTGAAGGTGGCGATCGGCGCCTTGCGCAGGGTCAGTTCATGGGCGAAGGCGCGCAATTGCGCGGTGGTCAGATCTTCCGAGGAAAAGCGCACCAGGGTGCCCAGCGACGCCAGCGGCGAGGCCCATCCCTTCGGTCCACGCCGCCCCGACCAGCGGAAAAGCGCCTGGGACAGCGCGAGCGGGCCGCGCAGGAAGCGCAAGGTGGTGGCCGGGATCGTTAGCACGTCGCGCCCGGGTCCGGCGCGGAAGGGGGCGCCGCTCAAAGCCGAGAAATCCGGCCCGCCCTGCGGGCTCGCGCCGAAACCGGCGCAGGGGCTGAGATCGACCCGTAGCCCCATCTCGGCAAGAAGCGCCGCCGTCCGCGCCCCGCCGCCCCAGCGCCCGGCGCGGTGCAGCAAGGGCGCCTGCCCCATGCGCTCGGTAAACAGCGCGATCAGCGCCTCGAGTTTACGCCGCTCCACGTGTTCGGGCAGATTGCACTGATAACTGTTGAAGACATTTGGATGCTCCCAATAGGGCGGCGTCACCCAGCCGTGCAGATGGATCCCGACCTCGGCCTCGCCACGCTCAAGGCAGCGGCGCAGGAAGGCGCAGATCACCGGATCGCCCAGCATCGGATAGGTCGCCAGATAGACCGGCGACACCCCAAGCCCCCGGCATCCGGCATGAAACTCCTCCAGGGCTTGCCAGCCTTTGATCTGATAGCCCTCGCGCGAAAAGGTCGACCAGTCGAAGGCCTCTTCCAGATCGACGCTGACCAGCAGCCGGGTCGGCCCGTCCAGGCTAAGGGAGGTAATGTCACCGGGCTGATAGGCCGGCTCGGGCGCGTCTTTGCGGGCGTTCAGGCTAACCTCGACGAAACGGCGCGCCACCGCCGGCCAACCATAGCTCAGGGCCCTTTTCCAACCGGCCTCGGCCATCCGCGCCGCGCCGGGGGCATCGGCGAGCAGGGTGTTGACCGCCAGGGCGATGGCTTGGGGATCGCCGCCATCGACGATCAGCCCGGTCTCGCCATCGACCACCGCCTCGACCGTTCCCCCCGCCCCGCCGGCGACCACCGGCGTGCCACAGGCGTTGGCTTCCAGGAACACCAGACCGAAGCCTTCGGTATCGCCATTGGCCAGGGTGCGGCAGGGCAAGGCGAAAACATCGGCCAAGCGATAAAGCGCCACCAGCCGCTCTTGGCTGATCGGCCCCAGGAAGGAGACCTGGTCTTCGCCCAATCCCAGGGCGCGGGCCAGTTCCTCCAGCGACAGGCCCAGCGGCCCGCTGCCGGCGATGACCAAATGGGCCTCGGGGATGCTGGCGGCGATGGCGGGAAAAGCACGGATCAGGCGGTCGATGCCCTTGCGCTCCACCAGACGCGAGACCGCCAGCACCACCTTGCGCCCCACCGCCGCCGCCGGCAGAGCGCGCGGATCGAGCGGCCCCTCGCGGTTGAAAATCCCCAGATTGACGCCATTGGTAATAACGGAAACCTTGGCCGGATCGATGTGGAAGCGGGCGACGATCATGCTTTTGCAAAACAGGCTGACCGCCACCACTTTATGGGCATGGCGCAGCCAAATCGCCCGCTTGGCCATCAACAGACCCAGCCCGTCCTCCGAGATTTCCTCGCCGTGGGTATAAAGAACCACCCGCCGCCCCAGAAGATAGCGCAGCGGCAAAACCATCCAACCGTTCTGCACCAGCTCGCCGATGCACACCACCTTGACCCGGTAGCGCACGATCAGCCCGATCGCCGCCGCCAGGGCCCTGGCCATCACCGGCAGGTCATAGCGCAGGGCATCGGTCAGATGCCCCAGCCGGGATCGCGGACCTTGGGGAATGGGCGGACGCAGGTAATCGACGCGATGCACCGGGTAGCCGCAGGCGCGGTCATGGCTGTCGGTGCCGGGGTGGACTTGGCCGGTTTCATGGTTCCGCCGGGGCGCCAGCACCACCACCTGCTCGGAGGCGTTGCGGCAAATCTGGTCGTAGACCACCGAGGACCCGCCGATCACCGGCGGGAAATTGCTCGACAGAAACAGGATGGATCGCCCGCGCCCCATGGTGTCGCCTTTCTTCACGCGCTGAAGTCCCCTTACTGCGCCGGCCGATATTCATAAGCCCCAACATCGGCCGCGCCGATCTGCACGCGGGCCCGCCCAAGCAGCGGCGATAGGTATTCCGCCGTCGGAATCAGGGCGGCGGGCAACACCGCCCCGGCATCGACCGCCGGCGAAATCGAGGTCAGGCGGAAATCAAGCACATCGGCATTGACGAACCCCGGATCGCCATCCGTCACCGTCAACCCCGGCGTCGCCGCCGCCGCCTGACCATCCAGGGCCTTGAGCAGGCCCGTCGCCTTTTCGCGCAGCCCGGCGCTGCGCAGCTGCAGATTGCCCGCCAGTTCCGCCGGACCGCTGACCGCCGTGCCCTGGCCGACCATGAAGTTGTTCGACAGCACGGCGGGGGTCGTCGTATCGCGATTGGCGAAGAATCCGCCGGCGCTACGGTTGTTGACCAGGGTGTTGTGAATGGCGGTGAGACGGCTTCCGGCGACCTTCTGACCTTCGGCCGCATACATCACGAAGGTGCCATTCGAGGCCTTGGCGCTTTTTTGCATGACATTGCCGACCACCAGACTGTCCCCGCCGTTGGACAAATCGATGGTGTAGCTGGCGGTGCCGTTGGCGCCATCGGCCAGGAAATTATAGGCGATTTCATTCGCCGCGGCGCGGGTCTTGATCTGATGGCCGACCTTGGCGCCGTAGCTGGCGCTGTAGCGCATCACGAAGCGCGCCGCCGTGCTGATATAGATGTTGTGGGAGCGGCCGTCGCCATAGCCATTGGCATAGAATTCCGAGCTTTCGATCAGAATATTCGCCCCGGCCCGCGAGGTGGCCAGCAGGCCGTTTTCGTTATCGTGGAATACGCAGCCGATGATCCGCAGATCACCGCCCTCATGGCGGATCCCCGCGCCGTTGCGGTCGCGGACGGCGGCCTTGGAGAAATTGATGCCGCTGATGATGACGTTGTTGCCGGTCGTCAGCCAAATGGCCTTGCCCTGGGTGAGAGAGGCGCCGCCCACCAGCACCACCGGCCCGCCAACCGCGCGGATCACCAGATCGTTCTGCTTCCACACCGTGGTATCGGCGCCATAATCGCCGGCCTGGATCTCGACCGTATCACCATTGACCGCCGCCGCCGCCGCCTGGGAGGGCAAGGCGTATTGCCCCGTCGGACCAACGGTGAGGGTGCGAGCCGCCGCCAGCGACGGCACCGCCAGCAGGCCGGCAAGGCCGAGCGCGGCGGCTTTCCATCCCCATGACGCCCGGGGGCGGACGGCGGTGAGGGCGAGCATCGGGGATTGATCGTGGTGTCGCATGGGAAACCTGCCGTTCATGGGGTCCCCCGCTCGCCAGAAACAGCGAGCGGTGGGGCCGATGGAGGGGCAAAGCCCCGGACAAAGCGCACGGGCGCGGAGCCGTCGGGCGGCCTCGCACCGAAAAAGGCGAAAAAACCGACAAGCCGGGCCGATCTCGGATAAGGGCGCCAAAGCCTTCTCCCGGTCCATCGCCTCGCTCCTCAAACCGCGGCCACCCGCGCCGGGCGCAGGCTGGCCAGAAGAAGGGCGCGGATCTCCCGGGGAAGGGCGAAACGGAACAAAACCATGCCCAGCAGGCCGTAACAGACCAGGGCGGCGGTGAACAGGGCGGGGAAGCTATGGGGGATGCTGACCATCACCGCGACGATCGGCAGATGGCACAGGGCCACCACCGCCAGAGCGCCCGCCACCAGACGATAATAGGTGCCCACGCCGAGGCCGATCCTGCGGCAGGCATAGACCGGCAGCACGCCCATCTTGACCACGACCATCGGGATCGCCGTGCCCAAGGCCACCCCGAGAATGCCGAAATCGCCCACCAGCAGCAGGCTGATCGCCAGATTGGCCACCGCCTCGGCCAGATTGGTCCAGGCGTCGAAGGGATGCTTGTATAGCGCGCTTAGAACCTCGCGGGTCGGCGCCTGGATCAGCAGGGCCGTCAGACCGACGGTCAGGGCGGCCATGGCATGATAGCTGTCGATGAACTCGGGCCCCAGCCACAACGGAATAAAGATCCATCCGGCGCTCAGCACGCCGCCGGCGGCGCAAGCGGTCGCCAGGGTGGCGAAGCGGGTGAACAGCAAGAACTTCTCGCGCATGTTCTCGCGGTCATCGAGCGCCGCATAGCCCGAGAACACCGGCCCGCACAGCGTGAAAACGCGATCGATCAGCGAGATGAAGGTATCGGCCAGCCGCGAGGCCGCCGAATAATGGGTGACGGCGCTTAGGCCCAGAACCGGGGCGATGATGAAATTATCCATCCGGTAGCGCGCCATATCGCCGATCTTCACCACGAAGACATGCTTGCTGAAGTGAAACAGCTCGATCAACGTCGCCCGTCGCACACCGCCCGGGCGGACCGACAGCCAGGGAAGAACCCGGGCGAGCAAAAGACGCAAGGCGGCCGCCTCGAGAACGGTGATCGCCAGGGTGATCGCCGCCAAAGCCGCCAGCCCGCGCCCCTGGTCGATGACCAGCACCACCGCGCCAACCCGCAGCAGGGCGCGGCCGATCTCGATGACGCTGAGCCAGGCGAACGACATCCGCGCCATGACCGTTCCGCGGACGACGTTGAGCGGCAGCGACAGACCGACCATCCCCCCCATGATGGCCAGGGCGAGGGCGAATTCGTCACGGCCGGGGCCCGGCGCCATCACCAGCGGCGCGCCGCCGGCCAGGATCAGGCTGAGGGCGAAGGCGACCCCTCCGGCGATCAGGAACAGCAGGGCCGCGGCCGAAAAGATCTCGCCCGCCCGCGCCCGGTCGTCTTGGGCCAAAGCCCCGGCCATGTAACGCTGCGCCGTGGCCGACAGGCCGAAATCAAGCAACGAGAACTGGGCGATGATGGTGCCGATCAGCGCCCATAGCCCATAACGTTCGGGGCCCAGGGCATGGATCAGGAACGGCATCAGAAAGAAGGCCGATACCACCTCGACGACAAAGGCCACCATCGCCAGGGCGGCGCCGACGACCAGGGCCCGGCCTTTCGCCCCGCCGCCGGTCATGGCAGGGCATCCCTCGGCGGCGGCAAGGCGGCGCGGCGCGGCCGGCCGCGCCCCGGGACTTGGCTTTTCACCGGTTTCGGTTTCCAGACGACCGGCGGCGGGTTGGCCAGAACCCAACTGGCCATCACCGGCAACAGGGCGACGAAATAGAAAAGATCGAAGAAGGCCAGATCGAGAAAGGCACCGCCGGCGGCATAGCCAACCAGACTGACCTGGGACATCGCGCCAAGATCGCGGGCCCAGGCCAGTTTCGGATCACCGGCGCATTGACGCGACAGCGCGCCGGCCTTGAAAAACCCCAGCGCCAGGGTCGCCAGAAACAACCCCAGGCCAACGAAGCCATGCTCGCCCAGAACCTGGAAATAAATGCTGTGGAAAGCCCGGTTGATCCCGGCCTCGGGGGAAAACCGCAAAAACACATCCCGGTCGACATTGATGCGGAACCCGCCACCGACCAAGGGCCGCTCCACCGCCAGATTGAAGGCGAAGGTCCAGGCGTCGAGGCGGCCCATGGCCGATTCGTCCTCCTGATAATCACTGATGGTGTTCATCCGGTCGTGCCAGCTCTCGGGCATCAGGAACAGCCCGCCAATGGCGAAGGTCGCCCCCAAAGCCAGGATCATCAGCCGCTTGCGCGAGCGCACCAGCATCCAGAAAAACATCGCCACCGACGCCAGCAGGGCGCCGCGCGAAAACGAACCAAGGACCGACAGCGCCGTCAGCCCCATCGCCCCGGCCAAGCCAAGGCGGATCCAGCGGTTGGCCGATTGCAGATGCAGATAGCGCATCAGGGGCAGGGTCATGATCAGGGCGGCGGCCAGGGAGTTGTTGTCGCCGATCATCGTCGTTGGCGGACCGACCACCCGCCCGCCACCGCCGGTGACCAGGGTGAACAAGCCGCCACGCACCCCATAAAAGCCGATGCTGACGACCAGGATCCACACCAGGGCGTGCAGGCGCTGCCGGCTGCGGATCAGCGCCAGACCGACCAGCACCATCAGGAACATCTTGATCGTGCGGTCCCACAACGGAAAGGCCACGTCCGGGCGCAGGGCGAAGACCGTGGTCACCGACACCCAGAAGGCCAAAAGCAGGATACAGATGACGATGGGATCGCCGGGCAGGCGCTTGGGCTCGCGCGAGGCGAGCAGCCCGATCAGCGTCGATCCGGCGACCAGCAAGGCGACCGGCGCCGATGAAATGAAGCCATAGGCCATCTGATGCGGGTTCATCAGCGACACGACGCACCAGACGAACACGCCCACATAGGGCCGGACGATGATCAACGGCAGGCTGGAAACCAGCAATAGCGCGAGCAGCAGATCCCGCATGCCCTGTCCTTTTCCCCTCCCCCGTCGGCGGGTGGAGTCGTCTCGATCCCGCATCGAGCGCTGCGCCAGCTTATCGGAAGGCGTTCTTCCGGTGAAAGGGAAGAGAGCTCCCCAAGCCCGGGGAAAGCCGGGACCCCAAAGGAGAAACGGCGGTATTCCCCAAGCGAATACAGAAGGGTATCGCCAATTTCAGGGGGGTGGGGCGGTTTTTCCAAGCCAAAGCCGGCACGGCCATGTCCTCGCGGGCCCCGATGGGCCAAATAAACGCCAATCCTTTGCTCTAAAAGACTTTTTGCGGATTTCTCGATTTTGTCGGAATTCTTTACAACCGCGCCGAACAGCGGTGAATCGGCGGAAACCCTGGCTGGTTCTGGCCGGAAAGGCGTTTTGCCGGCTTTCCGCTGTCGGAAAACTTTACAAACTCGCCCCCCACTTCGCTTCTTATTTCTGTCAACTTATTGAATTTTAAGGTGTTATTTTCTTTGGCACGACGGGTGCATTCCTAACGGTGCAGAAACAATCCCATCGAGGTCGCCCATCGGCCTCAGCCCATGCGAGGAGGCACCATGACCCGTCTACTGTCCAAGAGCGGCCTCGGTATCATCGCCGCCGTCGCCCTGTCAGCCGCCGCGCCGGCAAAAGCCGATGTGGTCGCCTACAGCAGCTTCAGCATCTCCAACGCCGGCCTGTATTACACCAATTCCGTCGGCGGCCTGACCCAATTGCCGGCTTCAAACAGCGGGTTCGGTGTCAATACCGGCAGCATCACCAACAATGCGGTGAACGTTGCGCTGGCCGGAACTCTCAATGACTACAAGTCGGGGATCGGCGGCGGCACCGGCAATCTGAACATCGACCCCCAAATGGCCGTCATCGGCTCGGGCGCCTTTGGTCAGAACAATTTCGGGCGGGCCTCCGTTACCCCGGGCAACGAGTTCACCCGCGCCGACTCGCGCCTCACCGGCTCGCTGGCCTCGTTCCCCAACAGCAATTTCCTGGCCTCGCAGACCGTCGCCGAAACCCGCCTGACGGGCGACAACAACACGGCCGCGTCGGCTTCGACCGGCAGTTCGGGTGGCATCTCGTTCAACTTCACCCTGAACGGCGACACCTACAATAATCTGACCCTGCAGCTTGACGCGGTTTTGTCGCTCTATGTGGCGATCACCGGCGAACCCGACAGCCAAAACAACGCGACCGCTTCGGCCAATCTGGTCCTGCGTCTGACCAAGGCGAACGACACGACGGTCGTGCGGGAACTCAATATCAACGACATCCTTGGCGGCACCTCGATCCCCACCGTCAATGCCTCGCTGAACGGAACCAGTGACAGTCTGGATCTGAGCACGCCGGGCCGCATCGCCTTGGGGCTTGGCACCCTCGCCCCCGGTTCCTGGACGCTCTCCATCGTTCAGACCGCCTCGGTATCGGCCGGTTCGACCACCGTCCCCGAGCCCGGCGTGCCGGCGCTTCTGGGAACCAGCATCCTTCTGGTCGGCGCGCTGCTGCGGCTGCGTCGTCGCGAAGAGGGCGGCCTGGGCGCCTGAGTCGCCGCTCTTCCGTGACGAGCACTAAGAACGCCGACGTCCCCAGGGCGTCGGCGTTTCGTTGGATCAAAGACCAGGGTCATCGGGCCCTTAAGACGGGAAAAGTCAGCAAAGGGGACTGGTGATGAAGGGCTCTGGACGCCGCGGTGAAAGCCTCGCACAGTCCTGTCCCGGTCTTTCGACCTTGTCCGCGCCACTGCTTTTTTGACCATCCGCCCAGTTCCTCCACCCCAGGCCTTAAGGGGATCGCCCGTGCCGTCGACCCGTCGCCCCGCCGCCGAAAAAACGCCCGCCCTCCGCCCGGCGGAGAGGGGAGATCGCGCGCGGCCGCTTCGGGTGCTGGTCTTCTCGACGCTCTATCCCAATGCGATCCACCCCCACCATGGGGTCTTCGTTGAAAACCGTCTGCGCGCCCTGATCGACCGGGGCGGCTTCGAGGCGCAAGTGATCGCCCCGGTTCCCTGGTTCCCCTCCACCCATCCGCGCTGGGGCGCTTATGCCGATTACGCCGCCGTTCCCCGGCGCGAGGTACGCCACGGCATCCCGGTTTTCCACCCGCGCTATCCGGTGCTGCCCAAGATCGGCATGACCCTGGCGCCGCTGCTGATGGCCGGCGCGCTGTGGCCGGGGATGGAGCGCCTGTTGGCCGAGGGACCGGCGCCCGATGTCATCGATGCCCATTACGCCTATCCCGACGGCGTCGCCGCCGCCGTTCTCGCCCGCCGTCTCAATAAGCCCCTGGTCATTACCGCGCGTGGGACCGATATCTCGGTGATCCCGCAGTATCGCCTGCCCCGGCGCATGATCGTGTGGGCGGCCGGTCAGGCGGCGGCGATGGTCGCCGTCTGCAAGGCGTTGAAAGACGAAATGGTCGCTATCGGCATCGCCGAGGGCGCCATCACGGTTTTGCGCAATGGCGTGGATCTTGGGGTGTTTCAGCCCCTTGACCGCGCCCAGGCGCGCCGAAGCCTTGACCTGGCCGAGGAGGGACCGCTGATCGCCAGCGTCGGCCATCTGATCGAGCGCAAGGGCCACCATCTGGTGATCGAAGCCCTGGCCGCCCTGATCAAGGGCCCCCTGCCCACGCTCAGGCTGGTGATCGCCGGCGAAGGTCCCGAACGCGATCGGCTGGAGGATCTGGCCAAAGACCTGGGCGTCGCCGCGCGGGTGCGCTTCCTTGGCCGCGTCCCCCATGAGGGATTGAGCGCGGTTTACAGCGCCGCCGACGCCCTGGTGCTCGCCTCGTCGCGCGAAGGCTGGGCCAATGTCCTGCTTGAAAGCATGGCCTGCGGCACGCCGGTGGTGGCATCGAACATCTGGGGAACACCGGAAGTGGTAACAACCCCCGCCGCCGGCGTGTTATTGAAAGAGCGGTCGGCTGAGGCCATCGCCCAAAGCGTGGCGGGGCTGCTGGCCGCGCCGCCCCCCCGGGTAGCGACCCGGGCCTATGCCGAACGATTTTCCTGGGATGAGACCGCAAGCGGTCTGGCGGCCCTGTTTTCGCGGGTGAGCGGCCGTCCGGTCCCGGTCTCCGGGCAACCGGCGGTTTCCCCCGCACGCGTTGGATCATGAGGAGCGGAGAGCGATAATGGCACGGTCACTGAAACGGTTCTGGTCGACGACAAGCGCCCTCGCCCTGGTCCTGGCGCTCGCCGCCTGCAACGACGAGGCCAAAGACAAGGCGCGGGCCTCGGCCAAGGCCTATGACAGCGCTATCACCGCTTGGCGGGCCGGCGACCAGAAGGCGGCGCTGATCCATGTCAGCAACGCCCTCAAGGCGGCGCCCGACAACCGCGACGCCAAGATCCTGATGGGCGAGATCACGCTCTCGGGCGGCGATGTCTGGTCGGGCGAAAAGCTGCTCAAGGAGGTCCGCGACGGTGGGGCGCCGGCCGAGACATGGCTGCGTCCCCTGGCCAAATCCCTAATCCTTCAGCAGAAATTTGACGAAGCCCTGACTCTTGCCCGCTCCATCCCGGAAACCGAGCTGGTCGGCGCGGTAAAGACCATCGAAGGCCTCGCCCTGTTTGGCAAAGGCCAGGACGGGGCGGCGCGGCTGGCCCTGGACAAAGCCCTCGACATCGACCCGGCCGACAAGGACGCCCTGATCGGCGCGGCCCAGATCGAAACCATGGCCGGCCATCAGGACGCCGCCCGCGCCCTGCTCGCCCGAGCGGCGGCGGCGGCGCCCGATGATGTCGATGTGCTGGTGGCCCAGGCCGATACCGCGCTCAGCGCCAATGATCCGGCGGCGGCCGAGGGGCTTTTCTCCCAGGCCGCGGCCCGTCTGCCGCTCAACCCGCTGATCCGCCTGTCGCTGGCCCAGGCCCAGATCGAGGCCGGCAAGAACGCCGAGGCCCGCCAGACGCTCAATACGGTGCTGGCCGATATTCCGGCCCACCCCTGGGCGCTGTACCTGCGCGGCCTCACCGCCTATCGCACCAACGATATGACCGCCGCCGACAAGGATCTGACCGCTGCCCTGGCCTTGGCCAAGACCCTGCGCCCGGCGATTTTCCTGGCCGGGGTGGTCAAATACAACATCGGCGAATACGAACAGGCCTCGCGGCTGCTTGCCGGGCTGACCGAGACCGAGGGCAAAAGCAACAAGACCGCCGATGCCGTGCGCGCCGCCGCCCTTTTGAAACTGGGCCGCGACGACGAAAGTTATCGTCTGCTCCGCCCCTTGGCCGCCGGTGACGGCGAAACCGCCGATCTTTACGCGATGGCCGCCGTCGCCGCCCAAGGAGCCGCCGCCATGGCCGACAGCGAAGGCTATTACCAGAAAGCCGTTGTTCTGCGCCCCGACGACCCCGCCTTGCTGACCAATCTCGGCATAGTCAAACTGGCGCGCGGCGACACCACCGCCGGCGAAGACACCTTGAACCGGGCGGCCGAGCTTGAAGGCGACGACAAGAAGGCGCTGCTGCTGCTGTTCTCCTCGTTGCTGCAGAAAAAGGACTTCGACAAGGCCGAGGCCCTGGCCGGGGACACCAAGCGGAAATATCCCGATCGCGCCTGGGGCTGGACGATGGACGGCATGATCCAGGCCAGCCGGGGCGACACCGCCATGGCGCGCGCCGCCTTCGAAACCGCCGTTCGCAAAGAGCCAACGGCCGGTGACGCCGTGCGCAATCTGGCCCTGACCGCCCTGCAGTCGGGCGATACCGAAGGCGCCCGCGGCGTGGTCGAAGGCTATCTGCGGACTAATGCCGGGGATTCGGCGATGGCGATGATCGCCGCCGCCGTGGCCAATAAGCGCAATGATCTGGTCGCCGTCGAAAAATGGCTGCGTCAGGCCCTGGAGCGCGATCCGGCCAACATGGAGGCCGCCAGCAATCTGGCGTCGCTGCTGACCTCGACCTCCCGTCCCCAGGCGGCAATCATCGTCGCCCAGGACGCCCTGCGGATTTCTCCCGATACTCCGGCGGTGATGGAAGCCCTGGGCAAGGCCCAATTGCTGATCGGCGATTATACGGCGGCGGCCGATGTGCTGCGCCGGGCGGTGGCGATCAAACCCAGCGGGCTGACCTATTATCTGCTGGCGACCGCCTATCTCAATCTCAACGACCCGCCCCGCCTCAAGGAGGCCCTGGAGTCGGTGGTCAAGCTGCAGCCCGATCATGTCGATTCGCGGGTGATGCTGGCGACCATGATCGTTGATGGCGGGTCTTTGAGCGACGCCAAGACCGCCGTCGAGGGCGTGACCACGGATTTCCCGGGCGATCCCCGGGCCCAGGAGGTTCGCGCCCGCTATCTGGCCAAGGCCGAGGGGCCGGCCAGCGCCATCACCTTCCTTGAAGCCTCGCTGACCGATCCCAACACCCGTCCGCGCAATCTCGTCATGCTGCTGGCCTCGGCCTATAATGAAAAGGGCGATGGCGCCAAGGCAAGCAGCCTGCTTGAAGACTGGGTGGCCAAGAACCCCGATGACTACCCCGGCCGCCTGTCGCTGGCGACCCAGCAGATCGCCGCCAATCAGTTGGAAAAGGCCAAGACGACCCTGGAAAAAGGGCTGGAGCGGGTTCCCAACGACTGGATCGCCCGCAACAACCTTGCCGAGGTGATGCTCCGTCTTGGCCAGACCTCGGCCGCCTATGACCAGATCGTCATCGCCCGACGCTCGGGGGGACCACAGCCGGCGCTGCTTGATACCGAGGGCCAGATCCTGCTCAAGATGGGCAAGGCCAGCGAGGCCGTCGAGATCCTGCGGCTGGCGACGATCGATCGCAACGCCCCGCCCACCTATGGCCTGCACCTCGCCCAGGCCCTGGCGGCGGCGGGCAAGAAAGACGAGGCCGGCGAGCGTTTGCGGGCCTTGCTCGACAAGAACAACGCCTTCGAGGGGGCCGAACAGGCCCGGGCGCTTTTATCCGAGTTGCAGGGATGACGTTCCCGCGGAACGGGCGTCATAATGCCTTTCTGTCGATCCTTCTGCGATAAAGCGGAGCACCCATGACCGACATCACGCCCCCATCCTTCGAAGCGACCGGCTTGCCGCCGACCGCCTCCGATCCGCCCGGCGGCCTTGACGCCGCCACCCCGACCACCGTCCCGCCGGGCGCCGGCGCCCTATCGCGCCGACGCTTCGTCGGCGTCGCCCTGGCTGTTCCACCACTGGTCGCCACCCTGTCCAACCGGCCGGCGATGGCCCAAAGCCCCGGTGGCCCGGCCTGCACGCCTTCGGCCTATGGGTCGATCACCGCGCCGGGGGGAACCTCGCTCGATCACAGCGACCAATGCGTGGGCGGAGCCTCGCCGCGTCAGTTGGGGCAGTCGATTCGCCGCGAGGGCCGCTCGGTCTATGACGGCTATGTTTTCGCCAGCCTGCTCGGCACCACCTGGGGGGATGGCAAAAAAGACTGGGACCGCACCGTCACCTTCACCGATGTTCTGACCGGCAAGGTCGGCGACCGCTATGATTTCGGCAAGGCGCTTTGCGCCGCCTATCTCAACATCGAACGCGGCACCATCACCTTGCCGCTGGGCGAGTTGCGGACGATGGCCGGCGCCTTCAGCCATCGCAGTTCGCCCCATCGCCGGGGTTATTTCCTGCGCTCGACCGGCCAGTCGTGGAGCTTGGCCGAGGTCAAGGAGTTCCTCGACAACACCTATCGGCGGGGGTGACGACGCCCGTGGCGGAAGACAGCCCCGGCCCCCTCGACCAGAGGGTCCGCCGTCGCGCCGATCTGTCGTGGCGGATCTGGCCCGATGGGGCGGTGGTCTATGACCCGTTGTCGGGCGACGTTCATCTGCTTGATAACGACCTGACCGCCCTAGCCCAGGCGACGCCCCTTGACGCCGACTTGCCGATGGCGGCGATCGCCCGGGACACCCTGGAGGGCGCAGACTGCGCCCGAACCCTGGCCGATGGCTGGACGGAGGAGGTGGTCACCTGGTTTTCCCAGGCCTTTGACGATCTGCTGAGACGGAGGATCCTTCGATCTCCCCCCCCTTAGGCTCCCCCCCCTTAGACGACATCGCCGTTTTAGGCGACCTGAGCGACCGGGTGTTACGCCGGCGGGCCGGCGGCGAGGGGCTTGGCCTTGTCATCGGTCCCTATCAGGTCCGCCTGAAAACCCGCGCTCCCTCCCTGCTGCGCAGCCTGCGGCTTCTCTATGACGACGCCCCCTTGAGCGACGACGCCTTCCATGATTTCCATATCGACATCGCCGCCCCCCGCGGCTGGCTGCGCCCTTGGCGGCGCCAGGCGGTCTTTCGGCTTGATGGCCTGTCGACCTTCGAGCCTTTGCCCGAGGCCCACGCCCCCATCCTATTCGAATGGGCCTTGAACTGGTGCATCGCCACCCTGGCCCATGATCACGTCATTCTTCATTCCGCCGTGCTGGAAAAAGACGGCCGGGCCGCCCTGTTGCCGGCCCCCCCGGGCTCGGGCAAAAGCACGCTTTGCGCCGGCATGGTCGCCGCCGGCTGGCGCCTGCTGTCGGATGAAATGGCTTTGATCGGCGTGACGGATGGCTTGCTCAGCCCGATTCCCCGGCCGGTCAGCCTCAAGAACGCCTCGATCGAAGTCATTCGCGCCCGCGCCCCGCGGGCGACCTTCGCCCCGTCGATCCCCGGCACGCCCAAGGGCACCATCGGCCTGATGCGCCCGCCGCGCGAAGCCATCGTCCGCCGCAGCCATCGGGTGGCCCCGGCCTGGATCTTGTTTCCGCGCTGGCAAGCCGGCGCGCCGCTGACCCTGACGCCCCGGCCGATGGCCTCGGCCACCTTCGATGTCTTGCGCAACTGCTATAACCTTGCCGTCCATGGACAGGCGGGCTTCGACCGGTTGGCCGATGTCGTCGGCGGCTGCGCCTGCTTTGACCTCGCCTATGGCGATCTCGATGAGGCCCTGGAGCGGCTGGCCGGTCTGGCGGTGACCCGATGACCGCGATGCCCCCCTTGCTTTCGCCGCTTCCCACCACGCCGTCGCGCCTGCTGCCCGCGCTTCTTGACGACCCGCGCCGGGCGGGCGAGCTTGATGGCGCCACCTGGGACCGGCTGATTCCCTTGGCCCGCCACGCCGGAGTCCTGGGCCGCCTGGGGTATCTGATCGATGCCGCCGGCCTGACCCCGGCTTTGCCGGCGGCGCCGGCGCGCCATCTGCGTAGCGCCCTGCTCCTTGCCCAACGCCATCAGCGCGAGGTGCATTTCGAGATCACCGAGCTGGCCGCGGCGCTGCGGCCGCTGGGCGTTCCGCTGGTCCTGCTCAAAGGTGCTGCCTATGTGCAGGCCGCCCTGCCGGCGGGCTGGGGCCGCACGTTCCAGGATATCGATTTCTGCGTACCGCGCGCCCGCCTCGCCGAGGTCGAAAACGCCCTGATCATCGCCGGCTGGCATCCAACGGAAAAAAACGCCTATGACCGGGGCTATTACCGCCGCTGGATGCACGAGATCCCACCGCTCCGCCACGCCGTTCGCGGCACGGTCATCGATGTCCACCACGCGCTGACCCCTTTGACGGCGCGCCGCCCGGTCGACGCCGCCGCCCTGATGGCCCGCGCCCGGCCCACGGCGATTGACGGCGTTCGCCACCCCACCCTTGCCGATCTCGTGGTCCACAGCGCCGTTCACCTGTTTGACGGCGGCGAATTCGACCGGGCACTGCGCGATCTCTCTGATATCGCCTTGCTTCTCGGCGAGGGGCGACGGGGCGATCGGGGCTGGCTGGAGACCCTGGCCGAGGTCGCCCGCGCCAGCGGAGTCGAAAAACCTGTAGCCCATGCGCTGTTTCACGCTGCCCGGTTGTTCCCTCTCACCGTCGGCCCCCTCGATACGCGTGCTGCGTCGCCGCAGAAAAGGCCGATCCTCGACGGCATTCTGACCCAGACATTTTGGCCGAACCTGCCCGCCGATCAACCTATAGGCGCCCGTCTGGGCAATGCCTTTCTTTATATCCGAGGCCATGCCCTGAGGATGCCGCCCCTTCTTCTGGCGTATCATTTCGCTACCAAAATTTCTTTTCGTATAAATATTTCCTTAAGCAAAAATCGACTTAGAGAAAACTTACCAAAGGCTAATAAAGACGTCTGAAACAAAACAAAGATTCCAATCCCTTTCTTAAGCGGAACTATAAAATAAATAGTGTTTTCTCTGAGCATTCTCTCCTATATCATGCGGCAAATCGACTCGATATCTCCTGATACCTCTCGAGAATCGAATCGATACCTTTCAGCCATTGCCATACGGCGAGCGCCCCCGCAAACGCGATATGGAAGATTAGAGAAAGGTATATCCATGATAAAAATTCTCGGTCACCACATATCCACACTATCCATAACCCTAGCCCTGTATGAGACGCTCATATTCATGTGCGTTCTCTATTCCTTTATTTTCATAATGAGCTTCTTTTTTAACATACCTGTTCCAGAGAAGCTTTCTATGGTCATCCTTTTGGCTCTGACCGCCACTATAGCCGCCGGATCCCTTGGCCTATACAATCAAAGGCTCTTTGGAGACTTTAAAGAATTCATCTGGCGCATTGCTTTAACATTACCTCTTATCCTTCTGGCTGTATTGTTTGTTTCATTCGCCTACGGCGAGATAACAGCCACGGATCAATCGCCGTTTTATCTGGCCGCCGCCTTTGGCATTCCCGCCGCCCTGCTCCTGGTCGTTCTCGGCCGGGGAATCTGCTTCCGCATTCCGGGGATCAAGGCGTTTCGTCGGCGGATCCTGGTCTTGGGCACGGGCGAAATGGCCGATCGGCTGGCGGCGCTGGAAACCTCGCAACCCTATCGTCATTACGAGATCATCGGCTTTGTCGCCCTGGGCGACGACCCCGCACCCCTTGGCGAAAAATGGCGGGTCTTCGACCGCAATTGCATCGAAACCCGCCACGATCTTCTGAAGATCTGCGCCGACCACAACATCAACGAGGTGATCTTCGCCGCCAGCGAACGCCGCCGCGCCAATTCCAGCACCTTCGGCCTGCCGGTCTGGGATCTTTTGGAATGCCGGCTGATGGGCATTCATGTCGCCGAATACGCCTCCTTCTGGGAGCGCGAGACCGGACGCATCGATCTTGATCACCTGCGGCCGGGTTGGCTGATCTTTTCGGAAGGCTTTCGCAACAGCAGCCGGCGGATGATCGCCAAGCGCTTCTTCGACGTGATCACCGCCTTGTTGCTGGTCATCCTCAGCCTGCCGGTGCTGGTGGCGGCGGCCATCGCCGTGAAGCTGAGCAGCCCGGGACCGGTCTTCTACCGCCAGGAACGGGTCGGGGTGAACGGCAAGCCCTTCAACCTGATCAAGTTCCGCAGCATGCCGATCGACGCCGAAAAGAACGGCCCGGTCTGGGGCACCGTCAAGGATAAGCGGGCGACCGGCGTCGGCTCCTTGCTGCGCCGCACGCGAATCGACGAGATCCCCCAGGTTTTCAACGTGCTGCGCGGCGACATGAGCTTCATCGGCCCCCGCCCCGAACGCCCCGTCTTCGTCGAAGAGCTCAGCCGGGAACTCGACTTCTATGGCGAGCGTCACGCGGTGCGCCCGGGGATCAGCGGCTGGGCCCAGATCAACTATCCCTATGGCGCCTCGGTCGCCGACGCCAAACAGAAACTGTCTTACGACCTTTACTACATCAAGAACGGCTCGCTGTTCCTCGACATCATCATCTTGTTCCAAACCTTCCGCGTCGTTCTATGGCCGGAGGGATCGAAGGAGAAAGCCGGGGCGGTCGTCCGCTAAGGAAAGGGGCGCTTGATGGTGATGGTCGTCGGATATTGCCTGGCCTGCGCCGCGTTCCTGGTGCTGATCGTCCAGGCGGTCAGCGGGCGCAGGCGGACCGGTCGCGAAAGGCTGGTTCTGGCCATGCCTTTGGTCGCCGGCGCCCTGTGGGCGGGGGTGACCGCGGCCCGCGCCGTGGTTCCCCTGCCCGATTGGGCCTTCGTCCTGGCCGAGATCGGCCGCGCCGCCTGCTGGATCGGCCTGCTGGCGGCCATCGTTCTTGAAAACCGCGAGCGGCGGCTGTTGGCGGTCTCGTTGCTGACCATCGTCCTCGGCGGCGGCGCCGTCATCCTCCACGCCGCCCTGCACGATCGCGACGCCTTCTGGTCGCTGACCTTATCAAGCCTGTTGCTCTACACCATCGCCGGCTTCGTCCTGCTCGAGCAACTCTACCGCTCGGCCCGCGAGCAGCAGAAATGGATGATCAAGCATCTTTCGATCGCCCTGGTCTGCTTTTTCGGCTTCGATCTTTACTTCTTCTCGACCGCCCTGGTCATGGGGGGCCTCGATATCGATCTGTTGACGGCGCGCGGCTACGTCGCGGCTTTTCTGGCGCTGATGGCGACGGTTTCGATCAGCCGGCTGAACGGCCATTCCGAACGCCTGCACCTGTCCCATGGCGCCGCCTTCCAATCGATGATCCTGGTCGCCTGTGGCCTCTATCTGGTCAGCATGGCCGCCATCGGCTACTACCTGCGCCATATCGGCGGCGCCTGGGGCGGGCCGCTTGAGATCGTCTTTTTCTTCGCCACTCTGGCGCTTCTCGGCATCGGCCTGTCCTCGGGCGCGCTGCGCGCCCGCCTGCGGGTGATCGTCAGCAAGCATTTCTTCAAATACCGCTATGACTACCGCAACGAATGGCTGGGCTTCACCGCCACCATCACCGGGGCGGGCAGCGAAGGATTGCACGAGCGCATCGTCAAGGCGGTCGCCGCCATCATCGAAAGCACCGGCGGCGCCTTGTGGACCCGCAGCGTCGAAGATGGCGTTTTGCTGCCGACCGCCCGCTGGAACATGGGGGCCTCGCCGCTGCCGGCCATTCCCCTCGACTCCTCGCTCTGCCGCTATCTGCAAAGCCAGGCCTGGGTGGTCGACCTTTCCGAGGCCCTGACCTTCCCCGACCGCTACCCCGGCCTGACGCTGCCCGACTGGCTGGCCGAGCATCCCCGCGCCGGGCTTTGCGTGCCGCTGATCCTGCGCGAGGAACTGCAAGGCGTGCTGGTGCTCGGCCCCTTGCGGGCGCCGCGCAAGCTGGTGTGGGAAGACCTCGACATATTGAAAACCGTCGGCTGCCACGCGGCGGGCTATCTGTCGGAAGAACGCGCCCTCAACCGGCTGTCCGACGCCCAGCGCCTGGACGCCTTCAACCGCCGCTTCGCCTTCGTCATTCACGACATCAAAAACGTCGTCAGCCAGATGTGCCTGATGGCCAAAAACGCCGAGCGCTTTGGCGACAACCCGGATTTCCAGAAGGACATGATCGCCACCGTGGTTCATTCCGCCGATCGCCTTCAGAAACTTCTTCAAGATCTCAAGGCCGCCGGCCAGACCCCCGACCCGGCGGCCCTGTCCCCCGCCGCCGTCCCGCTGGCCGAGGTGGTGCGCGAGGCCGGGGAGCGCTGGCGGGCCCTGAAACCCGACCTGCTGGTCGACTTGGCCCCGGATTGGGCCCCGAACTCGGCCATCGTCTGCTCGGGGCGCGAGATGGCATCGGTTCTCGATCACCTTTTGCAAAACGCCATCGACGCCGTCGCCACCACCGGAGGGACGGTGCGCCTGTCCCATCGCGAAGGCGGCGGTCAGGCAATCGTCGAAGTCGCCGACGAGGGGCCGGGAATGGAGGACGCCTTTATCGCCGACGGCCTGTTCCGACCGCTGAATTCGACCAAATCAACGGGTTTGGGAATCGGCGCCTTCCAGTGCCGCGAGATCGTACGCCGCATGGGCGGACAGTTGACCGTCACCTCCGACCGGGGACGGGGCACCCGCATGACCGTGTTGCTGCCCGATAGGACCGCCCAGGCCCGCCGAGGTGCGGCATGACCGAACCGCTCCCCCGCCTGCTGATCGTCGAGGATGATCTGGGTGTGCAGTCCCAGCTCAAGTGGAGCTTCTCCGACGAGTGGCTGATCGATGTCGCCGCCGATCGGGCCAAGGCGCTCGAGATCGCCGCGCGCACCCCGCCGACCATCGTCATCCTCGATCTAGGCCTGCCCCCCGAGCCCAATGGCGCGGGCGAGGGGCTGGCGACCCTGGAAGGGCTGATCTCGCTTAATCCGCTGACCAAGGTCATCGTCTCAAGCGGCAATGAGGACCACCGCCATGCCCTGTCGGCCATTCGCCTGGGGGCCTATGATTTCTATCCCAAGCCGGTCGACATCGAGCATCTGCGGCTGATCACCGCCCGGGCGGCCCATCTGCGCCGCCTTGAAGAGGAAAACCGCCAGCTCGCCCGCGCCGGCCACGCCGGTCCCTTGGCCAATGTCATCGGCGAAAGCGCCGCCATCCAAGCGGTCTGCCAGATGGTGCGCCGCGTCGCCTCGACCACGGTGAACGTGCTGTTGCTAGGCGAAAGCGGCACC
Source organism: Rhodospirillum rubrum ATCC 11170 (assembly GCF_000013085.1). NCBI lineage: Bacteria > Pseudomonadati > Pseudomonadota > Alphaproteobacteria > Rhodospirillales > Rhodospirillaceae > Rhodospirillum > Rhodospirillum rubrum. Next base: position 3,574,614 of record NC_007643.1, read on the forward strand.
GGCAAAGAGGTTTTCGCCCATTCCCTCCATCAGCTCAGCGGCCGCGCCGGCCAACCCTTCGTCGCCATCAACTGCGCGGCCATCCCCGAAAACCTGCTTGAAAGCGAGTTGTTCGGCCACGAGAAGGGCGCCTTCACCGGGGCCTTGCGCCAGACCACCGGCAAGATCCAGCAGGCCAATGGCGGAACCCTGTTCCTTGATGAAATCGGCGATATGCCGCCACCCCTTCAGGCCAAGTTGCTGCGCTTCCTGCAAAGCCGGGTGATCGAGCGGGTCGGCGGCCGGCAAAGCCTGGAGGTCGATGTCCGCATCGTTTCGGCCACCAACCGCGATCTTGGCGCCTTGATCGAAAAGGGCGAGTTCCGCGAGGATCTTTATTACCGCCTCGACGAGGTGAAGATCGCCCTGCCGCCTTTGCGCGACCGCATCGAAGACGCCCCCCTGCTCGCCCAGTATTTTCTCGATTCCTTCGCCGCCAGCATGGGCCGCAAGGTGACCGGCTTCAGCTCCGACGCCCAGGTCGCCCTGTCGGCCCATCCCTGGCCGGGCAATGTCCGCGAACTGGAAAACCGGGTGAAACGGGCGGTGGTTCTGGCCGAGGGACGGCTGGTGACCGCCAAGGATATGGATCTGGTCGGCGGCGCCATGCCCACCCTGCGCGAGAGCCGCCGTCGGGCCGATTATCAGGCGGTCACCACCGCCCTGTTGCTGGCGGGCAATAATCTTTCGCTGGCGGCCAAGTATCTCGGCATCAGCCGACCGACTTTATACGACTTGATCGAGACCCATAACATTCACGTTTAATGACCCCGGGACATCAGGCCGGGACATCAGGACTGTTCAGTGATGGCCGATATTCTTTTCCTGTGCCAGCGCATCCCCTTCCCTCCCACAAAGGGGGACAAGATCCGCTCGTTCCATATTCTTGACCATCTCGCGCGCCGCCACCGCATTCACCTTGGCACCTTCGTCGACGATCCCGAAGATCGCGGCTTCGAGGCCGATCTGAAACGCTATTGCGCCGATGCCCTGGTGCTGCCCTTGGATCGCCGGGTGGCGACGGGGCGGGCGCTTTTGGCGCTGCCCAGCGCCACCCCGCTCAGCATCGCCTTTTACCGCGATCGCCGCATGCAGCGCTGGGTCGACGGGGTGCTGGCCCGCCGCCCGGCGGCGGCCTTCCTGTTTTCCTCGGCGATGGCCCAATATGTGGTCGGTCATCCCGCCGCCCCGCCCCGGGTGGTGATGGACTTCGTCGATGTCGATTCCGAGAAATGGGCGGCCTATGCCCGCGATCGCCAGGGGCCACGGCGCTGGGTCTATGCCCGCGAGGCCAAACGCCTGCTCGCGTACGACCGCCAGATCGCCGCGCGGGTCGATGCCTCGCTGTTCGTTTCGCAAGCCGAGGCCGATCTGTTTGGCACGCTGGCGCCCGAAAGCGCCGGGCGCATCCACCCCCTGTCCAACGGCATCGATACCGTTTTCTTCGATCCGACCCTGACCTATGCCGATCCCTATTCCCCGGGCAAACCGGTGCTGGTTTTCACCGGAGCGATGGATTACGAGCCCAACGTCAAGGCGGTTTGCTGGTTCGCCTCCCAGGTCCTGCCGCTGGTCCGCGCCGCCCGGCCGGCCGCCGAATTCTGGATCGTCGGCGCCAATCCCGCGTCGGCGGTGCGCGCCCTCGACCGCCATCCCGGGGTCACGGTCACCGGCCGCGTCGCCGATATCCGCCCCTATCTCGCCCATGCCGATGTGGCCGTCGCCCCGATGTTCCTCGGCCGGGGCATTCAGAACAAGGTTCTGGAAGCCATGGCGATGGCCCGGCCGACGGTGGTTTCGGCCGAAGCGGTGGAAGGGATCGGCGCGGGCGATGGCGCCGAGCTTCTGGTCGCCCCGCTTTCACCCCGGGGCTTCGCCGATGCCACGCTTGAGGCCCTGGCCCCCGGAGCCGCCGCCCTCGGCCAGCGGGCGCGGCGCTATCTGCTTGATGCTTTCGCCTGGGAGCGGACCATCGCCCCCTTGGGCGCCTGTCTTGGCCTGCCGTGATGGCGCCCCCCCGTCGATGGAGGCTCGCCGGTCTAGCTCCGCCGCATCAGCTTCTGCAAAAGAACGCGGACAAAAACACCGACCAGCGCGCCCGTTCCATTGGCGGCGAAGTCGCCCCACGAGCCAAGTCGACCGGGGATCGAGCCTTGGGCGATCTCCAACCCGCCACCAAGCCCGGCGGCCATGCACACCGCCAACCAGGGCGGCAAGCGGCAGGCCAACAGCAGCGCCAAGCCGCCATAGGCCGAAGCATGAATGATCTTGTCAAAGCCGAAGGTGGGCGGCGGCCCCATGTTCGGAGCAAGGGAACCGATGGTGATCGTCAACACCGCGAGCACAATGCAAAGCCAAACCCAAGAGCTTCGCAGAAAAACGGCAAACAAACCGACGGCCCGATCCTGTGAAGAGCGCGCTTTGATTCGATCGCCCAAAGGGGCCGCGGCCACCGGCGGGGAAAGCGGGTCCCTATCAGGAAGTGACATGAGAACACCTTGTCTGTTCGGGCAAGAAACGTAAAGGGGAATTCAAATCCCAGACTCAATTCTTATATTATTCTAGTTAAAGTTTTCGACGGCCCGGAAACCCCGGTTTCGCGCCAGTCGCCCCATCTGACCCGGGATTCTTGTCAGCACTGTGATCCATTCACCCTCAACCGGGGCGCTATCGTGAAAATCCTTTATCACCACCGAACCCAGGCCAACGACGGATGCGCCGTTCATATCACCGAAATGATCGCCGCCCTGCGGCGCGACGGTCACGAGGTGGTGGTGGTGGCGCCGGCGGTGGCGAAGGGCGAACCCTCGGCCGAGAAGACCACGGGCGGGCTGATCGCCACTTTGCGCAAAAGACTTCCCAAGGCCGCCTTTGAAGCTCTGGAGTTCCTGTATTCCGGGTTTGCTTATTTTCGTTTATTGCGCGCGGTGTTTTCCCACCGCCCCGACGTTCTTTATGAACGCTACAGCCTTTTCATGCCGACCGGCACTTGGATTCGCCGAACCTGCGGCCTGCCGGTTCTCCTCGAGGTCAATTCGCCTTTGCGCGAGGAGCGCGCCCGGCACGGCGGACTGGCCCTGGGCGCCCTGGCCGGCTGGACCGAGCGGGTGTCATGGAAAGGCGCCGATCGCGTGCTGCCGGTCACCGCCGTGCTCGCCCGCCAGATCAGCGCCATCGGCGTGGCCGAAGGGCGGATCAGCGTGATCGCCAATGGCATCAATCCCCAAACCTTCGGCCCTTTGCCCGAGGGCGACCAAGCCAAGGCCGCCCTTGGTCTGGAGGGCAAACTGGTTCTCGGCTTCACCGGCTTCGTCCGCGATTGGCACGGATTGGACCGGGTGATCGAGGCGCTGCCCCGCACCCCCCAGGCCCATCTGCTGATCGTCGGCGACGGCCCGGCGCGCCAGGATCTGCTCGCCCGCGCCCAGCAGATGGACGTTGGCGAGCGCGTCAGCTTTACCGGCGTGCTGCCCCACGCCCGCATCGCCGGCCATGTCGCCGCCTTCGATATCGCCCTGCAGCCGGCGGTCACCGCCTATGCCTCGCCGCTCAAGCTTTTTGAATACCTTCAGATGGGGCGGACCATTCTGGCTCCCGACCAGCCCAATCTGCGCGAGATCCTGACCGATGGCGTGAACGCCCGTCTGTTCGACGCCGAGCGCGGCGAAGCCTTCGCCGAAGCGCTCGACGGCCTGATCGCCAACCCCGAGGAGCGCCGCCGTCTGGCCGAAGGCGCCCGGGCGACGATCGCCCGCCTTGGCTTGACCTGGGATCACAACGCCCGCCGGGTCGTCGCCCTCGCCCAAGCCGCGCTTCTCGCCTGCCCCCGCCGGCGCCCCGCCGCCGGAACGGCAGGGCCCCTTGGTCCGACGGCGGCCCGCCCTTCCTCCCGGGCAGCGGACGATCCCCCCGGCGCGCCGCGGTAGATCCCAAACCAAGGGACAGCGGGACCGCGACGCGCAGGGACAAAAAATCATAAGGAGATCACCATGACAGCCCTCACAGAGATCGATGCCCGCCATGCCGCTTGGCGTGGCCGGCGGGTGCTGGTCACCGGCGGCGCCGGCTTCATCGGCGGCCATTTGTGCCGACGCCTGGTTGGCCTGGGGGCCGAGGTCGTCGTTCTTGACGACCTGAGCACCGGCCGCCGCGACACGGTCCCCCGGGGGGTCCGCCTGATCGTCGGCTCGGTCACCGACCCGGCTCTGGTGCGCAAGGCGTTGCAAGGAACGGAAGGCTGCTTCCACCTTGCCGCCATCGCCTCGGTGCCGCTGTCGGTCAGCGCCCTGGTCGATTGCCATGCCGTCAACCAGACGGGAACCCTGCGCCTGATCGAAGGTCTGCGCGATAACGGCGGCGGGCGGTTGGTCTACGCCTCGAGTTCGGCGGTCTTTGGCGATCCGGTCGCCCTGCCGCTGACCATGGCCTCGCCAACGCGGCCGATCTCGCCCTATGGCGTCGACAAGCTGGCCTGTGAAGCCCACGCCCGGGTGGCCGGCGGGCTTTATGGGCTGAAAAGCTTCGGCCTGCGCTTCTTCAACGTTTATGGCGAGGGGCAATCCGACGATTCGCCCTATAGCGGCGTCATCGCCCTCTTCAATCGCAAGCTCCGCGACGGTCAGCCGATCACCGTCTTTGGTGACGGCTCCCAAAGCCGCGACTTCGTCTATGTCGGCGATGTCATCGAGGGGCTGCTCGCCGCCTGGAACGAGGCCAGCGTCCGCGGACCGGTGGAAACCGTCGGCACCGGCTGCCCGACCACCGTGATGGATCTGGCCCGGACGATCATGGAGGTCCACGGCCGCAGCGTTCCCGTCGTTCACGCCCCGCCGCGCGAAGCCGATATCGAACATTCCTACGGCAAGGCCGATTTCCTGGCCCGCATCCTGCCCAAGCCGGCGGTGGCTTTGCGCGCCGGGTTGGCGCGGACGCTGTCGATCTCTCCCCCCGCCGCAACCTTGGCCCCAACTCCATAGGCGTCAGCACCGTGATCCCTTCCCCTTCCCCCCCCGTCCTGTCCGGTAGCGCCCAGTCCCCTTCCATGCCCGCCCCCCGCTGGGCCACCATGGGCGCCATGCTTCTCGATCGCGCAGCTTCTCTTGAAGAAAGCTGCGCTTATCGCTTCTTGCATGACGGAGGGGGAGGGCCGGAGGTTCGCAGCTATCGGGCGCTGACCAGCCGCGCCCTTGATATCGCCACGTTTCTTTTGGCGAAGGGCTGCGCCAAGCGGCCGGTGCTGATCTTATTGCCCACCGGCATGGCCTTCGTCGAAGCCCTGTTTGGCTGTTTTCTGGCCGGGGCCATCGCCGTGCCGGCACCGCCACCCACCGGAACGCGCGGCTTGCCGCGCATCCGCGGCATTCTCGCCGATTGCGCGCCGCCGCTGGCCCTGGTCGTCGAGCCGCCGCAGATCGACCGCCTGGGCGGCGGCGACGACGCTCCGCTCGCCCGAACCGAGTGGGTTCGCGTAGCCGATATCCCCGCCTGCGCCACCCCCGATCCGTCTATGGTCGAAGCGGTCGCCCCCGGGGATATCGCGGTTTTGCAATACACCTCGGGCTCGACCGGCACCCCGAAAGGCGTGGTGATTTCCCATCGCAACGCCCTGATCAATCTGGCCCAGCAAAAATCCGGCATGCGCGCCCCCGATGGGGCGCGTCTGGTGTCGTGGCTTCCCGTCCATCACGACATGGGCCTGTTTGGCAATATCCTGATTACCGTGGCAGTCGGCGGCGAGTTGAGCTTCATGGCGCCGTCGTCCTTCCTGCAAAAGCCGATCCGCTGGGTTCAAGCGATCTCCGATTACCGGGGGCAGGCCTCGGGCGGACCGGATTTCGGCTTCGATCTCTGCGCCAGACGGGCCCAGCCCGCCGATCTGGCCGCTCTCGACCTATCAAGCTGGACCACCGCCTATTCGGGGGCCGAACCGGTGCGGGCGGCGACGCTTGAACGCTTCGCCCGGGTCTTCGCCGCCAGCGGCTTTCGTTGCGAGGCGCTGCGCCCCTGCTATGGTCTGGCCGAGGCGACGCTGATCGTTTCAGTTCAGGCGGTGACCCAGTCCCTCGACGTGCGGCGCTACGATCGCCAATCCCTGTTCGCCGGCATCGCCCGCCAGAGCGACGACGGCGAGGCCCTGACCAGCTGCGGCCCGGCGGTCGAGGGCATGGAGATCGCCATCGTCGATGCCGCCACCAGCCAGCCGCTGCCCGACAACCGCGTGGGCGAAATCTGGCTGTCGGGGCCCAATCTGGCCGAAGGCTATTGGAACCAGCCGCAGATGACGGCCAAGCGCTTCGGCGCCCGCTTGGCCGGGCGCGGCGATCGCTGGTTGCGCAGCGGCGATGTCGGCTTCCTAGATCGCGGCCAGTTGTTCGTCGTCGGCCGCGCCGATGACATGATCATCCTGCGCGGGCGCAATATTCCCCCCGACGATATCGAAAACGCGGCCCTGGTCTCGCCGATCCAGGTGGCGGGATCGGCCGTCGCCCTGGCCGCGCCCGACGAGGGCGGCGTCATTCTGGTTCAGGAGGTGGCGCGCGGCCAAGGGGCGCGCGATTTCCCGCTGCTCGGCGCCCAGATGCGCGCCGCCGTCGCCGACGCCACCGAAACCGCCCTCTCGCGCATCGCCTTCGTCCGCTTCGGCTCGATCCCGCGCACGACCAGCGGCAAGATCCGGCGACGGGAAACCGGCCTTCTGCTTGCCCGCGACGCCCTGCCCATCGTGCACGACGACCGGGGTGGCCGTCCCGCCGAGGGCGAAGAGGCCGGGCCGGCGCCAGCTTCGGCCGATCCCCAGACGCCGCCGCTCGAACGCCTGCGTCTTGAAGCCGCCCGCCTGCTTGGCCTGGAAAAGCCGCCGATGGCCGATACGCCGCTGGTGGCGCTCGGCATTGATTCGCTGCGCGCCGCCGAACTGGCCGATTGGGTTGCCGAGACCTTTGGCACGAGCTTGCCGCTTTCGACCTTCTTCACCGAGACCGCCACCCTGGCCGAGATCGCCCGGGCGATCGGGTCCTCGCCGCAATCCGGCGGCCTCGCGCTGTTTCCGCCCCCCGCCGCCGTGGCCCGCGACGTCGTTCCGCTGACACGCGGCCAGCAAACCCTGTGGGTCGCCGCCCGCCGGGCGCCCGAGAGCGTTGGCAATACCCTGTCGTTGGGCGTGGTGGTCGGCGAGACGCCGCCGCAAACGCTCCAGAGCGCCCTTGACCGGCTTTCGCTGGCCCATCCGCTGCTGCGCTCGGTTTTCCGGCTGCGCGAAAACGATCCGGTGCGGGTGGTGCATGCCCAACCGGAGGTGACCATCGCGCCCATCGTTTGGCACGGCGAGGACGAAGGGCGGGAGGAGGCGCTTGACGCCTTCCTGCGCCAACCGCTCGTCCTGGAGGATGGCCCCCCCTGGCGAGCCGGTTTGCTGCGCAACGGGCGATCGACCCTGCTGGTGCTGGCCCTCCACCATATCCTGGCCGATGGCCGCGCCCTGGTCCTGCTTGGCAAGGCCCTGGCCGCCGAGATCGACGCCGGGACGACCGCCGCCCCGGACGACGCCCCCGCCGCCGATCGCTTCGCCGAAGCCGTTGGCGAGGAAGAGGCCTATCTTTGCCGCCCCGAGGCTTGGCGCGCCCTGACCTTTTTCCGCCAGTCGCTGGCCGATCTTCCCGACCCCCTGCCTTTGGCCCCGGCCGGCTGGGACGGCCGCCCGGCGCCCCGGCCGCGCATCGTTTCCCTGCCGATAAGCCCGTCCCGCCTCGCCGGGCTCAAGCGCTCGGCCGCCGTGCTGGGCAGCCCGCCGGCGCGGTTGATGTTCGGCCTGTTCGTCCTTGCCCTCGCCCGTCTGACCAGCCGCGACGATCTGGTGGTCAGCGTGGTTTCGACCAATCGCCCGGCCGGGCAGGCGATGACCATCGGCTATTTCGCCAATCCTTTGCCCGTCCGCCTGCATCTTGGCCTGGAGGCGACGGCCCCGCTCGACCGGGTTTTGATCCAGGCGATGGCCGCCCTGTCGACGACGCTCGATCACCGGCTGCTGCCCTTCTCGGAAATCGTCCGCGCCGCCGTGCGCCCCGGCGAAGCGCAAAGGCTGCTCCAATGCGTGTTCACCCATGTCGGGGTCGATGAGGGCTTCCAGGGCGATCTGGCCAGCGCCCTGGCCGTGGCGCAAGACCGGCCGGTTCCCTTCCTGCTGCGTCCCCAGGAGGGCGAGGCGGCGCTTGCCCTGACCTTCGTCGAAGGCGGGGGAGGCGCCCGCCTTGATCTGGCCATCGACGATGGCGCCGTCGCCGCCGCCATCGGTCAGGCCCTGCCGACGATGATCGGGAATTTGGCCACCGCCCTGGCCGAGGCGCCCCATCTGCCGCTGTCGGGGGTGCCGGCGATGGCCGCGTCGGTCCTTGAGCGCATGGGTCAATGGGAAAGCGGCCCGCGCGCCGCCCTCGCCCTGCGCGAGGAGGGCTGGTCGCTGGGCGCGCTGTTCGTCCGCGCCGTCCGCGACCACGCCGCCCGCGTCGCCCTTGAGGCGGGGCGGACGCGCTGGACCTATGACGTCCTGGGCGGGCAGGTCGCGGCGATCGCCAGCCAGTTGCAGGACCTGGACCTGCGGCCGGGCGATGTCGTCGCCCTGCATATGGCGGCGGGCCCGCTGTGGGTGGCCTGCCTGCTGGCCACGCTGGTTCGCGGCCTGTCGTTTCTGACCCTCGATCCCAGCCACCCGGCCGAACGCAATCACGCCCTGCTCGAAGGCGCACGGGCCAAGGTCGTGATGGCCGCCCCGGGCCTCCCCCCGCTCGCCGAGCTGCCGACCCTGGTCCCGGCCGACCCCGATGCTCGCACTCCGGCCTTGTCGACCCTGCTGGTTGCCCTGAGCGAGGTCGACGCCACCCCGGCCTATGTCATCTTCACCTCGGGCTCGACCGGCAAGCCCAAGGGCGTGGTCGTCGCCCAGGGCGGGCTGCGCGACCGCTTGCTGTGGAAAATCGAAGCCCTTGACCTCGGCCCCGGCGAGCGGGTCTTGCAAAGCATGCAGACCATCTTCGATCCCGCCTTGTGGGAGACCCTGGCGCCGCTGCTCGCCGGCTCCACCCTGGTCATCGCCGATCCCGAGGTGCGTTCCTCGCCCCGCCGGCTCGCCGAGACCCTGCTATCGGCCAAGATCACCGTCGCCACCTGCATTTCCGGCATGGTGGGCCCCTTGGGGCAGGCTCTGGCGGGTCTGGGAGGCAAGGGCGATGATCTGGCGCTCCGCCGCATCGTCGCCGGCGGCGAGGCCCTGCCCAACGCCGTCGCCCGCGCCTTCGTCGAGCAGACCGGCGCCCGCATCGAGCATTTCTATGGCCCGACCGAGGCGACGATCTTCTGCACCCATCAGGGGGTCGGCCCCGCCGACACCTTGCCCGAGGACGGCATCCTGCCCATCGGCCGACCGGTCGCCGGGGCGCGGGTGGCGATCGTCGATCTCACCGGCGCCCCCTGCCCGCCCGGCGTCATCGGCATGGTAGACCTGTCGGGCATCGGTCTGGCTTTGGGATATCTTGGCGCCGATGGCGCGGTGATCGGCACGGGCGGCGGCTTCCGTCAGCACGGCGAGAGCCGGGTCTACGCCTCGGGCGACCTGGGGCGATGGCGATCGGATGGCCGGATCGAGGTGCTGGGCCGCCAGGATACCCAGGTCAAGATCCGCGGGGTTCGCATCGACCTTGCCGAGGTCGAAGCGGTGCTGCTTGCCCATTCCCTGGTCGGCGAGGCCGCCGTCATCGCCGCCAAACGCGCCGGGGTCAGCACCCTGCACGCCTTCGTGACCGGCGACCAGGACATCGATAGCGAGGCTTTACGCAAGGATCTGGCCGGCCGCCTGCCGCCGGCGATGCGGCCGACGACGCTGCGCGCGGTGTCGGGATTGCCCCGCCTGGCCAATGGCAAGATCGATCGCGCCGCCCTCGACCGCCAGATCCCCGAGGCGACCGGCCCCGCCCTGCCCGCCGCCACCGCGCCGCTGGGACCGCAGGAACCGCTGGAGGCCACCTTGTTGCGCTGCTGGCAACAGGTGCTCGCCCAACCCGACCTGGGGGTGACCGACGATCTGTTCGAACGCGGCGGTCATTCGCTGCTGGCCTTGCGCGTCTGCGCCATGGTGGAAGACATCAGCGCCCGGGTCATCGCCCTTGATCCCTTGCTGCGCAATGTCAGCGTCCGCGAGCAGGCGCGCGCCATCCTGGCGGGCAATAGCGGCCGGGATGACAAGGCGCCCACCCTGACCCGGCTGTCGACCACCGCCAGCGGCCCGGATTTCGTTTGCATCGCCGCCGGCTTTGGCGACCTGCGCCGCCTCAAGGCCCTGGCCGACGCCCTGGGCCCCCGGGCCAATGTCTGGGGGTTGTTCCCCCCCGCCCTGCTTTCGGCCGGCCCGGCCGGATTGGCCGAGCTGATCGCCGCCTATCGCCAGATTTTGCTCCAGCGCTTCGGCGCCCGGCCCTTCGCTTTGGCCGGCTTCTCGGTGGGCGGGGTCATCGGCCTGGAACTGGCCGCCACCCTGCGAGCCGAGGGGCTGGCCATCGACCATCTGGTACTGCTTGATTCGGTCTTCCCCTTCCTGATGAAGCTCAACCTAAGGCTCCACGACCTGCTGCGCGCCATGGTGACCTTCCGCTGGACCAACCGCCTGATGCGCTTCGCCTTCGGCCGCAGGCTGCGGCGGTTCTTCATGGACGAGGGGTTGTCGGCCCACCTGAAGGCGGCGGCCTATTGCCGCCAAAAATTCGGTGGCACGGTGACGGTGGTCCGCTCGCGCGCCGCCCGTCCGTTCTCGGCGGTGCTGTTCTGGCCCTGGCGGCTGCGGGCCAAGCGGCTGGCCTGGGAAGACGCCAGCGGCTTCCACGGCAGCATGTTCTCGGCCGACCATGTCGGCTCGCTGGCCGAAGCGGTCGCCCGCCTCAACGCCGCAACCTCCCTTCCCCCCCCTCCCCCACCCCTGCCCCCCCGGGCCTTGCCGGTGTGATGGGAAGGGATGGGGGGAGTCCTTAGGTGATCGTCTGGCGGGCCCACCAGTCGACGATGTCGTTGCGGGTGGAGATGTAGCCGATATCGCTGATCTGGACGCCTTTCTTGTGGCCATGCATCGGGAAGCCGCCGACCGGCGGGCAGAGTTTCAGGTCGGTTTTCCGGCGCAGCACCTTTTTGCGCTGGGCGAGGCTGCCGATGGCCATCGAGCGGCCGATGATTTCGCGGATGCCGGGCATGGCGACGGGATCAAGGAAGGGGTTGGCTTTGCGCCAAGCCACCTCCCAGCCCGACAGGCCGTCTTCGTGGCATTCGGCCGCCGCCATCGTGGCATTGGCGTTGACATCGGACACGATCAGCCGGCCACCCTCGTTCAGCTGCATCATCACGTCGATGGGCAGGCCGTTGAGCAGGCCGCCATCCACGTAAAGCTCGTTGTCGATGACCACCGGCGGAAACAGCCCGGGCGGCGAATTGCTGGCCAGCACCGCCTGCCACACCGGTCCGTCGCGATGGACCTTGGTTTCGGCGGTGGTGAGATTGCACGACACCGAAAAAAAGGTGCGGTCCAGGTCGCGGATCAGCAAGTCGGAGAACAACTCGCGCAGGCCCTGGGTGAAGCGCCGCCCCGAGGTCAGCGCCACCATCGGCAAGGTGATCTGCTCGCTGCGCTTGACCATGGCCATGATCGCGTCGGTGATTCGGTCAAGCCCCATCCCCTTGGCATAAAGGGCGGCGACCAGGGCGCCGATGCTGGTGCCGCCGACCACATCGACCGGCACCCCCGCCTCTTCCAGGGCGCGCAACACGCCGATATGGGCAAAGCCGCGCGCCCCGCCGCCGCTTAGCACCACGCCCACCGCCCGCCCGGTCAGGAAGCGGGCCATGCGATGCCAGTCGCGGGGATCGCCCTCGGTCATCGGCTGGAAGGACTCGACGCCCAGGGCGCCCAGCCAGCCCTCGGCCCCGGGCCAACCGCGCTGACCGGGGGGGCGGAGCAGGGCAAGGGTCACCTCGCGCTCGGCGCCCTCGGAAAAGGGGGCGAGCAGGGCCTTGATCGGTTCCGGAGACCCCGAGCGGTTGGTGGCGACAACGACGATGCGGTCGGCCTGGGCGACGCAAAGCCGCGTCCACGACTCCGTGGGCGCTCCGGCCACATAGACCACGCAGGAATGCTGGCGTTCCTGATCGCTGATCCAGTCGAGCAGGCCGACGGCGGGAATGACCTGGGGATAATCGCGCACCGCCGGACCGAAGCCGGCGGCGATCACGTCGTCGCGGGTCATGATGCGCAGGCTGCCCCGGCGCTCAAGCGCCGTGCCAAGGGCGCGGGCGGCGAAGGCGAGATCGACCGAGCCATCGGCGGCGACCAGGGCCAGCGAGGGCAGCGTTCCCCCCGATTGCCGACGCCCACGGGCCGCCTTGCCGAAGTTTTGCTCCGCCACCCCAAGGGTGCAGCGCAGGATATCTTCGGGAAAGCGGTGAAGGGCGTTAAGGAAGGCCGCCTCGGGCACCTTGGCCAAAACGGTGTCGCGGGTCGCCACCACCTCCTCGGCCTGGGGTTCGGCCAGAATGGTCGCCCGTTCCCCCAGGCTTTGACCGGGTCCGAATTCCTGGGTGCGGTTCTTCAATCCCCTGCCCCGCGCATCCCCCCCATCATAGCGCGGGTCGTTGCGCTGGGTGCGCAGGCGGCCGCTGACGACGATGACCATCGCCGAAAGCCGCTCGCCGGCGCTGACCAGACGTTCGCCGGCCCGCAGGTGGACGATTTCGGCGCTTTCGGCCAACAGCACGCGCAGCGGCGTGGGCAGGCCGCGATAGACGATGCTGTCGCCAAAGGCGATCAGCAGCGACAGGCGGGCCATGGCGCGCTCGACATCCGCCGCCAGCCCGGCCCCGTCGGCGGGCCAGAGCGCGGCGAGGATCGCGGCGTCGGCCAAGGACAGGAAGCGCAAACGGCAGCCCGCCCCCGGCCGGGCCTCGCAGGGATAGCGGTGGGGGGGATCGCCCTGAAGCGCCCCGACCATCGAGCCGGCGGGGATGTCGCCCGCGCCCGCGCCCGCGCCCTCGCCGGCGCCCTCGCCGATCAGCAGGGCGCCGGCCTCGATCAACCACAGCCCTTCGATCAGATCACCGCGGCGGAACAACGGCTGGTCGCCGGCCGCGGGCGTCTGCAGGGGCGCCAGATCGCCCAGACGGGCGAGAAAGGCCGGCGAGCGCGGGCGCAAAGTCGGCCACAGCGCGCCCGGAAAAGGGGAAACACCCATAATTCCACTCCTCTCAGTCGTCTTTCACGCTGAGGAAACGCCGTTCCGAGCCTTCCAGAACGACGCAGGTAAGCATCCCCCTCGTCCAGGCGCCGGTATCGATGCCAAGACGGTGGGGCCGGATCACCGGCTCCCGCGACGGGGTGTGGCCGTGGACCACCATGTGGGGGAAGGTCCCCTCGAAGGTTAAAAACGGTTTGCGGATCCACAACAGATCATCGGCATCCTGATCCTTGAGGGCGCGCCCGGGGCGCAGGCCGGCATGGACGAAACAGTAATCGCCTTCGACATGCGACAGGGCGAGGCCTTCCAGAAACCGCCGGTGGTGGGCGGGAAGAACCCGGTTCAGGGCCTCGCCGGCGCGGCGCAGATCGCCGCCCTTGGTCGAGGCCAGGGTGATGCCATAGCTGGCCAAAGCCGCCGCCCCCCCCGAGGCGATCCAGCGCTTGCCGCCTTCGGGCTCGGCCAGGAAGGCCATCATCATCGCCTCGTGATTGCCCTTCAGGCAGACCACCTGGAGATCGGGGGGGGCCCAGCCCGCCAGCAGGTCGAGAACATCGGCGCTTCCCGGACCGCGATCGACATAATCGCCAAGGAACACCACCACCCGCCGCTCGGGGGCGCCGGCGCGCCCGTCTTCCAGGATGCGCGCCATCAGCCGTTCAAGCAGATCGTCGCGGCCATGGATATCGCCCACCGCGTAAAGCCGGGTCGAGGGCGGCGTCCGCCAGCGCTTGGCCGAGACGCCGCCGAACCAGCCGCGCAGCAGGGCAAGCAGTCCGCCTTCGTTGCTCATGGCGGGCAATAGCGGCCCGGCGCCACCACCCCCGCCGGATCCAGGGCCTGCTTGAGGCGCGACACCGTGGCCCAGAAGGGATCGGCCGGATCGACGACCAGATCCATCGAATCGATATCGACCCGATAGGGGGTGAAGCCGTTTTCCACATAACCCTGGTTGAGCGCCCGCAGGCAGCGATGGGCGGCGGCCAAGTTCTCGGGGTCGTCGCGGCGAAAATCGATGCTGACCACGCCTTCCAGGGTGCGGTCGTTCATCAGATTAAGGGTGATCGCCGCTTCGAAGCCGTGGGCGCGGCAAAGCTCATAGGTCAGGTCGACGGCCTCGCGCACCGCCGCGCCGTCCAAGGGCACCACGGGGGCGGCGAAGACGATGCCGCCCGGCCCGCGATCGGGATCGGCGGCCGCCTCGGATTGATCGGCATGGGGCCAATAGGTGCTGTGCAGCGCCGCGTTGGTCGGCCGGCCGCTGGTGAGGTCAAGCAAGGGATCGACGGCGCAGAGGAAACAATTGACGTCGCCCAGCCCCGGGATCCGGGCGCTGAGCGCCTTGGCGAAGCGGCGAAAGCCCGGCGACAGGAAGCGCACGGCGCCAAGGCCGCCCAAAGCCCGGGCGATGCGGCGGCGCGCTACCCGAACCTGGGCGGCCGGCCCCATCACCGAGCCGATGGCGCTCCAGCGGCCGGTCAGGAAGCGATCGGTCAGCTTTTGGGCCTCGGCCCGCGTCGGATCGCGCCCGCGCGCCGCCATCTCGGCATGGACCAGCGGCGTCAGGGTGATTTCGCTGCGCCGACGGTTGCCGACATGAACGACGCTGCTCAGGGTTCCCTCGCGGCGCAGGGCCCGCAGGGCGTCGAAGAACGCGGGAAGCCGCGCCTCGTCCTTCACCGAGACCATGAAGGTCATCTGGCGCTCGGGCCTTGGCAACAGCGCCACCGCTCCGCCAACGACGATGCCCAGGTTGGATTGAACGAACAGCCCGCTCAGATCGGGCCCGGGGGCGAAGCGGCTGAGCCCGCCCAGGCGGCTGGTCGGATAATGGGCGAAGCCGGTGCGCAGCAAGCTGCCATCGGCCAGGACCACCTCGAGCGACTGCACCAATTCGGCGCGCAGCGAATTATAGGCCACCCCGCGTTCCAGGGTATTGCCAAGCACGCTGGTCTCGCGCCCCGATCCGGTCACATCAAGGAAGAAGGCCGAGCCCCGCGCCGCCAGAGCGTCGGCCAGGGCGGCCTGCGTCACCCCGGGTTCGATGACGGCGATGCCGAACCGTTCATCGATGGCATTGATGCGGTCGAGCCCGCCCAGATCGAGGATCACGCAATCCTCGCAGCCGGGCAGCCGCGAGCCCAGGCCCCAGTTGCGCCCCTTGCTGATCGGATAGAGCGTCACCGCGCAGGTGGTGGCAAGGCGGGCGAGGGCCTGAACCTCGCCGGTGTTTGTCGGCCGCACGAGCAGCGGCACCCGCCGGCGATGGCCGCTGGTCGAGGAAAGAAAAGGGGTCACCGCCTCGCCGAAAAGAATGGCGGCCGGGGGAAGAAGGGCGCGCGCGCCCTCAAGGAAGGCGTGAAGGGTCAAGACCCGATCCTCCAGCATAAAACGACGATCAGCCGACTTGGCGGCTGATCCAAGGGCCAAGCGTATTGGCCACAGCAAGGGGCAGTCGCCGCCAAAGGGCGATCATCGCCCGATATTTCGGATTGGTCGGATTGACATCGGGCATCGGTCCGCCATCCTTGACCAGATACTCGTGGATCACCGGCCGGGGGGTGAACCCCCAGTTCTTCTTGAAAGCGAATGGCCCGGTTCCCACCTTGCTGCGCCCGAAATCGAACACGCCCAGTCCGCGCGCCCGCGCCGCGCACATCACGCCGTAATACATCAGATCGGCGGCGCCCTGTTTACGGGCCTCGGGGTCGGCTCCCGTATAATAGGGCATGATCTTATCGCGAAAGGTAAAGTTCAAAACCGAAGAGAGCGGCCGCTGATCGCCATAAACCGTATAAATCGTGGTGGTATCAACGCCGAAGACATCGCGTAGCAGGGTTATATAGGGCTTCGAGAACACCGGCGTTCCCAAATTGCGCATGCTCAGCGCGTATAACTCATAAAAAGTCGAAGGATCGTCGTCAAAGCGCCCTTGCAGGCCGCTGTCGATCGCCTTGCGCACCACGGCGCGTTGCTTGCGGGGAATCGCCGTCAGACAGGCCTCGTCGCTGGCGGCGATCGGCCGCTCGAAAGCGGCGTAAAGGCCTTCTTTGCATTGCCAGCCCGAGCCTTCGCCATGGGGAACGGCGGGATCGCGGATTTCGATATAGCGCGCCGGCCCGGCCATGAGCAGATCGACCGCCGCCCGTTCCAGGGCTTCGGCCGCCGCCGCTTCGACCACCGCCGCCCCGCCGCCGACGCACCAGGCGGTCGAGACCAGCCGATTGCCAAACAGCGGGCTGCGCACATAGGTCAAAGGCAGGACGCCGACGATCGCCCCATCCTGTTCGGCATACAAAAAGTGGTTGGTCTGACCAAAGGCCTGATCGATCACCCGCTGCCAGCCGGCGCGGTGAAAGAAGGTTCCCTGCGGGCAGCTTTCGACAAAGAGGTCCCAGGCGGCGGAGGCCGCGGGGGTCAGTTGGCGAATGATCATGACACGGCGCGATCGGCCGAAGGGCGGCGCGGCGCCGGGGGATCGCCTTGGGGCGCCACGCCGAACACCCGGTCAAGGCGGTCCCAGGCGAAAGCGCCCAGCAGACGATCGAGCTTGCCGGCCATCCGATCGAGATTGACGTAATGGCGGAAGCGCGACTTCAGCGGCAATCCATCGAAGCGCGGCTGGTCGGGGTCGATCTCCCAGGGGTGGAAATAGAAGATTCCCGGCTGGGATTCGCTCGCCTGAATGCGCGACAGGGCGGCGCGGAACAGGGCCAGCGGCAACAGCCGGAAATAACCGCCGCCGCCGCAGGGCAGATTGCGCCCGGCCAGCCGCAGGGTCGTCATCGGATATTCGATGAAGGCGCGGCCGGGCAGGGGGTGGAAGGCGAAGCGCGGCGCGTCGGGCATCCCATAAAGATCATGGTGGACCGGGAAGATGCTCGAGCTATAGGCGTAGCCTTCCTCCTCGAGGATCCCCAGCGCCCATAGGGTCGAGGGACAGACCGAAAAGGTCGCCGCCCGATAGCCGCGCACCGCGACGCCGCCGATATCCTCAAGCAGGGCCTTGGTCTGGCGCACATCGGCGCGGAACTGCTCGGGCGTCTGGCTGGTCACCAGATGGTGGGCCCAGCCGTGGGAGGCCAGTTCGTGCCCCTCGGCGACGATGCGGCGGATCAGCCCCGGATGGCGCTCGGCGATCCAGCCCAGGGTGAAGAAGGTGGCCGTCACCCCGTGACGGGCGAAAAGATCAAGGACGCGCCCGGTATTGGCCTCCACCCGGCTTTCCAGACCATCCCACTGATCGCGCGATACCCGCCCAGCCAGGGCCTGGACCTGGAAATGCTCTTCGACATCGACGCTCATGGCATTGACGATGCGTCCGTCGCGGCGCAGGGGCGGGGCGACCACCGGCTCGAACGCCGGGGACGGCGCGGGGGGGGGAGACTAGAACATCCATCAGGGCCGGCCTTTCCAGACAGCGTTCAGTTCAGAGACGAAATCGGAAAAATTGAGCAAGCCCCGCCGCACCACCAGATCGACCTTGCGCAGGCGTTCCTCGATGCCCAGCACCCGCTCCTCAAGATCGGCCAGCGATCCGGCGTCGATGAAGCGGCCGTCCAGCCGGGCGCCGGCCCGGGTCTCCCCGGCCACCCCGATCACCTCGCCGGCCTCGGCCTCCAGTTCGGCGGCGACCTCTTCCACATCCTGGGCGCGCAGGTCGTGGCGTTCCTGAAGGAAGCCGGCAAGCAGCAGCCGCGAACACAAAATATTGATCCGCCGCGGCAAACCGCCGCTGTGGCGATAGACCGCCGGAAACACCGCCTCCTCGAACGACGGATCGCCCCGCCATCCCGCCTGGGTCAGGCGATAGCGCATGTAGTGGCCGACCTCCTCGGGCTCGATCGGCCCCAGATGACACGAGGCGACGATGCGCTGGCGCAATTGATCGAGGCTGGGACCGGCCAGGGTGTTGCGGAACTGCGGCTGGCCGACCAGGATCGTCTGCAGGGCCGAATGGCCGTCGTCGATCCCCAAGTTGCCCAGCATCCGCAGTTCTTCCAGGGCAGCGAAGCCCATGTTCTGAACCTCGTCGACGATCAGAACGCAGCGTTCGCCGGCGGCGCGGACCTGGGTGAGAAAAACTTCGATCGCCTCCAGCCAAGCCCCCTTGCTCGGATGGGCGGGCTCGGCAAGGCCGAAGGCGCGGGCGACCACCCGGGCCGTGTCATCGGCGCTGAGCTGGGTGGTCGACAGCCGGGCGACGCGGATGCTCCGATCCGACAGCGATCGCAGCATATGCGACAGCAAAGTGGTCTTGCCCGCCCCGACATCGCCGGTGACCACGACGAAGCCTTCCCCCTGGCTCAGGCCGAACATCAGATAGGATTTCGCCCGCGTATGCCCATTCGCCCCAAAAAAGAACGCGGGATCGGGCGTCAATTGGAAGGGATGGGCATGAAGACCGTAGAAATCCAGATACATGGGGGAGCTTCTCTCAGAAAGAGGCTTTCAGGAAAAGCGACACGGCGTTTTCGGTGACCTCGCTGCCTCCGCTGCGTTCCAGGCGGCTGACTTCCACCCGTCCGCGCAAAGTGTCACTCAGCTTGTGGTCCATATTCACCGACATCATCAGGGTGTTCTTCGACGCCGAGGCGCTTGAGGCCGAAGAACTGCTTGACGTGGTTCCGCTGAACTCGCCATCCCGGGTCGAATAAGACACCCGCACGCCGGCGCCGGTCAGCGGCGACAGGGTGCGGCGATAAGACCCGGAGACCTGAAGCGTATTGTCTTTCGGACGCAGCGACGACGATCCGTAATCGCGCTGGATATAGGACCCCTGCACTTCGAAGCTGTTGCGATCGAGAACGCCGTTCAATCCCACCCGCAGGGTTTCCGTCCGCGAGACGGCATCGACCAGGGTCGAATCGGTGCGATTGGGATCGGCCGGATTGCCCGCGCCATCGACCAGATCCAGGGTATCGCCATCGAAGCGCACGGCATCAAGCCGCGAGGCCAGATTTTGTTGCTGGTTCTGAACGTCGACACCATAACTGGCCCGGAAGGTCAGGGCCTCGGACAGGCGATAGGTCAGATCGCCGCTCCACCAGGGTTCGTTGTAGCGCTGGCCATAGCGGACGGATAGATCCGTCCGCGGCCCCGGCGTCAGGTGCACGCCGGCGTTCCAGAAGGCCCCCGAGTATTGGTCGCTGTTCGATCGGCCATAAAGCGCGGTGGTCTCCTCGGAGTCCTCCGAGTCCCCGCCATCGGAAAACGAATCATAGCCGACGGTGGCGAGCAGCCCGACCATGCGGGTCAGACGGTACTCGCCCCGCCCCTCATAGGTTTGCGAGGTCGTCTCCTTCGATCCGCCGACCGAGCGGTCGTCTTCCACCCGCGCCGCCCACAAGGTGCGGTCGAAGAAGGTGCCATTGCCGACTTCGATCGAGGTCTGGTGCTGAACGCTGCCTTCGGGCGTCTCGCCGCTGTCACCCGACGACGGCGAAAGGTATTGCACCGTGTTGAGGCGATAGGACAGGGTGCTGACGACCAAGTCATCCCAATGCTGGACATAATAAGGGCGCAGCGAGACGTTGAGCACCTGGGTCTGGCCGCCGCCGGGATTGGTGCGATTGGTGGCCGTCTGATCGCCGACCCCCGAGGTCTGCTGCTGACTGAGCGCGCCACGGGCATCGACGAAAAAATGCTCTTCGACCACCGTCGCCTGATTGACCCCCAAAAACGACTGCTGATAGCCGTTCAACTCGGAATGGTCGAGATACAGATCCTGGCTGATCGAATAGTTCGACGAGGCTTTCAAGCGCCGCGACAGCGACCGCAGGTCGATCGCCGCCGTCCCGGTGGAGATCAGATCGCCCTCCTTGCCCGATTCGGTCATATAGACGTTGTCGGTATAGGCTTCCTCGAGCGAGAGGCTCGGCGTGATATCGACCTCGGCGGCGGCCGGGGGAATGGCCCAGGCGCCCAGCCCCGACAGCAGCACCAAAGGCAGACCGGGGCGCGGTGACGCCTTGGCGCGGTGCCCGGCCCCGCCAACCGCCCCCCCTTGCCGGTCGCCGGCGGAGCGCGAGGCCCCGCCGCCGACCGCGTTCATCCGGTGTGTCGACATTTCCCATGGACCCCCAACCGCATCCATGCGAATCGCCTAGAACCAGCTCTGCGGAATGATCAGAACGTCACCGGGCATCAACGGCACATTGGCGGTGATGTCGCCGTCGTTCATCAGATCTTCCAGACGGACGCGGTAGGACTTGGCCTCGGGCGGCTGGCCGCGCACCAGAACGGCGCGGTTTCCGGCGGCGAACTGCTTCAAGCCGCCGACTTCGATCATCGCGTCCAGAGTGGTCATGCGGTCGCGGTATTGCAGGGCCTTGGGCGTGGCGGCCTCGCCGACGACGCGGACCTGTTTGTCGAAGGGGCCGGCGAAATTGACGACCATCACCGAAACCACCGGATTTTGCACGTAGGTCTGCAGCTGCTCGGTGATCGCGGCCGATAATTCAGAGGGCGTTTTGCCCGCCGCGACCAGATCGGTGACCAGCGGCAGGGTCAGGCGGCCGTCGGGGCGAACGACGATGGAGCGCGACAGATCGGGCTGCCCCCAGACGAAGACATCCAGCGAATCCCC
Source organism: Rhodospirillum rubrum ATCC 11170 (assembly GCF_000013085.1). Classification (NCBI taxonomy): domain Bacteria; kingdom Pseudomonadati; phylum Pseudomonadota; class Alphaproteobacteria; order Rhodospirillales; family Rhodospirillaceae; genus Rhodospirillum; species Rhodospirillum rubrum. The sequence goes on from NC_007643.1 coordinate 3,595,500, forward strand.
GGGGCCGACCACATAGACCGGTCGCTCTCCCGTCTCGAATCCGGTCGCCGGCGGCGCATCCAAACCCGAACAGGCCGCAAGGCCGCCAAGAAACGCCACCCCTACGAAAAGAAGAGAAAGCCTCCGAACAATGCACGCGCGTATCATATTATATCGCCCCCAAAATGAATCAGAGAATGGAACCACACCAAGGCAATCCGTTAACGGCAATAGATTAGGATCTCATCCTCATAAAGGATAAATCAATTCTACCCGCACTTTTTACCGTACTTCGTAATGCCCTTCCATGTATAAACTAATACAATGGGGCGCTATACTGAAACACCCCTCCCGACGAAGAGACTATTCCCTATGAATATCCTCTTCTCGAAAAAAAGACGCAATGATAAGTTCGATCCGTGAAAATTAAGTCTCCGAGACCGCCCGCCCTTCGCCCATCCTCGAAAAGGGAACTCTGAGTGAACGCGATTTTCGAGGCCCTTCTCTCCCATGTTCCCGCCATGTGGCGCCGCCGTTGGATCGTCATGGTGGTGGCCTGGGTGGCGTGCCTTGTCGGCTGGGGCGCCGTCGCCCTCATCCCCAATGTCTATTCGACGGCGACGACGGTTTATGTTGAAACCGAGTCCCTGTTGCGCCCGCTGCTCCAGGGCATGACCATCGATGTCGGCACCGACAAGCTCCGCATCATGAACCAGACCCTGACCAGCCGGCCCAACCTGGAAAAGGTGGTGCGGGTGGTCGGCCTCGGCGGTTCCTCGCCCGCCGATTTCAACGCGGCGGTCACCAAGGTGCAAAAGGATATTTCGGTCCGCATGTCGGAACGCAATAACACCTTCACTATTTCCTATGGCGCCCGCGATCCCGAAGTCGCCTTCCGCGTCGTCGACACCTTGTTGACCATCTTCGTTGAAAGCAATCTTGGCTTCGCCCGCCAGGAACTTGACGTCGCCCGCGAGTTCATCGGCAAGCAGGTCAAGGAATACGAAGAGCGGGTCGCCGAGGCCGAGCGCAAACTTGCCGACTTCAAGCGCGAGAACACCGAGTTCCTGCCCGGGGCCTCGACCTACCGCGAGTATCTCGACGGCCTGCGCCGCGAGACGGCGGCGATCGCCGCCGAAATCGCCGATACCAAGGCCAAGGTCGCCTCGATGACCACCCAGCTTGGCGATCTCAAGCCGATGGTTCCCTCAGGGGGGGCGGCGGCGATGTCGCCGCTGCAGATGCGGGTCGAGCAGATGCGAGCCTCGCTCGACGATCTTAAGTTGCGCTATACGGAAAAGCATCCGGCGATGGAGGAGACGCGCCGGCAACTGGCGATCCTTGAAGATCGCCTGCGCAGCGAGGGCGGATCGTCCGCCGGCGGGATGGGGGCCATTCCCAATCCGGTCTATGAGAACGTCCGCATGGAAAAGGTCGCCCTGACGGCGCAGATCGCCGCCTTGGAAAACCGTTTCACCCGCAAGACCGAGGAAGTGGCCCAACTGGAGGCGAAGGCGCCCCGGGTTCCCGAGGTCGAGGCCGAGTTTACCCGACTGACCCGTGACGCCGAGCTGGTCCGCCGCCAGTTCGAGGAGCTCCAGGCCCGCCAGGAGGCGGCCAAGCTGTCGCAAAGTCGGGAAATGGAAGCCGAAAAGGTCCAGTTCCGGGTGATCAACCCGCCGCAGAAGGCCCAGCATCCCTCGGGCATCAAGCGGTCCTTGCTGATTACGGCGGTGCTGTTTGGCGGCCTTGGCCTGGGGCTGGCCCTGACCTTCCTGATCAGCGCCATGCAATCGACCTTTTATAGTCCCTATCGCATCATCCATGCGCTGGGCGTGCCGGTGATCGGAACGATCTCGTTCATCGCCCCCCGGCGAACCCTTGGCTCCAAGCTGGCCCTCGGCTCGTTCAGCGCCAGCGCCTTGCTGCTGGTCGTCGCCTGGATGGCCCTGATGCTGGTGGAATACCAATGGGGACTGCCCACCTTGCTGCCGCAGCGGCTGCAAGACCAGTTCTCCTTCCCGATGACCGCGTCGCTCGCCAGTGGCCATTCCCTCCCGGCACAGCCGGCGGTTTGATGCCATGAGCAAGGAGGATACCCTGGATAAGACGACCCAGCCGCCGCGCCCTCTCTCCACCGTCGAGCGAGCCGCCCGGCTGCTGATCGACGCCGCGTCCTCGGCGCCGCTCCCCCCCCGTCCGATCCCCCCTCCCCCGGCCGCGCCCCCCATCGCCTCGCCCGACGGCGCTGCCCGCTCCCAGCCGGTTCCCCCGCCGCCGCCGTTCAAGCGGGCGCCGCCGCCGGCCGCACCCGCCGCCCGGGCCGCCGAGGCCGATAAGCCGCAACGTCCCCGGCCCGACCCGGTCACCATCGATTTTGCCGCCCTGGAAAAGCGCGGCTTCCTGACACCCAACAGCCCCCGGGCCCGCATCACCGACGAATTCCGGCTGATCAAGCGCCAGCTTCTGGAACGGGCCTTCACCGCCGATCCCAAGGATCACATGAACGCGGTGATGGTCAGCAGTTCGATGCCGGGCGAGGGCAAGACCTTCGTCACCATCAATCTGGCGATGAGTCTGGCCAAGGAGATCGATCTGCATGTTCTGGTCGTCGATGCCGATCTCAGCCGTCCGGGATTATCGCCGACCCTTGGCATGAAGGCCCTGCCCGGCCTCAGCGACCTGCTGTCCGATCCCAGCCTTGATATCGCCGATGTTCTGCGCCCGACCAATATTCCCACCCTCGGCATCATTCCCAGCGGCCAGCCCCATCGCATGGGACCGGAATTGCTGGCCAGCCAGCGGGCGCTGTCGGTGATCAGCGAACTGGCCGAACGCTATCCCGACCGCCTGATCCTGATCGATACCGCCCCCTTCCTGGTCAGCAGCGAGGGCATGGCCCTGAAGCTTCAGGTCGGTCAGATCCTTCTCGTCGTCGAAGCCGAGCGGACGACCGAGCAGGAAGTCCGCGCCACGCTCGACATGATTGGCGACCACGAGGGCGTCTCGGTGGTGCTCAACGCCACCCGAACCCGCTTCTTGTCGTCGCTGACCCGCTCGAAGCCCTACGAATATTACCTTCACAAATAAGCGATGGCGGGCACAAATAGGCGATGGCGGGGAAGCCGATGAACAGGGGAAGAGAACCGCTGGTCGCAACCGCGCCTTTGGCCCCCCGCTGGGCGATCGGCGGCGCGGACGCTTCGGCTTTGGCCCTGGGAACGGCGATCTGCCTGGGGATCTTTCTGCTGTTTTTCGAGACCTTCGGCTCGATGATCGGGCTGTGGGCGACCATCGCCGATTACCATCATTCCTTCGCCGTCATCCCCTGCGCCCTGTGGCTGGGGTGGGAGCGGCGCGACCTGGTGCGCGGCGTGGCCTTCGCCCCCTGGCCTTTGGCCTTCCTGGCGGTCGTCGGCGCCGCCCTGCTCTGGCTGGCCGGACGCCTGGGCAGCGTGCAGTTCGTCGAGCATCTCGGCGTGATCTTGCTGCTGCAAAGCGCCCTGATCGCCGCCCTTGGCCAAGGGTTCGCCAAGGCGATGGCCCTGCCTTTGGCCTTTCTGATCTTCCTTCTGCCCATCGGCGACGCCCTGATCCCCTCGCTCCAGGCCATCACCGCCTCGCTGGCGGCCAACGGTCTGGCGCTGTTTGACGTGCCGGTCTTTCACGACGGGGTTTTCCTGATCACGCCCTTTGGCAATTTCGAGGTCGCCCAGGAATGCTCGGGGTTGCGCTTCCTGGTCGCCACCTTGACCTTCGGGGCGGTGATCAGCGCCGTCGTCCACCGCTCGGCGTGGCGACGGGCGCTGTTTTTGCTCTCTTGCGCTATCGTGCCCGTTCTGGCCAATGGCCTGAGGGTGATCGGCATCATTTTACTGGCCCGACACGCCGGCCACGAAACCGCCGCCGCTTTCGATCATGTCATCTATGGCTGGGTTTTCCTGAGCCTGGTCAGCGTCTTCATCTTCGCCCTTGGCTGGCTGACGCGCGAGCCGCCGCGACCGCTCCGGCGCAAGGGCGCGCACCCGCCGTCTTCGGCGCGCCCCTTGCGCCCGCTGCGGACGGGGATCGCGGTTCTCGCCCTGGCCGCCACCCCGGTCGCGGCCAATGCGGCGATCGAGACCTCGCTGGCCGGCCGCCTCGCCCCAGCGGCGCTGATCCTGCCGGCGCCGGGCCCAGCCAGCACCGCCGATCCGCTGTGGACTCCCCAGATCCCCGGCGCCGATCTCGTTGATCATCGGGCCTTCCTGATCGGCGGCCGGGCGGTGGACCGGGTGATCGCCTATTTCACCCACCAGCGCCAAGGCGCCGAGGCCGTTTCGGCCACCATCGATCCGGCCGGGCTGGAGATGGTCAGCCAAGGCGAGCGCGTCGTCGCCCTTACCGACCCCGTCGCCGGCTTGGCGGCGGTTCGCGAAAGAGTGATCGCCGGACCGGGCCGCCAGCGCCTTGTCTGGTCGTGGCTTTGGGTCGGTGGCCATTTCACCACCGATGCCAAGGCGGCCAAGATCTTCCAGGTGCTGGGCGTCTTGCCCGGCGGCCAGCCCGCCGCCGCCCTGGTGATGATCTCGGTCCCGCTCGCCGCCGCCCCGGCATCCCCCCAGGCTCTCGACGACGCCCGGGCCCTGCTTGGCCGCTTCCTCGCCGGCCAAGGGGATCTCGGCCCGGGCCTCGCCCTCGCCCAAGAGAAGGACCGCTGAGCATGTGTGGACTCGTCGGCATCTACCATCCCACCGCCTCCCGGCCGGTCGATCGCGCCCTGGTCGAGGCGATGAACCAGCGCCAGTTTCACCGGGGTCCCGATGACGGCGGCGTCTTCATCGGGCCGGGCATCGGCCTTGGCCATCGCCGCCTGTCGATCGTCGACCTGGGCGGTGGCCGCCAGCCGATGACCAACGACGGCGGCGGCGTGGTGCTCGTCTATAATGGCGAGCTTTACAACAATGCCGAGCTGGTGGCCGAGCTGAAGGCCGCCGGCCATGTCTTCCGCACCGCCAGCGACACCGAGACCGTGATCCACGCCTGGGAGGAATGGGGCGAGGACTCGGTGCGCCATCTGCGCGGCATGTTCGCCTATGCGCTGTGGGACGACCGCAGCCAGACCTTGTTCCTGGCCCGCGACCGCTTAGGCATCAAGCCGCTGCATTACACCTGTTTGGCCGATGGCCGGGTGATGTTCGGCTCCGAGCTGAAAAGCCTGACCGGTGTCGAAGATATCCCCAAGGTCGTCGATCCCCTGGCGATCGAGGATTTCCTGGCCTATGGCTATGTTCCCGACCCGCGCTCGATCTTCAAGGATATCCTCAAGCTTGAAGCCGGCCATACCCTGACCTTCCGCCGGGGCGAGGCGCCGGGCCGGCCCCACTGCTATTGGGATGTCAGCTTCACCACCCCGAGCCGCCCGGCCAAGACCGACGACTTGTGCGCCGAGGTGATCGACCGCCTGGACGAGGCGGTGCGCTGTCATCTGGTCGCCGATGTTCCCGTCGGCGCCTTCCTGTCGGGGGGCGTTGATTCCAGCGCCATGGTCGCCCTGATGGCCGGGGCCACCGACCGCCCGGTGGAAACCTGCTCGATCGCCTTTTCCGAGGCCCGCTTCGACGAATCGGCCTATGCCAAAACCGTCGCCGAGCGCTATGGCACCCACCACCGGGTCCATACCCTGCCCGCCCAGGCGCTGAGCGAGGTCGGGCCGCTGACGGCGATCTACGACGAACCCTTCGCCGACAGTTCGGCCCTGCCGACCCTCAAGGTCTGTCAGGCGGCGCGCGAAACCGTGACCGTCGCCCTGTCGGGCGATGGCGGGGACGAGCTTTTCGCCGGCTATCGCCGCTACCGCTTCCATACCGCCGAAGAGGCGGTGCGCCGCATCCTGCCCCAGGCCGCCCGTGGGCCGCTGTTTGGCGCCCTGGGCCGCGTCTATCCCAAGCTTGATTGGGCCCCCCAGGTTCTGCGCGCCAAATCCACCTTCCAGGCCCTGGGCCGCGACCGGGTGGAGGGCTATTTCAACGCCGTTTCGGTGATCCCCGACGGCCTGCGCCGCGGCTTGTACAGCAAGACCATGCGGGCCGAGCTTGCCGGCTATGGCGCCTCGGAGGTTCTGCGCCGCCATATGACGCGGGCGCCGGCGGATCATCCGCTGTCCATCGCCCAATATGTCGATCTCAAAACTTGGTTGCCCGGCGACATCCTGACCAAGGTTGATCGCGCCAGCATGGCCACCAGTCTGGAGGTCCGGGTGCCGATGCTCGATCACCGCTTCGTCGAATGGACCGCCGGCCTGTCCCCCGACCTCAAGCTGTCGGGGGGAACGGGCAAATACCTGCTCAAACGGGCGCTGCGGCCCCTGCTGCCCGATGAGGTGCTTTATCGCCGCAAGATGGGCTTCTCCATTCCGCTGACCGACTGGCTGCGCGGCCCGTGGTCGGGGCGGACCCGCGCCCTGGCCGGCCGATCGGCCCTGGTGACCAGCGGCCTGTTCGATGGCGCCGCCGTCGCAAAGCTGGTCGAGCAGCACCTGGGGGGGAACTGGGATCATGGCGCGGCGCTTTATGCGCTGATCGTGCTCGATGATTTCCTGACCGCCCATGTCGGCGCGGCCTGCCTGCCGGCAAGGATGAGCGCATGACCACCCCCGGCGCCCCCCTGGGAACCGCCCCGTCGCCAACCGCCGGCATCGTCATCGCCCTGTTGCGCGAGACCTTGCAGATCGGCGAGCGGGCCGACGGCTTGACCGCCGAGAGCTGTTTGCTTGGCGCCATCCCCGAGTTGGACAGCATGGCCATCGCCGCCTTGCTGATGGGGCTGGAAGATCGCTTCAAGATCGTGATCGAGGATGGCGACATCAGCGCCGCCACCTTTGAAACCGTGGGAACGCTCTGCCGCTTCGTCGAAGAAAAGGTCGGCTGATTTTGACCTTGCCCCCGGCGCGTGGCCTGTTCCTCGATGGGGTGTTCGCCCTCTTCCACCCTCCGCCGACGGTGGGGGGCGGGGTGGTTGTCTATCTGCCGCCCTTTGGCGAGGAAATGAACCGGGCGCGGCGCTCGATCTTTCTACTTGGCCGCGCCCTGGCCGCCGGCGGCATCGGCCTGCTCGCCCTTGATCCGCGCGGCACCGGCGACAGCGCCGGCGACGAGACGGCGCAGCGCTGGCCGGTGTGGCGCGAGGATGTGGCGGCGGCGGCGCTGTGGCTGGAAACCGCCGGCCATCCCCTGCTCGGCCTGATGGGCCTGCGCCTGGGGGCGGCCCTTGCCGTCGACATGGCCAACCCCTTGGCCGCCAAGCGTCTGGTGCTGTGGGAGCCCCTGTTGTCGGGGCAGGCCCAGCTCGCCCATCTTTTGCGCCTGCGTACCATCGCCCGCCGCCTGCGCGGCGAGCGCGCCGAGCCCGCCGCCAGCCTGGAGGCCCGCCTGCTGGCCGGCGAGGATCTGGTGATCTCGGGCAGCGTGCTGACCGCCGCCTTCGCCAGCGATCTGCGCCGTCTCGCCCCCCCCTTGCCCAAGACCTGCCCGATCCACCTCTTTCGCAGCCGGGAAGAAAGCGGCGAAGGGGCCGGTGGGGTGGAGGAGGAGGCGCAGGTGACCGTCGATCGCTTTCCCGCCCCCGCCTTCTGGATGCTTGAAGGCAAACAGGCCGCCCCCGAACTGATCGCGCGCACCACCGCCCTGTGGTCCGTATCGTGACCGTCGATCGCTTTCCCGCCCCCGCCGAAGAAGCGCTGTCCCTGACCTGCGAGGGTTCGTCGCTGATCGGCGTTTTCCATCCCACGGCCAAGCCTCACCCCACCGTCGGGCTGATCATCGTCGTCGGCGGTCCCCAGTACCGGGTGGGCGCCCATCGCCAGAATGTCCGCCTTGCCCGCCATGTCGCCGAGGCCGGCTTTCCGGTGCTGCGCTTCGATCTGCGCGGCATGGGCGATAGCGAGGGAACGGCGCCGGGGTTCGAGGCCAGCCGCGCCGATATCACCGCCGCCCTGGCCGGCCTGCGGGCGTGGGTGCCATCGTTGCGCCAGATCGTCGCCTGGGGGTTATGCGATGGCGCCAGCGCCGTTCTGCTCGATCTCGACCATGTGCCGCTCGCTGGCGCCATCCTGGTCAACCCCTGGGCCCAAGAGGCCGAGCAGGCGCCCTTGCGCGACCGGCTTTATTACCGTGGCCAACTGCGCTCCAAGGCGTTCTGGGGCAAGCTGCTGCGCGGCGACCTGCCCTGGCGCTCGGCCCTGCGCGGGCTGGGCGGCTTGCTCAAGCGCGCCCCGCGCGGGGATGAGACCGCGCAAGGCGGTCTGGCCTGCCGCCTGCGCGCCGCCCTTGCCCGGCACAAGGTGCCGCTGCTCGTCATTCTAGCCGATCAGGACGTGACGGCCGGGCTGTTCGCCGCCTCGGTGCTCGGCTCACGGCGCTGGCCGGGGATCACCGTCACCTCTCTCCCCGGGGCCGATCACACCTTTTCCGACCCGCGCCATGAACAGCGGTTGCGCGAGATCACCACCCAGTGGCTCAAAGCCCTGCCGCCAGAGCCCTAATCGGGCGCTTGCCCGCGAAACACCCGGCGATAGGCCTCGATCATCTTGTCCTCGCCAAACAGCGCGAAAGCGCGGGCGCGGTTCTCGGCGCCGATGGCTTTGGCCCGTTCGGCATCCTCAAGCAGCCCGGCCAGCGAGCGGGCCAGATCCTCGGTGGAGCGGCCGACGACGAAGGGGTGGTTGGACGGGGCGACCATCTCGGCGACATCGCCGACATCGGTGGCCGCCACCGGCAGACCGGCGGCCATCGCCTCGATCAAGCTCAGCGGCATCTGCTCGGTGTCCGACGACAAGGCGTAATGGGACAGCGCGCCCAGCAGCCGGGCCGGGCGGTCCAGCGCGCCGGTAAAAATCACCCGCGCGCCCAGATCGGCGGCCGCCGCCTGGGCTTCCAGGGCCGGCCGTTCAACCCCATCGCCGATGATCACCAGTTGCCCGGGCCGGCCGGGCTGGCAGACCGCCAGCCGGAAAGCCTCGATCAACCGCGACAGGTTCTTTTCGGGCCGCAGCGAGGCCAGGGTGCCGATCACCGGCTGGTCGCGATCGATGCCCAGCCGCGCCACCAGCGACGCCTCGGGCGGGGCGCCGAAGCTGTCCACCGGCACGCCATTGGGCAGGTAGCACAGCCGCTCGACCGGCACCTTCCAGCGATCGCGGGCCAGTCGCTCAAGCACCCGCGAGGGCACGATCACCCGCTGCGCCCGGCCATAGACCAAGCGGCGCAGCGCCACCCGCCGGGGCAATTGCCCGGCCGCCTCGTCGGGGCCGAAGCCGTCCTCGATATCGACATGGGGGCACAAGGGGGCGAGCAGGTTGACCAAGCCCCATTCGATGGCCCCCCAGTTATAGGTCACCAGCAGATCGGGGCGCTCGCTGGCCAGGGTTTTGCGGAACCGCCATAAGCGGCCTACACCGCCCTTGGTGTCATAGTCCAGCGCCAGCAGCCGCACCGGCGCGCCGGCGGGCAGGCGCGACAGGGTCTCGCTGTTGCCGTTAAGCGCGATAACCCCATGCTCGAAGTCCTCGCCCAGCCCGGCTATGATCCGGCTGAAGCGGATTTGCGCTCCCCCGACCTCGAAGGACGGAAAAACGTGCAGTATCTTGCGCCGATCGCGGGAGAGTCCGGCCATCTTGTCCTCCTCGACGCCCAGCGCGCGGCGGGCGCCACGTCTGTGACCGGCGGAGTGTCGGCGAGGCCTCCGCCTCGCACAAGGCAAAAGACGCCGCCCCCCGCCCGGCGGAGCGGGCGATGAGCCTGATCAAGCTTTCGTCCTTCGCCGCCTTCAACGAGCGCTTCGGCGCCGCATTGAACGTCGGCACGATCGGCGGCTTTTTTCATTCCCCCGAATGGTTCGCCTGCCTGTTCGCCCATGGCCTGGAACCCGCCGACGCCGGGGCGACCCCGGCGATCTTCGTCCTCGATCAGGAGGGTCCCCGGGCCGCGCTATTTTGCCTGCGCCGCCAGAACGGCATCTTGCGCAGCCTGACCAGCTATTACACCACCGACTACACCGCCAGTTGCCCGGCCGGCGGCGGCGAGCGGGCGGCGATCATCGAAGATCTTGGCCGTCATCTGTCCCAAAAGCTGGGGCGACGGGGCGCGCCATCGCTGGAACTGCGCTATCTGCGGGCGGACTCGCCCGATCTGGCGGCTTTGGAGCGCGGGTTGCGCCGACCGCCGCTGGTCCACGGCCGCTTCGCCCAATGGCAAAACTGGTATGCGCCGGTCGAGGCTGGGGCCTATGGCGCTTACGCCGCCGCCCGTCCCTCGCGCCTGCGCCACACCCTGGCCCGCAAAAAGGCGAGGCTGGAGCGCCAGGGCACGATGACCCTGCGCCTCCACCGCACCGCCGATGCCGGGGCTTTGGCCGCCTATGAGACCGTCTATGGCGCAAGCTGGAAGCCGGCCGAAGCGTCACCGGACTTTATACGCGCCCTGGCCGTCACGGCGGCCAAGGCCGGGGCCCTGCGCCTGGGGGTTCTCCACATCGACGGCGCCCCGGCGGCGGCCCAGATCTGGCTGGTCTCGGCCGGGCGGGCGACCATCTACAAGCTGGCCCACCATCCGCGTTTCGATGACCTGTCGGTCGGCTCGCTGCTCACGCAAGCCCTGGCCGAGGAGGTGATCAACCGCGACGGCGTGAGCGAGATCGACTTCGGCCTGGGCGACGAGCCCTATAAGCGCGACTGGATGACCGCGGAGCGCCCGGTGGTCGGGCTGGAGATCCAGTCTCCGACCACGGCGCGCGGCCTGATCGGCTGCGCCCGCCTCGGCCTGGGCCGCCTGCGCCGATCCCTTCGCCCGGTCAATACAACTCGGTCCTGACCGCTTGCGCATAGGCCGCGTCGACCTGGGCAACCTGGGCCTCGCCAAGCAGCCTGAACGAGGCCATCACCGCGCCAACCGTCGGCACGACCCCGGGGCCGATCTTCGAGGGCCCGTCCCACAAATGGGCCCGATGCGCCGCCTTGCCGCAGTGGAAAAGCACTTCGGTCACGTGAACGACGGTGGCGACCTTGGGCGGGCGGTTCCCCTCGGCCAAGCTTGCCAACAGCGCCGGCTCGGTCGTCAGCCGGGCTCGACCGTTGATGCGCAGGAAAACGTCCAGACCGGGAAAGAGGAACAGCATGCCGACGCGATCATCCTGGTCCAGGTTGCGCATCGATTCGATCCGGTTGTTACCCGGCCAATCGGCGAAGACCACCCTATGGGCATCGATCATTTTGACGAATCCCGGCGGACCGCCACGCGGCGAGGCGTCCAGCCCCGCCCCACCCGCCGTCGCGAGACAAAAAAACGTCGCGACCTTGAGGTAGGCCGCATGGGCCTCCACCAGATGGTCGAGCACGGCCTTCTGAATCATCTCGGAAGGCTGGGCGTAAAGCTCGTCGAGATTGGGGGTATCGCTCGGGCCTTGGCCCGTCTCATCGGGAATCGCCATACTCAAAACGCCTCTCTAGCACTGGGTTATCCGCTTTCTTCGCCCAGGCTAGCGCAAGATTTTTGGCGACTGTAAGCTATGGGCGCCATTTGATAGCGAAATGCCGCCATGCCCAATCTCACGCTACCGTTCGCTTTCGTCGATGTCGCCGATGGACCGATCGTGATCGCCGCGGCCGGGAGTCAGGGGCGCGAACTGGTTTCGCCCCCCCATCACCACGCCCGGGGGCAACTGTTCGGATCGACGCGCGGGCTGGTGTCGGTCTCCGTCGAGGCCGGGGTTTGGGTTGTCCCGGCCATCCATGCGGTATGGCTGCCGCCCAACCATGTCCATTGGGGCCGGTCCCACGGGCCGTTCGATGGCTGGAGCGTCTATATCGCCCCGGCGGCCTGCCAGGATTTGCCAAGCAGCCCTTGCACCATCCGCACCTCGGGCCTGCTGCGCGAAGCGGTCCTGCGCGCCGCGACATGGCCCCTGGAGCCCTTCGTCCCGCTCGACGAACAGAAGGCCCATGTGGCCGCCGTGCTGCTTGATGAAATAAGGAACCTGCCGGTCGAACCCTTCGGCCTGCCCCTGCCCCGCGACCCGCGACTGGAGCGGATCGCCCGCGCCCTGATCGCCGATCCGGCCGATGAGCGCGATTTCGAAGCCTGGGCCCGTTGGGCGGCGATCAGTCCGCGCAGCCTGGGCCGACGCTTCGTCACCGAGACGGGCTTCACCTTCACCGCATGGCGCCAACGCGCCCGGCTGATGCGCTCATTGGAAATGCTGGCCACCGACCTGCCGGTGACGACCATCGCCCTGGATCTGGGCTATGCGACGGCCAGCGCCTTCATCAGCCTGTTTCGCCGCACCTTCGGGGAAACCCCGGCAGTCTATCGCCGGCGTTTCTAATCAAGGGTTTTGCGGAAGACCTTCAGGGCGATGGCGAAGGCGACCAGGGTGAACAGGGCCTGGGGCCAGAGTTCGGGCCAGACCTGCCAAAAGCCGTTGCCCTTTAGAAGGATGCCGCGCACCACCCGCAGGAAATGGGTCAGCGGCAGGATCTCGCCCAGAACCTGGGCCCAGACCGGCATGCCGCGAAAGGGGAACATGAAGCCCGAGAGCAAAAGGGCGGGCAGAAAATAGAAGAAGCTCATCTGCATGGCCTGGAACTGATTGGCCGAGAGCGCCGAGAAGGTCAGGCCGATGGCCAGATTGGCGGCGATGAACAGCAAAAGCAGCAGGGCGAGCAGGCCAAGACTACCGACCACCGGCACATCGAACAGCAAGCGGGCGGCGATTAGCACGACGATAATCTGGATATAGCCCAGGCCGATATAGGGCAGGATCTTGCCGATCATCACCTCCAGCGGCCGCACCGGCATCGACAGCAGGGTTTCCATGGTGTCGCGCTCGCGTTCGCGGGTGATCGCCAGCGAGGTCATCATCACCATGGTCATGGTCAAGATCACCCCCATCAGCCCGGGCACGACGTTGTACTGGCTGTTGGCCTCGGGGTTGTAGCGGGAATGGATGCGCAGATCGATCGGGTCCTCGCCCACCTTCAAGGGAGCCAGCGGCCCGACCAGATGGCGGTCAAAGGCGGTGCGCGCCAATTGGCCGATCACGTGAAGGGCATTGCTGGTCGCCGCCGGATCGGTGGCGTCGACCTCCATCAGCACCACCGGGCGGTTGCCCTTTTGCAATTCGCTTGAGAACTCGGGCGGGATGGTCAGCACGAACTGGACTTCGCCCATATCCAGCAGGCGGTCGATTTCCGCCTCGCTCGACACTTCGCCGATGATGTCGAAATACCCCGAATTGCTCATCGCCGCCGTCAGGTCGCGCGAAAAGGCCGAAGGCGACTGGATATTGAGAACGGTCGCCAGATGCTTGGGATCGGTGTTGATGGCGAAACCGAACAAGATCAGCTGCAGCATCGGCACGCTCAGCATCATGCCAAAGGTCAACCGGTCGCGGCGCATCTGGATCAGTTCCTTGAAGAAGATCGCCGCCATGCGCGAAAACGAAAAATACCGACTCACTGCCCCGATTCCCCCTCCATCAGATGGATGAACACATCCTCCAGACCGGGCTCGACGGCGGTCCAGGTGGTGCCGGGCAGATGGCGATAGCGGCCGACCACCCGCTCCAGGGCCCGCGGATCGGTGCCGACCACATGCAAGGTGGTGCCAAAGGAGGTGACCGAGATCACCGCCGGATCGCTGCTCAATTGCTCGCCCAAGCCGGCGACGTTGGCGCCGCGCACCTGCCAGACCGACAGCCCCGACGAGGCGATGACCTGTTCCACCGTGCCGTGGGCCTTCAGCCGGCCATAGGCCAGATAGTAGATTTCATGGCAGCGCTCGGCCTCGTCCATGTAATGGGTGCTGACCAGCACGGTCAGGCCGCGCCCGGCCAGGGCGTGGATATGATCCCAGAACTCGCGCCGCGCCTTGGGATCGACACCGGCCGTCGGCTCGTCAAGCAGCAGCAGATCGGGCTCGTGGAGCAGGCAGGCGGCAAGGGCCAGCCGCTGCTTCCATCCCCCCGACAGCGACCCGGCCAATTGGGCGCGCCGCGAGGTCAGCCCCAGCGACTCCAACGACTCGTCCACCCGGCGGCGGCGCTGGGACAGTCCGTAAAGCCGGGCGACGAAATCCAGATTCTCGGCGATCGTCAGGTCTTCATAAAAGCCGAAGCGCTGGGTCATATAGCCGACACGACGCTTGATGGCGTCGCTCTCGCGCAAGATGTCATGACCCAGGCAGGTCCCCCGACCGCCGTCGGGGGTCAGCAGGCCGCAGAGCATGCGGATGGTGGTGGTCTTGCCACTGCCATTGGGTCCGAGAAAACCGCAGATCTTGCCGCGATCCACCGTAAGATTGACGTGGTCGACCACCGTGCGCTCGCCAAAGCGCTTGACCAGATCCTCAACGGCGATCACCGCCCGCGTCGTGCTCATCGCGTCGTCCCGGCGCGTCGTGCTCATTGTGTCGTCCCGCCGCCCGGGCGATCAGTTGGCGGTTTGGGCGGCACCACCAGGGGGCCGCGAACCCCCTCGTCCGACCGGACGGCCGAAGGGGCCGGGACCGCCGCCAGCCTCACATCCACCGGTTGGCCGGGGTGAAGGGCCTGGACCGGCCCCAGGGGCCGCGCCTCGACGCGATAGACCAGTTTGGCCCGGGTCTCGACCGAATAGATCACCGGCGGGGTGTATTCGGCCCGGCTGCTGACGAAGCCGATGGTGGCGCGCAAAGCGGACGGACAGCCGTCACAGGCGAAGGCGACCTCTTGGCCGATGCGCAGGGCGCCCAGCCTTGGTTCGGGCACGAAGAACACCACCTTGACGTTTTCAGGGGGCAGCAAAACCACCACCGGCGTGCCCACCGCCACCACTTCCCCGGGGCGATAGAGAATATCCTCGACCAGGGCCGGACCGGGGGCTTGGCGGCTGAGTTCGGAAAGATCGACCTCGGCCCGGGCAAGCGCCGCCCGGCTTTGCTCCACCACCGCCTGCTGGGCGCTGATCGCATCGGCCCGCCCGCCTTGCAGGGCCAGGGCATAGTCGCTGATCGCCCGGTCGAACCGGGCCTGATCCCGATCGGCCAGGGATTGCGCCTGATCAAGGGTGGCGGCCGAAGCGGCCCCCGAACCGACCAGCCCCCTTTGGCGCCCGAGATCGCGCAGCGAATAGGCCAAAGCCGCCTTCGCCTCGTCGACGGCGGCGCTCAACATGGCCAGTTCCTCGGGACGCTTGCCCTTGCGCAGGTCGCCCAGGCGGGCCTCGGCCTCGGTCAGAACCGCCCGGGCCTGATCGCGCAAGGCCAGGGCCGCGCGCTCGTCCACGCCAAACAACCTGTCCCCGGCGTCGACCCGATCGCCCTCGCGCACATCGACGGCGGTCAGCCTGCCGGCGGTCGTGCTGCCGACGTAAAGGTAATCCCCTTCAACGTATCCCTGGATGAGGTTCGGATCGGGGGCGGTGAACCCCAGAAGGGCGGCCAGATATTCTCCGATCATGATGTCTCCACGGATCAGGGCCTTCCTCACAGGCGACAGTATCGGGGGGCGCAAAAGGTTTCCGCGGGGATCGACAGGCGCGAGGACTCCCGAAAAAGAAAGTATTTGGTTAAAATTATAACCATTACTTGCAGAACATCCCTTTGAACAGAGCTTGCTCTGGACCTTTACGCGCAATAATAGAGTACCGTTAAGAAGCTTACCCGCCGTAATTGGCAAGGCAAGCCGACCGGCGTTCAACGCCTCCGTTTTCGACGCGAAACAACAATTGGCCCCAGCATATAGATAAAGGGATAACTTGTTAAACGCGAATTTCCACGGACCTTCGGCTGAAGATCATATTAAAATAACAGACATTTGCCGACCACAAAAAACCATCGACAACGAACACACAGAAATACAGAAGTATAACTAACAACAAAATTATATGGGTAAATACATAAATTTGTATTTGTTTACTAAAGGAATACATCAAGACTACCCCTTGTTCGAAAAACAAAAAATCCTCTTGCGGCAAACTCCGGCGAAGATTAAAATTCATTATAAACTGACCAAAAATGAGTCAGTTCATTTAAAAATATTTTCCTCTTCCGTTTTTTGAATGCCACCTTCCCCTTGCATTCCGAGGAAACCATGTCCGCCGATCGCCTCCTCACCTGCCTCGCGGAGTGCAGTACGCGCCTTGATGGAGCGGACACCTGGCCGGTATTGATGAAGCAGATCCTGGCCTTGGTCGGGGAGGCGAGCGGAGCGACCAGGACCTGGGTTTTCCAGACGATCACGCTAACCGATCAGCATGTCATCCAAGATCACCTGTTCGAACATATCAGCGAGGACTGCTGGCAACTTCAGCTGCGCAAGCGCTTCCGGCTTTTCCGCACCGCCTTGTCCGCGCCCGACTATCATGATCTGGTCCGCGACCGTCAAAGGGGCCTGCCGTCGCTGCTGGTGACGGCGGAGATTGCCCCGGGCTTCCTCAAGGCCTCGCTCGAACGCCAAAAGACCGCCGCCATGCTGAGCGCGCCGATCCTGGTCGAGGGCCAGTGGTGGGGAACCATCGGCCTGGACGATTGTCAGGGCGGGGCGGACTGGAACGCGACCACCATCAAATTCCTCCAGACTATCGCCGGCTTGATCGCCGGTTCGATCCACCGCGAGCGCCAAAGGGTGCGCAGCCAGCAAGTCGCCGTCATGGAGCGCACCACCGGGGGCGGTCTTTGGGAGCTTGACGTTCTGCGCGGCGATGTCTGGTGTTCGGAAACGCTGTTCCATCTGCTTGGCTATCCCCCGCCCTGCGCCCGCCTGACCATCCGCCGCCTGCTGCGCCACATCCTGCCCGAGGACCGGGCGCTTGTGATGGCCTCGGCGCGCCGCTGCATGCGCGAGGGCCTGCCGGCTTTCCGTCTGGATGTCCGCGCTTGGCGCCACGATAGAACGCTTTTGTGGTGGGAATTGATCATCGATGTTACCGAAACCCGCCCCCTCGACGGCTTTCCCTTGCGGATGACCGGCATCGTCCTCGAAGTCAACGACCGCAAGACCCAGGAACTGGAACTGGCGCGGACCGCGGCGACCGATCCTCTGACCGGCTTGGCCAACCGCCGCTCCTTCGAAGCCCTGGCGACCCGCCTGCTGGAAAACAAACCGGGATCGGGCACGCTGCTTGTGATCGATATCGACCTGTTCAAGCATATCAACGACTGCTTCGGCCATGCCGCCGGCGATGAGGTCTTGCGCCACCTCGCCATCGTCGGCCGCTCGGTGTTGCGCGATGGCGATCTGATCGGTCGGCTCGGCGGCGAGGAATTCGCCGTTCTTTTGCAAATGGACGGGCCCGAAGCCTATGCGGTGGCCGACCGCCTGTGTCAGGCGGTGCGCGAAATGGCGGTCACCGCGCCGTCTTGGGAACACTCCTCGGTGGTGGTGAAGATCACCATCAGCATCGGCATCGCCCACCCCTGCCCCTTCGAGGATCCGAAGTTCGCCCTGAGCGAAGCTCTGCGGCGGGCCGACCGGGCGCTTTACGGGGCCAAGAAGCGGGGACGCAATCAGATCTGCCACGATACGGAAGGCCGACAGTCCGCCATTTCCCGGGACAACCGGGCAAAAAAATAGTTCTATGGGGCAACGACCCGACAGGCCCGCTCCTTTTCAGCCGTCAAGGGAAACCGCCCGGTGTTTTCGATCTTCTTCCTGATCGCGCTGATGGCGATCGTTTACATCGTTTACTGGGCCGTCAAAAACGATGGCGCCCCGACCCCTGGCGACGAAACCGGTCTGCTGCGCATGCGCGCCGTGGACGAGCCTTCCGCCGACAGGGACGACAAGCCCCGCTCCCTCCCGCCGCGCCGCCCGACCCGCCCCGGCGCCGGAGGGGTTGGCCACCCGTGAGAGCGCTTTTTGGTCTGAGCGATCTTCTCGCCCGCGCCTGCGACCACACCCCGGCGGCCACCGCCCTGTCACAAGCCGGCGCGATCAGCCGCTCAGCGCCGCCCTGCCTGACCTATGAAGGGTTGTTCAACCGGGTGTGCCGTTTGGCCTCCGGCTTCAAAGCCTTGGGGCTGAGGCCGGGCGAGCGGGTGGCGGTGATCGCCGAAAAACGCTTTGACGCGGTGGCGGCGATGTTTGCCGTCGCCCATGCCGGGGGCGTTTTCGTTCCGATCAACCCGGTGCTGAAAAGCCCGCAGATCGTCCATATCCTGGCCGATTCGGCAGCGAAAATCCTGGTCGCCCCGGCTCTGCGGCTGGCCTTGCTCGACCATACGCCGCCGCCCTCGCTCACCACCCTCCTCCGCTTCGGCGACCCGGCGCCCGCCTCCCCCGATCCGCCCCCCGGGGGGGAGAGCCTTGATCTCGACGCGCTGGCCGGGGCTGGCGATCCGATCGCCGCCCACCCCGTCGTCGATGACGATCCGGCCTGCTTTTTCTATACCTCGGGCTCCACCGGCCTGCCCAAGGCGGTGGTCGTCACCCACCGCAACCTGATCGCCGGGGCGCAAAGCGTCGCCAGCCGCCTGGACAACCGCCCCGATGACCGCCTGCTCGCCGCCCTGCCCCTGGGCTTTGACGCCGGCTTCAGTCAACTGACCACCGCCTTCGCCGTCGGCGCCGAGGCCGTTTTGCATGACTACCTGCTGCCCCAGGATGTGATCACCGCCTGCGCCCACCACCGCATCACCGGGCTGACCGGGGTTCCGCCGCTCTGGGCCCAACTCGCCCGCCTCGACTGGCCGCCCGCCGCCACCGCCTCCTTGCGTTTTCTCGCCAGCACCGGCGGAGCGATGCCCGCAGCGGTGCTGGCCCGCCTGCGCGCCCTGGCGCCCCTGGCGCGCATCCATCTGATGTATGGCCTGACCGAGGCTTTCCGCTCGACGACGCTCGATCCAGAGCGCGTTGGCCGCAAACCCGGCTCGGTCGGCCGGGCGGTCGCCAATGCCGAGGTTCTGGTGCTGCACCCCGATGGCGGCCGCTGCGCCCCGAACGAGATCGGCGAGATCGTCCATCGCGGCGCCTTCGTCGCCAAGGGCTATTGGAACGATCCCGAGGGCACGGCGCGGCGCTTCCGCCCGATCCCCCCCCACCCCGGCGAGCCGTCGCGCCCGGGCCTGGCCGTCTGGTCGGGGGATTTGGGCTGGCAAGACGACGAGGGCGATTTGACCATCGTCGGCCGCTCGGAAGGGCTGATCAAGACCTCGGGCTATCGGGTCAGCCCGACCGAGATCGAGGCGCCGGCCCATGCCAGCGGCCTGATCGAAGACGCCGTGGCCTTCGGCCTGCCCGACCCGCTTCTGGGCGAGCGGCTGGCCCTGGTGGTCACCGCCCCGCCCGGCGGCGCGCCCGTCGACCTCGACGCCTTGCGCCGCCATCTGCGCGCCCAGTTGCCAGCCTATCTGGTACCGGCCCTGCTGACCCAGGTGGACAGCCTGCCGCGCACGGCCAGCGGCAAGGCCGATCGGGCGGCGGCGCGGGCGAGGATGCTCAAGGACCAGGAGTCTCCGCCATGACCGCCTCCCCGCCCCCCGGCTTCGGCGTGAGCGGAAGCGACTTGACAATCGGCGGCCAAAGGGTGTCGCACCTGGCGCGGATCGCCGGGGGCACGCCGTTTTACGCCTATGACCGGGGCGCGGTGAGCGCGCGCATCGCCGCCCTGCGCGCGGCGCTGCCGGCCGGGATGGCGATCCGCTATTCCCTCAAGGCCAATCCGATGGCGGCCCTGCTCGCCCATATGGCGCCGCTAGTCGATGGCTTCGATGCCGCCTCGGCCGGCGAACTGCGCGCCGGTTTGGCCGTGGGCATGGCCCCGGCGGCGCTGTCGATCGCCGGCCCGGGAAAAAGCCCGGCCGATATTCTTAGCGCCGTGGCGGCGGGGGCGCTGGTGGTCGTGGAAAGCCTGGCCGAGGTCGGACGGGTCGCCCAGGCCGGAAACGCCAGCGGCCTGCGCCCGCGCGTCCTGGTCCGCGTCAACCCCGAGGCCGAGATCCAGGGCGCGGGCTTGCGCATGGGTGGCGGCGCCCGTCCCTTTGGCATCGACGCCGATCAGGTGCCCGGGGTGCTGGCCGCCATCGCCGCCCATGATCTCGACTATCAGGGCCTGCATTGTTTCTGGGGCTCGCAGGCGCTGGACGCCGAACGCATCGCCCGCGCCTTCGCCGTGGTCGGCCAGACCCTGCTCGACCTCGCCGGCCCGCGGCCGCCACGCCAGATCGTCATCGGCGGCGGCTTTGGCATCCCTTACACGCCGACCAGCGCGCCGCTTGATCTGGCGCGCGCCGGGGCCGCCGTCGCCGAGACCGCCGGCCTGCTTGGCGACCACCTGCCGGGGGTGAGCCTGGGCCTCGAGTTGGGCCGGTTCCTGGTCGGCGAGGCCGGCGTATATGTTTGCGCCATCCGTGAAAGCAAGCGCTCGCGCGGGAACCTGTTTTTGGTGACCGATGGCGGGCTGCACCACAATCAGGCGGCCACCGGTAATTTCGGTCAGGTGGTGCGACGGCCCTATCCCCTGGTCATCGCCACCAGGATGGGCGAGCCCGTAAGCGAGCGGGCGACGATCACCGGCTGCCTGTGCACCCCGCTCGATGTCTTCGCCGAGGCTTTGGCGATCCCGGCGGCGGCCGAGGGCGATCTGGTGGCGATCTTCCAATCTGGCGCCTATGGGGCCAGCGCTAGCCCGAGCGCCTTTCTCGGGCATCCCCCGGCGGTTGAACTGCTGGTGTAAGCCAACGGCCGCCCCCGGCCGGGTTATTCCCCCGGCCTCGATGGGTCGAGACCGTTCATTTCACTGCCCTTTTTCAAGCTATCCCCATAATTCGGGAAAAAATCCACCGCCCCCAGGTCGTTCGGATCCGAAATCAAGGAAATCCGCCGATCTCCCGGGGGAGAACCCTGTGGATAACTTTGTGGGTAAGGGGAGAAGCGAGCGGGATTTCCGGGGAGTTTATCCCAAAGGGTAGCGCTCTACCCGCGCACGCGGATTTCGATGAAATCAAGCAACGGCGTCCATTCCGCGCGATAATCGGCGGCGCGGCCGCCGGGCAGATCGAACAGGCTCAGCCCTTCGGCGGCGGCGGCCGTATAATGCTGGGTGTCGCGCAGGCGGGCGATCACCGGAAAGCTCAGCTCTTCAAGGAAGCCGCCCAAACGGGTCAGCGCCCGGGTGTTGAGGCGCACCCGATTGGCGACGAAAGCCACGTCGCGGCGGTTCTTGCGGATGGATTTCAGCGATTCGAGATGGCCAACGAAGCGCGCCGTTCCATCTTCGTCGAAGACTCCGGGCAGAACGGGCACCACCACCAGATCGGCGCGGCGCACGATATCCTTGACCACGTCCTTGTCCATCGCCGCGGCGGCATCGACGACCAGCCGCTCGATGCCCTCGGGGATGTCCTCTTCGCGGGCGAGATTGATCCCCTGGATCGGCGCCGCTCCCTCGGGCCGGCGTTTTAGCCAGCCCAGCGCGCTTTTCTGGCGGTCAAGGTCGGCCAAGCCCGTGGCATACCCCCGACAGGCGAAGCTTGCGGCAAGATGGGTGGCAAGGGTGGTCTTGCCACATCCGCCCTTGGTATTGGCGACGGCGACGACGAACATGGGCGAAGTATGGGCCAGCCGCGTCGTCGTGTCATCCCCGATACCACGGCGCCCGCGTCCCCTTTCCCATCGGGGAAGCGACGCCGACCCGACGCGGCCCCCCGGCGGCGGTTGCGACCCTCCGGGCCCTCGGTCTACACTATACTGCCAGCAGACCCGGCTCCCGCCCGGTCGCTCCCGAGGTCCGCTTTTTGATGGTTCAGGTCCCCCCGCCCCCTCCGACAGGCTTTGCCGACCACGCCTCCGCCGCCGAGGACCGCGAGGCGGGCGACGGGCCCGCGCCGTCGATCGCCGAGGGGCTTTCGGCGGCGCTGTTCCAATCCGTGGTCGAAGCCCTGCCGGTGGGCACGGCGCTGCTGCGCGACGGCGTCATCGTCCATGCCAACGCCACCCTGGCCGGCCAGATCGGCGAGACGATCGACACCCTGATCGGCAGCCCGCTGACCAGCTATCTGACCCCGGCCGACGCCCTGGCGGTACAGAAGGTCGTTGAGGGGGCCATCGCCCTGCACGGCGGGGTACCGGTGCGCCGGATCGCCCATATCCGCCATATATCGGGAAGCGAGCGGGTTTACAGCTTGCGCTTTTCCCCCCTTGATAACGGCCCCCATCCGTTGTTGGTCGTTATCACCCGCGATATGACCGCCCAGGTCGCCGCCGAGAACGCCCTGCGCGCCGCCGAAGGCAAATACCGGGCGATTTTCGAAAACGCCGTCGAGGGCATCTATCAATCCACCCCCGACGGCACCTATCTCGATGTCAATCCGGCCCTGGCGCGGATCTATGGCTATGCCTCGCCGGCCGAGTTGATCGCCCATTTCACCGATATCGCCAGCCAGCTTTATGTCGACGGGACCAAGCGCGGCGAGTTCCAGCGGCTGATGCGCGAGACCGGCGAGGTTCGCGATTTCACCGCCGAGGTCTGGCGCTGCGACGGCCATACCATCTGGATCACCGAAAACGCCCGCTGTGTGCGTGGCCCCGACAACGAGGTTCTCTACTACGAGGGCACGGTCGAAGACATCACCGCCCAGCGCCAGTCGCAAGAAACCATGCGGCTGCTCGGCAAGGTGTTCACCTCGATCGCCGAGGGCATCGTGCTGCTGGAACGCGATCTCACCGTGCGCACCGTCAACCCGGCTTTCGAAGCGATGACCGGCCTTTTGCGCCAGGACATGGAAGGCCGCCCCGCCCGCCTGTTCGCCTCGGGGCTGCACGAGAACGACTTCCTGGCCACCGTCGCCGCCGAGGTCGACCGCGCCGGGCTGTGGCGCGGGGAAATCTGGGGAGAGCGCCGCGAGGGGCCGCCCTATAGCGGCGAGATGACGGTGACCGCCGTGCGCACCCGCGCCGGCGAGACCACCCATTACGTCGCCGCGATCACCGATATCACCAAGCGCAAGCGCGATGAGGAGCACATCCGCTTCCAGGCCAATTTCGACATGCTGACCCATCTGCCCAACCGCCATCTGATCATGGACCGGCTGGAGCAGGCGATGCATCAGGCCCAGCGGACCGGCCGCCAAGTCTGCGTGATGTTCCTCGATCTCGACCGCTTCAAGCAGATCAATGATTCCTATGGCCATTCGGCCGGCGACGAGGTGTTGAAGCTGACGGCCAGGCGCCTGCGCAATTGCGTCCGCATCTCCGATTCGGTCGGCAGGCTGGGCGGCGATGAATTCATCGTCATCTTGTCCAATGTCGAAGACCAACACGCTGGGGCCTATATCGCCGAAAAGATCCTCTATTCGCTGTCGGAGCCCTTTCCCATCGGCGGCACCGAGGTTTTCTGCATTCCCTCGGTCGGCATCACCTATTTCCCCGACCACGGCGAAACCGCGCCCGATCTGCTGCGCAACGCCGATGTGGCGATGTACCACGCCAAGCAGGGCGGCGAGCGGCGCTATGCCATCTTCACCCCCGATATGGCCCGGCGCTCGCTGGCCCTGCTGACCATGGAAAGCGACCTGCGCCATGCCCTGGCGCGCGACGAATTCGAACTGCACTTCCAGCCCAAGGTCCGCGCCGACCTGACGCTGATCGGCGCCGAGGCGCTCATCCGCTGGCGCCACCCGGAAAAGGGCCTGATCAATCCCGGGGATTTCATTCCCTTGGCCGAGGAATCCGGGCTGATCCTGCCCATCGGCCGCTGGACCCTGCGCGAAGCCTGCGACCGGGTGATGAGCTGGCGGGCCGAGGGACTGACCATCCCCAGCGTTTCGGTCAATGTCAGCCCCCGCCAATTCCAGGATCAGACCCTGGTGGAAACCGTGCGCCAGATCCTGGTGGAAACCGGTCTCGAACCCGAAGCCCTTGATCTGGAAATCACCGAAACGGTGATGACGGGCGATGTGGAACATGCGGTGGGCACCCTGCGCGCCCTCAAGGATCTGGGGGTGACCCTGTCGATCGATGATTTTGGCACCGGTTACTCGTCGCTGAATTACCTCAAGACCTTTCCCATCGACACCCTCAAGATCGACCAGACCTTCGTGCGCGACGTGCTCCATAGCGGCAAGGACGCCGCCATCGTCTCGACCATCATCGCCCTGGCGCGCAATCTCGGCTTCAGCGTCGTCGCCGAAGGGGTGGAGGAGATCGAGCAGGCCGAATTCCTCGGCTCGCGCGATTGCCAGAATTTCCAGGGGTTCTTGTACTCGCGCCCCCTTCCCCCGGCGGAATTCACCACGTTCCTGCGCACCGCCAAACTCGAGACGGCGACGCCCCCGGACCTGGTTCCCAGTATCGCGCCCGGGCCGTAAGGGGCCGGCGCCCCGCCCTCAGACGCCGGGGATGGGGGCGTTGGGCGGCGGCACTTCGCTGGCGGGCGACTCTTCGGGTGGCAAGGTCGCGCGCCCCAGGCCGAGCGGTGCCCCCGCCGCCGGAAACACGGCGGGCGGCGGATCAAGGACGGCGGTTTCGCCCGAGCCGATTTCCATCACCCCATAGGCGCGCTCGACGTCCCCCTGGGGGCCCAGGCGAAACACTCCGCTGGCCCCGGAGAACCCGCCCGGGCGTTCAAGAAATTCGGCCAGGGGCGTGACGCGGTCCCAGGCCTGGGCCACCGCCACCCCGTCCATCACCAGGGCTTCCAGCTTATCGGGATCGCGCCGTTGCGGCGTGCCGCCGTCTGGCGGCCCGGCGACGGTCTCGGCGGAGGGCGGGACCGCGGAAAGGGGATTGGCCGAGGTGAACCAGCCGCCGCGCAAGCTGGCCTCGCGCGACAGCGGCCTTGGGCCCTCCCACAAATCGGTGCCGACCGGTCGATGGCCCGTCGTCTCGCCGTAATAGGCCAAGACCGAGGATACCGCGATCAGATCAAGGCCGCCGGCCGGGATCAGCACCACATCGGCCGGGGTGCGAACCATGCCGCGCAGGCTTTCGGCCAGGGCTCCATAAGGGGTCCCCGGGGGATAGAGACTGGCGCCGACCACCGTGACGCCGCCCGCCTCCGCCGCCATCGCCCGCGCCTGCGCCAGGGCGAGGCGGGCATAGGCGGTATCGGGGCCGATGATCATGACCCGCCCCTCGCCCCGACCGGCCGCCAGGGCGAGCACCCGGCGGACCTGGGGTTCGGGGGCATGGCCCAGGGCCCACAACCGCGCCCCGCCGGCCGAGGCGTTGTTGGTCAGGGCGAGGGCGGTCAGGCCCGCCTCCTCGACGATCGGCCGCACCGCCTGGGCGTCGCCGCCAAACAGCGGACCAACGATCAGATCGGCATGGGCCGCGATCGCCGCCCGCGCCGCCGTGACCGCGCCTTGCGGACCTTGGGTGTCAAAGGCGATCAGCCGCAGCCGGTTTGGCGTCGTCTCGGCCATGGTTTCGGCCGCCGTCCGCAAGCGACCGCCGACCGCCCCGGCCTTGCCCGACAGCGGCAGCAGCAGGGCGACGGTCAAGGGCCCATCGGCCGGAGGATGGCGTTCGGCGCCGCTCCCCTCCGCCCGAGCCGGTGGGGGGCCAGGAGGCGGGGGAGCCGAGGAGGGAAAACGCGGCGCACAAGCGGCGAGCGCCAGTCCGGCGACGACGAGGCCGGCCACCATCCGGCGCCGCCCCAGCGACAAACCATCCCACCCCATATCCCCGTCCTTTCCTGCCCCACCCCCACGGGCGCGGGGATCGATCGAGTCCGCCCCGACCCGCCGTCAACGCCGCAGGCGCGCACCGGTTGCCCAGCACCCCAGCGAGCCCGAGCCAGCGATGGCCAGCACTCCCGAATCAGGCCCCTACTTTACCGCAGGAGTGAGGGCGGCCCAATCGATCTTGTCCCAGGTGCTATGGACATGGGCGCGCAACAGCGCGCCCAGCGCCTCGGCCGCCCGGGCGCTGAGCAGGCGGATGATCTCCTCGTGCTCGGCCAGGGCGGTATGCCACGTTTGGGCGTTTAGACTACCCTGATAGCGGTAGCGATAAATCTGTCGGTTGATCTGCTCGAAGACCTCAAGAAGGGTCGTATTGTGGGCGGCGACCTGAATGGCGCGGTGAATCGCCTGATTGGTCCGAAAATACACGGCGCGGTCGCGGCGCTCGAAGGCGGCGGCCATATCATAATGCAGGGCGCGGATCTCGGCGATTTCGTCCTCGCTGGCGTTCTGACAGGCCAGTTCGCCGCCAAACCCCTCGATCAATCCCAGAACCGCCAATTTTTCCTGGACCTGGGCGCTTGAAAGCACGGTCACCACCGCGCCGCGATTGGGAGTGAGCGTCACCAGCCCATCGCCGCGCAGGATGTTGAGCGCCTCGCGCAGCGGGGTCCGCGAGACCTGCAACCGCTCGGCCAGGGTCCTTTCCCGCAGACGGGCCCCGGGGGGAAGGTCATCGGTGGCGATCATTGTCCGCAGGGTTTGGGCGATCTGCCGCGACAACAGGGCCGGAGCCCAAGCCGCCTCGGATCCCGCCTCCCCCGCCGCTCCGGACCGCGCGTCCTCGCCAAGGTCCCCATCATCGCCCGTCTTGATCACCGCCATGCCCCATCCGTTTGCTATCGCCGTTGATATGCCATTTCGTTCGACCCGAGGCCAGAGCCGGAAGAAGAGGCGAACTCCTGCGTGGATTGCTTGATTATGGGTGAAATTTGGCATACCAAATTAATCACGCCTTTCGCCGAGGCTGAACCAAGCGGGGGAAAAACACCCGCGAGCCCCAACGAAACCCCATAAAAAAGCCGGATATTCGGCAGGAGGAAACCACAAATGCCCCTCTCCATCCCTGCGAGCCCCCGCCGCCGAGTCGAGGGTATTTTGGCATACCAAACGACGCCGCGACGCTAGCCGCCGCTTTCTCCGTCTTCCGTGACCCCTTAGGATTGGATCGCCGACGCCGTGCCGTCGGAAGGGAGAGGCTTGCCCGCTTCCTTCCCCGCCCGTGTCGCCGCGACTCCGCAGCCGCCGGCTTTCCGCCGCGCCTGTCGCATTAGGGAGAGGTGCCAAGATGCACCCCGATACAACGCTGATCCTTATCGCAGCCGCCTCGATCGTTCTTCTGGTGCTGCTGGTTACCCGCCTGAAGCTTCACCCCTTTTTGGCCCTGATGGTCGCCGCCGCCTTTCTTGGGCTGGCCAGCGGCCTCGCGCCGACCGATGCGGTCAAGACCTTCCAGAAGGGCTTTGGCAATATCCTGGGCTCGGTCGGCCTGGTCGTCGGCCTTGGCAGCATGTTGGGCGGCCTGTTGCTCAACACCGGGGGTGCCGATCGCATCGCCAACGCCTTCGTCGGTCGCGGTTCGACGGTGTGGCTGCCCACATCGATCTGCGCGGCGGCCTTGCTGATCGGCATGCCCCATCTGTTTGATGTCAGCTTCGTCATGCTGGTGCCGCTGGTCTTCGCCATCGCCAAGCGCACCGGCAGCCATCTGATGCGTGTCGGCCTGCCGATGGCGGCGGGGCTTTACGTCTCGCACGGCTTCTTGCTGCCCCATCCCTCGCCGACCTTGGCTTTGGCCATCTATCATGGCGACGCCGGGCGGGCGATCCTCTTTGGTTTCCTGCTGGCGATCCCGACGGCCATCCTCTCGGGCCCGCTGCTCACCTCCTTTGCCATGCGTTGGTTCAAGGATCCGATCGACATCACCCATAGCCCGATCATGACGGCGGCCGGACGGAGCGATGTCACCACGCTTGATAACGCCCCCCGACTGCCGGTGGTTCTGCTGACCGTCCTGCTGCCGCCCGGTTTGATGCTGTTGCGCACCCTGTTGGCCGACCATGTTCCCGAAGGCGCCGCCCGGGCCTTTCTCGATGGCATCGGCAATCCCATCGTCTCGCTGGCCATCGCCGTGTTGTTTGCCATCTGGGCCCTTGGGGTGCGCTCGGGCCGTTCGCTGGGCGAGATCCAGAAGCTGCTCGGCAAAAGCCTGGCCCCGGCCGCCGGGGTGATCCTGATCGTCGGCGCCGGTGGCGGTCTCAAGGAAATGCTGCTCGGCACCCATATCGGCGACATGATCGCCAGCGGCGCGGCGCAATGGGCGATCTCGCCCCTGGTGCTGGCCTGGGTGATCGCCGCCCTGATGCGCATCGCCGTCGGCTCGGCCACCGTCGCCACGGTCACCGCCGCCGGGTTGATGGCGCCGGTGCAGGCGCTCCACCCCGAAATCAGCCCCGAATTGATGACCATCTCGGTCGCCACCGGCGGGCTGATGCTCTCCCACCTCAACGACAGCGGCTTCTGGCTGTTCAAGGAATACTTCCAACTCACCGTCGCCCAGACGCTGAAAAGCTGGACGTTGATGGTCTCGGTCCAGTCGGCGCTTGGTCTGGCCGGTGTTCTGCTGATCGACGCGGTGATCCGCTAAATCCCCCTTTTGTTCGAGAATCGAGATCCCGATGAACTACGAACACCTGTTCGCCGACCTCCAAGACCGCCGCATCCATATCGCCTTGACCGGGGCCAAGGGCGGCTTCTCGCGCACCCTGTTGGCCCAATGCAAGATGATCCCGCAGATCACCCTGTCGGCGCTGTGCGACCTGGATGTCGCGGGCACCGCCGCCCTGCTGGAGTCGTTGGGCTTTCCCGCCGACAGCCATGCCATCTGCGCCACCCCGATCGAAGTCACCGCCGCCGCCGCGTCAGGGCGCATCGCCCTGGTCGCCGATTATCGTCTGCTTGATGGTCTGGCCCTTGATATCGTCGTCGAGGCGACGGGCAATCCCGAGATCAGCATGCAGATCGCCCTGGCCGCCCTCCGCCGCCAAGTCCATGTCGCCATGGTCTCGAAGGAGACCGATTCGGTCGTCGGCCCGCAGCTTTTCAAGATCGCCCGCGACAATGGCGTCGTTTACACCACCGCCGACGGCGACCAGCCGAGCAATCTGATCGGTCTCGTCACCTGGGCGCGCATCCTGGGCTTCGAGATCGTCGCCGCCGGCAAATCGAGCGAATACGACTATGTCTTCGATCCCAAAAGCGCCCAACTGACCTATTCGGGCCAGACCATCGATGTTCCGGCCCTCCGCGATCTGTGGACGCTGGGCGATGACGTGCCGGCCCTGATGAAGGCGCGTTCCGCCGCCATCGCCCGCTTGCCGCAAAGCGCCGTTCCCGATTACTGCGAAATGAACGTGGTCGCCGATTCCACCGGGCTTACCCCGGCCTGCGACGCCCTCAGCTATCCGCTGTGCCGCGCCGATGAACTGGCCGATGTCTTCGCCCCCCGTGCCGATGGCGGCCTGCTCGACCGCAGCGGCGTGGTTGACGTCTTCAACTGCCTGCGTCGCCCCGATGAAGCCAGCTTCGGCGGCGGCGTCTTCGTCGTCGTTCGCGTCAAAGATGCCGACTCCTGGGAGGTGCTGCGCCAGAAGGGCCATGTGGTCAGCCGCAACGGCAAATACGCCTGCCTTTATCTGCCCTATCACATCATGGGCCTGGAAACGCCGATCAGCCTGTTCTCGGCCGTGCTCCACGGCCGGCCGTCCGGCGGAATGAAGATCGTCCGCCATGCGGTGATGGCCATGCGCACCGACCGGGCCTTTCGCGCCGGCGAACGGCTGGCGATGGGCGGCCACCACCACACGGTGGCCGATGTCACCGCCTTGTTGCTGCCCGCCGATCCGCAAAGCACCGCGCTGGCGCCCTTCTATCTGGCCGCCAACCGCACCTTGGTGACCGATGTCGCCGCCGGCACCCTGATTACGCCGGCGATGCTCGATCTCGAAGGATCGGCCCTTTATGACCTCTGGCGCTCTCCCGTCTGATCGGTCCCCGCGATCACCGGCTCGCCAGAGCCCTCCGTCCGCCCCGTTTATTGTCCTCTAAACGGGGCGGACGCTCCCCTTTCAAGGAGCCCGCCCGATGCCCCTTCTTGGCTGTATCGCCGATGATTTCACCGGCGCCACCGATCTTGCCGCGATGCTGGTCGGCAATGGCATGCGCACCGTCTTGATGCTGGGCCGGCCAAAGGCGGCGACCGAGAGTCCCAAGGCCGATGCCGTGGTGGTGGCCCTGAAGTCGCGCACCACCCCCGCCGCTCAGGCCGTAAGCGACAGCCTGGACGCCTTGACATGGCTGCGCGCGGCGGGGGCGCGGCAGATCGTCTTCAAATACTGCTCGACCTTCGACAGCACCGCGCAGGGTAATATCGGTCCGGTCGCCGATGCCCTGGCCGAGGCCCTGGAGACCGATTTCGCCCTGGTTTGCCCGGCCTTTCCGGCCAATGGCCGCACGGTGTATCAGGGACATCTTTTCGTCGGCGATCACTTGTTGAACGAAAGCGGCATGCGCGACCATCCGCTAACACCGATGCGCGATGCCAGCGTCGTCCGCCTGCTTGCCGCCCAAACGCCCCATCGCGTCGGCTTGATCGCCTTGCCGGTGGTCGAGGCTGGCGTTCCGGCTATCGATGAGGCCCTGCGAGCCCTGCGCGCCACAGGCGTCCGCTATGGCGTGATCGATGCGCTCACCGACGACCATCTGCGCACCATCGGCGCGGCGGCGGCCGGACACCGGCTGATCACCGGCGGCTCGGGGGTGGCCATGGGTCTGCCCGAAAACTTCCGCCGTCAGGGGCTTTTGCCTTTCCGCGATGATTCGGCCAGCCTGCCCAAGGTCGATGGCGGTGCAGCGGTGCTGGTCGGATCGTGTTCGCAAGCCACCCGTCAGCAAGTGGCGCAAGCCCGCCCCCATTTGCCGACCCTGATCCTTGATCCTTTGGCCACGCCCGAAGCCGGAGCGCTGATGGCCATCGCCCGCGCCTGGATCGACGCCCAACCGGCTGGCGCGCCACTGATGATCGTCGGCTCGGCCGCGCCCGAGGCCGTCGCCGCCTTGCAAAAGCGCCTGGGCGCCGGCCCGGCCGGGGCGTTGATCGAAACCGTCCTGGCCGGACTGGCCGAGGATCTGGTGGAGCGCGGCATCCGCAGCTTGGTGGTGGCCGGGGGCGAGACCTCGGGCGCGGTGGTCTCGCGCCTGGGCATCACCAGCTTGCGCGTTGGCGCCGAGATCGCCCCAGGGGTGCCGTGGACGCTGGCCGATCATCCCGCAGGCCCGCTGCGCCTTGCCCTAAAATCGGGGAACTTCGGTAGCGCCACCTTCTTTCTTGAAGCCCTTGGGCTGCCCCTTTAACCGCAGCGGAAAATCACAGCGATGGATGAAGCCCTATTGCGCGACCAGATGGTCGCCCTTGCCCGCAGTTTGTTCGAGCGCGGCTTTTCGGTGGGAAGTGCGGGCAATATCAGCGCCCGCACCGCCGACGGCGGCTATTTGATCACCCCGACCAATTCCAGCCTGGGCCGCTTGGCCGCCGGGCGGCTGTCAAAGCTCGATAGCGCCTTCCGCCCCGTCAGCGGCGACCCGCCGTCCAAGGAGGTGGTCATGCACCGCGCCTTCTATGAGGGCCGCCCCGAAGCCGGCGCCGTGGTTCATCTGCATTCGACCATGGCGACGGCGATCGCCTGTCTGGCCGAGGCCGATGCCAACCAGCCGATCGCCGCCCTGACCCCTTACTTCTTCATGCGCATCGGCGCCCGCCTGCCGGTCATTCCCTATTTCCGCCCCGGCGATCCGGCGATGGAAGCCGCCATCTGCGCCGAGGCCCCGACCGCCCGGGCCGTCTTGCTGTCCAACCATGGACCGGTGGTCTCAGCCGCCACCCTGGTCGATGCCGTCAATGCCGCCGAGGAACTGGAAGAGGCGGCGAAGCTTGCCCTGCTGCTGGCCGGCAAGCCCGTTCGCACCCTGACCCCCGATCAGGTCGCCGCCCTGCTTCCGCACTAGGGAATGGCTTAGGCCAGCCGTCGGCGCGGGCGACGGGTGATCAGCCAATCCAGGCCCAGCATCACCAGCAAGCTGAGCCCGGTCAGCGGAAAGGCGAGGCCGCCGAGAACCAGAAGGCCGACCAATCCGCGCAGCACCCGTTTATCGGCGGGCAGCGGCGGCACGCCCAAAGATCCCCGCGGCCGGCGCTTCCACCACATCACACCGGCCGAAACGGCGAGCACGACGATCCCGGCGCAGACGACGAGCAAGATCAGCTGGTTCGCCAGCCCGAATTGCTGGCCCATGTGAACGTTGATGCCGAACTCGAGGGTCTTGCCCAACGGGCCGTAATCGGCATAGCTCATATCGATCAGCGGCTTGCCCGAGTACTGGTCAAGATGGACCACCCGCTGGCGGGACAGATCATCGGGATAGACCGAACCGCTATAGACGCCGGTGGGCGTGGTCGGCAGGGCCACGGCGTAACCGGGATAAAGGCCAAGCCCGTCAAAGATCGCCACGGCGTTGTCCAGACCGATCGCCGTCGTCTGGGTCGGCGAAGCGCTCGATTGGGGAACCTTCGCCTGATCGAGCGACCATGTCGTATGGCCAAGATGGTTCAGGTGCTCGTCGGACATCGGCACGGCGACGCGCACCCCGGCCGGATAGCCGAAATTATTGCCATTGGCCCATTCGTTGACCTTCGCCCCCCAGACCCCCGACCACGGCAGGCCGGTCACCGCCAGAAACAGCAAGATCGCGCCGATGGTCAGCCCGGTGACCGCGTGCAGATCGCGCCAGAACACCCGGGCCTTGGGCGTGCCGCGCAGGCTCACCACGCCGCCCCCCTGGCCGCGCGGCCACCATAGATAAATCCCGGTCATGATCAGCAGGATCGTCCAGCCGCCGGTGATTTCGATCAGGCCGCGGGTGACCGGGCCGAACAGGCGCAGGCTATGGAGATGGCGCACCGTCCACATCACCGTGCCGCGATCGGGCAGCGTGCCCAGCACCTGGGCGCGGTAGGGATCGACATAGACCGCCCGCTTGTCGCCCGCCGCCGTCTTTATCGTGACTTCCGCCGAAAGATCGGGCTGGGCGGGGGTGGTGTATTTCACCGCCGTTCCCGGCGTATTCGCCAGGGCGGCAGCGACCAGGGCCGAAGGACTGGCAAGAACCGCCCCGCTTTCATAAGGGACACGCTTGAGATCGGCATGGACGGCGGTATCGATCTCGTCGCGGAACAGATAGAGCGCGCCGGTGACGGCCAACAAGATAAGGAACGGCAGCACCAGCAGCCCGGCATAGAAATGCCAGCGCCAGACGGCGCGATAAAGATCGCCGGATGCGGGTTTGGCCGGCGGCGCGGCCGACGGTTGGGAAAAAGCGCGTGTCATGATGGAAAACCCCCTGGCCCCTTCCGCCGCGCCCAAGGCGAAGGCGGACGATGGGGCTGATGGACAACGATGGGTGACGGCGGGTCAGATCACCGTCCAGGGGGGGAGCGCGGCCATCGGGGCGAACCCCGCGCGCCCGGGGGGGAAGAAGGATCCCCTCGCGGCCGACGGGCGGCTGGCCACCAAGGGCGCGGGGGCCGAGCGGGGCGGCGCCCAGATCCGGCGAAACGGGCAGCGGCCCGCCCGCCCCCTGGGCGCACAGCACGCCGCAAGGACACGGCGGAGCGGGGTGATCAGCCGGCGGACCATCGGGGGCGGCGGTAGGAGTGACGCAGATCGCATGGGCGAGACCCATCGCCGGCCCGGCCCGGACCTCGGCCGCCCAACCCGCCAGCAGCGGCGCGATCACCAGCGCATAGGCCAGCAGAACGCCCAGGGCGCCGCCGCTCAGCCTGTCCGCGATGATCCGCCTGATGCGCCGCATCGGTATCCCACTTGTTCACTCGGGGATCTGATCCATAGCGGGATTTTCTAAAAAACAATAGCCTGGGATAATAGTTGGTCTCGTTAAAAAGCGTTTTTTCCTTTCGCCACCGCCAATCCACCGGTATGGGAGGCGCCGTCATTTCGCCCTTTACGCTAAGGAAGAGCAGAATTATTTTGAGGCCCCGGCCCGCTGCGGCCGGCTCACCCGCACTCTTCCCTTCCTCTGGCGCTCGGCCCCCTCCCCAAATGACACTTTTAAACCGACGGTCGATGCTCAAGGCTACGGCAGCCGCCGCGGCGCTTGGCCTGTTGAACACGGCAATCCCCGCGGCCCGGGCGCAAGATGGCGTGCCCGGCCTCACCTTCGGCCCCGCGCAGCCGTTCTCCTTCGAGCTTCTGAAGGAAACCGCCCGGCGCATGGTTCACGAGCCCTATGTCGGGCCGGCCAAGCCCGCTCCCGAGGTTGTCGAGCAAATCGATTACGACGCCTGGGGCAAGATCAAATTCGATCTCGACAAGGCGCTCTATGCCGATGGCCCGGGGCGGTTCCCCGTCAGCTTCTTCCACCTGGGCAAGTTCTTTGCCAAGGCGGTCGAGATGCATGTGGTCGAGGGCGGCGCCGCCCGCGAGATCATCTATGATCCCGCCCTGTTCGACATGCCCGCCGATTCCCCGGCCCATCGCTTGGCCAATGGCGCGGGCTTCGCCGGCCTGCGCATCCAGGAAGCCAAGGACGGGGCGCTGGACTGGCGCAAGAACGACTGGGTCGCCTTCCTGGGCGCGGCCTATTTCCGCTCGATCGGCGCCTTGCACCAATACGGGCTTTCGGCCCGGGCGGTGGCCTTGGATGTGGCCCTGCCCGACAAGGCCGAGGAATTCCCCGATTTCACCAAGTTCTATATCGACAACTCGGCGCCCGAAAACGGCCTGACGGTCTATGCCCTGCTGGAAGGGCCGTCGATCGTCGGCGCCACCAAATTCGTCATGACGCGCGGCGCCGGCGTGATCATGGACATCGAGCAGGCGCTGTTCCTGCGCGCTGATATCACGCGCTTTGGCATCGCGCCGCTAACCTCGATGTATTGGTTCTCGGAAACCCGCAAGGCGACGGCCATCGACTGGCGCCCGGAAATCCATGATTCCGATGGTCTGGCGATGTGGACGGGCGAGGGCGAACGGCTGTGGCGGCCGCTCAACAATCCGCCGCGCACCATGGCCTCGGCCTTTTCCGACACCAATCCGCGCGGCTTCGGCCTGCTCCAGCGCGATCGTGTTTTCGACCACTATCTCGATGGCGTTTACTACGACCGCCGCCCCAGCCTGTGGGTCGAACCCAAGGGCCAATGGGGCAAGGGCACGCTGCAGCTGGTCGAGATCCCGACCGACGATGAAATCCACGACAACATCGTCGCGATGTGGGTGCCCGAAAAGCCGATCAAGGCCGGCGAGTCCCTTGATCTCGCCTATCGCCTGCACTGGCAGGCCGACGAGCCGACGCCGACCGATCTGGCGCGCTGCGTCGCCACGCGCATGGGCAACGGCGGCCAGCCCGGCCAGCCCCGGCCCAAGGGCGTGCGCAAGTTCATGGTTGAATTCCAGGGCGCGCCGCTGGCCGATTTGCCCTATGGCGTGATGCCCGAAGCGGTGCTGTGGTCGTCGCGCGGCACGTTCTCGTATATCTTCACCGAAGCCGTTCCCGATGACGTTCCCGGCCACTGGCGCGCCCAGTTCGACCTGACCGTTTCGGGCAGCGAACCGGTCGAGATGCGGCTGTTCCTGCGCAACGGCGATAAGACGCTCAGCGAAAGCTGGGTCTATCAGTACCATCCGTTTTAAGAACAGCGCCTTGGGGAGCGTGACGCTCCCCAAGGCCGATCTTATTTCGCCAGGATCGAAATCTCGGCGTCGATTTTCTTAAGCTCTTTTTCCAGCTCGGCCAGTTCCCGCTTCTTCTTTGCCGAGGTCGCGGTCGATCCGGCGGCCTCGGCCGACTGCAGTTCCAGGGCGGTCGCGTAGTAATCCGAGGTGGTGTCATCGAGCTTGCGGCTAAGCTGATCGTGGCGCGCCGCCGTGATCTTCGATGACTTGCGCGCCGCCAGCAGGGTTTTCTGCTGCGCCGCCGCGTCGCGCTGGACTTCCTTGAGCTTGGCCTGAACGTCGGCCAGCTCGGTCCGCGCCATTTCCTCTTCCTCGCGCATCGAGGTGTTCTTGGCCCGCGCCTCGTCCAGGCGTTCCTGGGCCTGCTGCTGGCGATAGGACTGGCCGCCGCCCATCGTCAGATCGGCCTTTTCGCGCTGATAGGTCGAGCAGCCGGCAACGGAAAGGGCGATGGCGGCGACGAGTAACGTCCTGATCATGGGTCCTGCCTTTGATTGTTTGGGGGGCGCGTGCCGCGAAAAGGCTAAACTCAGCCGATGCGGCCCTGTTCCAGATCCTGCGCCAACAAATCGCGTTCCTTCTTCTTGCGCTCGATCTGCGTCCTGGCGTCGGCGATCTGCTTGTCGAGCTGGGCGGTATTCTCGCCCTGGGCCTTAAGCTGCTTGGACACGTCGGTGTATTCCTTATTGCGGGTTTCCATGCCGCTGATCAGGCCATCCACCGCCGTCAGATTGCGCTTGGCGCGATCCTCGGTCTTTTTGGCCTGGACGGCATTGATCTTGCCGTTTTTGAAGTCCTTGCGGCCCTGCTCCAGGCTGGTGCGGGTCTGGCCGATTACCAGATCCATATTGGCGATCGATTTGGCGATGCGGTCGTTCTCGGCTTCGACATCGCGGGTGACCAACTGGATTTCGCGCACCTTGGCCCGCGCCGCCTCCTGCTTCTTGGCCACCATATAGCCATCAAGACCACCGACCAGACCGCCGCCGACCGCGCCGACCCCGGCGTAGATCGCGGCGTTCTTGGCATCGCCGGTGGCGAAGCCGACCAGGGCGCCAAGCAACGCCCCGGCCACGGCGCCGGTGGCGGCGCCGCCGAAGATGGTCTCGTTATAGATCTGGTTGTCTTCGGCAAGCTGCTTTTCCGCCGAAGTCATCGGGTAATCGGCCGACGTGGCCGACCCCGCCGGACCGTTCGACCCAAAGCGGTTGCGATCGCCCGTCGTCTGGCAGGCGGCGAGGCTGAGGGCAAAGGACGCCACAACGACAACACGCATGCTTTTGGCTATGAACATCCCTGCCCCTCCGAGGATCGGCGATTACGCCCCGGGGAAATCCTTCCCCGGGCCAAGTATCGGCTAAACCTATCGATTGCGGAACACTCAAGGCAAGTCCTAAAGAGAGCGAATACCCCTCTCCTTTTGACGGTATCAGCGCCCTTTCCAGCCGCCGAGAATGCCTTTATGGGCGGTCGCGCCCTTGGCCTGAAGCGTCTTCAGGTCAGAAAAGACATGATCAACCCGACCCTCGGCGTCAAGCATGCCCTGGGCGTGAAGGTCCGAGCCCAGGGTGCCCAACTGGCCCTCCAGGATCGGCACGGGAAACTCGGCGAGCATGCGGGTGACGTGATCAAGATAATACTGGGAATCGAATTTTGAATCGGCTTGCACGCGATCGCAGCGTTCCTTGTACTGGGCGGCGTTGAGCGCCATCAGCTTGCCGCAGCGTTCGGCGTTGTCCAGGGCTGTGGGCAATTGGCCGGCGGCGAACACGGCGACGCGCAGCATTTCGCGGGCGGCGCGGTCGCGTTCCTCGTTGCGGCTGGCGATATTGGCGTCGATCACTCCGGCCAAATTGAGCAGGCGGCGCTTGACCTCGGCCTTTTCGGGGAAATCGAGCTGGCTGGTGAACTCGGAAAGCGTTTTCAGCTCGGCGCGCGGATCGGACTGCTGTTCGGCCAAGGGGCTGTGGCTCTGTTCGGTCAGCGCCGTCCAGCCTTGGCGCAGGGCCTCCAGCCGATCGCGCGAGGGCAAGGCGGCGGCGGCCAGAACGAAGCGGGTTCCCGTCGTCGCCTCGCGGCGCAGGCCCTTGGCGTCGAACAGGTCGAATTCCTGGCGCAGGCCGGAATGGATCTCGGCCAAGGGCGTGCGGTAATCGCCGCCGCGCTTGACGAAGGCCCCGGCCCGCCCATGCGGGCGACCCACCCGGTTCAGCCGGAACAGGTCCTGGACCAGTTCGGCGGCATTGCCCAGCATATCGTGCAGGCCCAGCGGATTGGCCGCCAGCAGTCCGACAAGCTGCAATTCCTTGTCGGCGGACTCGGGACCGTCATACCAGATGGCGCCGGACTCGGGTCCATCCATCGGCGGGTGGCGGGCGTCGAAATCCGACGGCCCAACCTTGGCGCCGCCGCGCGCGGCGTATTCCCACTCGGCCTCGGTCGGCAGGCGGACGAAGCCCGGGGCCTTGCCGTCTCCGGGCAGGGACTTGCGGGCATTGGCAAACAGCCAGGCCGAATAGCTTTCGGCCGCCACCGTCGCCTCGCCCGGGGTGATGCCGACCTTGGGCAGCCACAGGTCCATCTTGCTGGCATCGGGACAGGGCCCGGCGATGGCGGCGTATTGGGCGGCCGTCAGTTCGTATTTGGCGATGTAGTAGCGCCAAGCGTTCTTCTCGGCGAAGGACCCGCTCAGGTAATCGGGATGGGCGTTTTCAATGAAGGCGCGGTCGGGCGAGCCTCCGCCCAAAGTGATCTTCTGATCGGCGAAAACCGCCCCGCCCGGCACATCGACGGGGCGAAAGACCATGGTGCCGCCGCAGGGCATGGGCAGGGCCAGATCGCCCTCGGCCGGCTTGCGGTTGAAGGCGTCCACCGGCCAGTCGCCGGCCCCCGCGGTCGGGGTCGCCGCCGGGGCGACGCCGGGAAGGACCAGGGCAAGAGACAGAACCAGCGCCAGCGCCAGAGGGTCAGGTTTCACGAATTTCATTGGCGGGCTCCAGGGCCGCATAGTGAATGCCGATCCCCAGAGCGGGGACGATGGACAAAACAAGGATGCCGCCGATGGCGGCCAGGGCCAGGGGAAGGGTTATGACGCAGGGCACGCCCTGAGCATGGGCGAAGACGGTGGCGGCCAGCTTGTGATTGATCAGCGCCTGAAAGGCCAGGGCGGCGCCCAGGCTGGCGATCGCCCCCATCAGGCCGACCAGGGCGGCCTGAACGACCGGCAGGCCGATCAACGTCGATTTGCCAAAGCCGATCAGGCCGAGGATGGCGATGGTCCGCCGCCGCCGCGCCGCCATGCTCCATTGGATCGCCGCCACCCCGCCCATTAGGCCAAAGGCCCCCAAGCCTCCGACCGCCGAAACCACCAGGGCGAGATCGCGGTCCAGGGCGAGGGCGAAATCAATGCGGTCGGTCTCGGCCTGCAGGCTCAGGCCATAGGGCGGAGCGGCCAGCCGGGCCATCAGCGGTCGCACCTCTTCGACCGTGCGGGCGTAAAGGCGGAAATCGGGATAATGGGCACGCGGCTTGGCCGCCGTGCCGGTTTTTCCCAACAAGGGGGCGGCGAAACCATCCTTGAAGTCCTCGATCTGGCCCAGCAGATCAAGCGAGATGAAGGCGGCGTTGCGGGCGAAATTGGCCGGCGGCGCGACGGCGGTAACCTCCAGGGTCACGCTCGCCCGCTCCTCGCGGTCCTTGATCTTGCGGGTAATCTCGATCAGAACGCCATCGCCCGTCCCCACCCCAAGATCCCGGGCGAGATCGGCGCTCAGGCGGGCTTGCAAGGGCCCGGCAAGCGGCGGGGTCGAAGCGTCGAACACCGGATCGGCGCCGGCCGTCGGCAGCAGCGAGGCCTGTTGTTCCTTGGCGCCGGTAACATCGAGAATCGCCGCCTGGGTCGCCGCCCAGCGGGTGGCCGGGGCGATGAAGCCGACCTCGGGCAACGAGCCGACCTCGGCGAACCACGCCGCGTCGAAGCGCGAGGCGCCGGTGGCCTGCAAGCGGATCAGCCGGGCGCCGGGATCGTTGCGCAGGCCGCTAAGAATGCCGCCGATCACGCCGTTGTGCAGGCCGCCCAGCACCAGCAAGGGCGCGGTAACCGCCATGATCGCCAGACAGATGGCGATGGCGACCGGCCATTCGCCGCGCAATTCGGCAAAGGCGATGCGCGGCAGATAACGCCAGGCTCCCGCTGTCATGGCACCCCCTCGGCAGCCGGATCGGAAAGCAGATCGGATTGACCGTTGTCGGCGGATTGGCAGATCGCCATGCGAAAGCCGTGGCGCTCGACCAAAGCGCGGTCATGGGTGACCATCAGCAGGGCCACCCCGGTTTCGCGGGCGAGCGCCGTCAACAGGGCCATGGTCGCTTCGGCCTGGGCGCTGTCGAGCGAGGCGGTGGGTTCGTCGGCCAGCACGAGATCGGGCTTGCCCGCCAGGGCGCGGGCGATGGCGGCGCGCTGGCGCTCGCCCACCGAAACGTCGCGGGGCAGCCGTCGCGCCAGCCCGGCGATGCCCAGCTTTTCCATCAGATGGCGGGTCCAGCCCGGATCCTGTCCGCCGTCGCGCCACAGCGGCAACGCGATGTTCTGCTCGATGCTGAGAAAGGGGGCGAGGCCGCCGGTTTGCAGCACATAACCGATATGGCGGGCGCGGGCGGCGCGCAGGGCGCGTTGGTCATCGGCCGCCCACAGCTTGCCCATATCAACGCTCGCCGCCCCGCTCATCAGCCGGAAGGCCCTGACCTCGATCGGCCGCAAGATGCCAGCGATGGTGTCAAGGATGGTACTTTTGCCCGAGCCGCTTTTGCCGACGATCGCCACGGTTTCACCGGCGCCGACGCGAAAACCGCTCATGCGCACGCGGAAGCGCTCGCCCTTGCCGGCGACCACCCCATCAAGCAGAACCACCCGATCCATGGCTTAGGGCAGGGAATCGATGGGAACGGGAAACACCGTATCGCCCGGCTCGGCCCCGGGGGTCAGCGCGATCCAGTGGTCGTTATCATCATGGTATTTCTGATAAAGCTGAACCTTGGCATAGGTGGCGTCGATGATCGCCTGCTGCTCGGCCACGCCCATGGCGATCCAGTCGTCTTGCGACAGCCCCATCAGCCGGCTTTGATAAGGCAGCCCGTCAAGATATTCGGAAACCAGTCCGGCGCTTTCCATATTGCGCGCCGTGCCCTGGCCAACCTTCGACGGGTCACGCCCCGCCGACAGCGCCGCCGAGCGCAGCTGATTGAAAAAATCACCCGGATCGATCTGGCCTTTCTCCAAAGCCTCGACGGTCAGCTGCAGGGTCTTTTGCAGATCGGACAACTGGTTCTTCGAGAGCAGAACGCGGACCGAGAAATTGGCCGTGTCGGGATTGGCGAAATCGCGATCCGAGGCCCAGGCGCGGAACATCGACGGCGCGGCCACCCCCTCGGCCCGGCCGAGATGGGCCAGGGCCATGGCGCGGCCGACCATGCGCGCCGATTGGGTCAGATCAAGGGGCCCTTTGGCGACAGGCTTGGGATCTTGCGCCGCGTCGGGTTCGGCTAGGGTCTTCTCGGCGTCGCGCACCTGGGCGACCAGGGCATCGGCCAGGGTGGTGACGGCGGCGCCAAAGGCGGCCTCGTCGCCGGCGGGAACCGGATAATACAGCGACGGCGCATTCTCATAGCGGCTGAGGATGCGGTATTGGGCCTCGGCCCGCGCATGATCGGCAGCCCCCGCCGGGGTCTTCAGATGGAAAGCGTAAAGGGCGGCCTTCTTGCCGCGCACAAGCTGGTTCATCCCCTCGACATCCAGCAAGGTGGCCGAGGGTGGCACCGTTTTGCCATCGACGATCTCTGCGCGGGCGCCGCGCGAACTGGCGTCGGTGACCAAGATCAGATAGCGGGCGGCGAAGCCGCTCCAGTCGATGGTGTTGAGCGCCGTATCGATGGCGGCGAAGGAATCCTCGGCGAAGGCCCGGGTGGAAATCGGCGTGGCCTTCAGCGGCGCGATCGCCTTGGAAAAAGCCTTGGCATCAGCCGTGGAATTGGGATCGGCGAAGGTGCGCGTCAGATATTCGACACCCTTGACCTTCTTGGGGTCGTCGCGGAAGGCGACCAGACCGAAGCGCACCTTGTCGGCCAGACCTTCGGCCTGAACGCGCTTGAGCACGTCGTCCATTACCTGACGGGTCTTGTCGATATAGGGATCCATCGAGCTGGAGGCGTCGATGACAAAGACCACCCCGGCGCGGAAATCGGCCATGGCGGCGACATTCATCCGCCGCTTGAGCGGCCGCTCGCGGCTTTCGCTGGTTTCCTCGCTGGTCACGCTGGCGACTTCGACATTACGCACGCGAAAGCCGGTGTTCAGGCGTTTGCGCTCGGCCTGAAGGATCGGCAGCATGTAGAAATTCTTCTCGAAGTCGATGAATTCCTTGGGTTCGATCGAAACAACCGGGCTACCGGCGGGCAGGGTTCCGGCATCGATCAGGCTTCGCGCCTCGCGGGCCTTGACCAGAAGCTCGGGCGAATCCTGCCAAGACTCCAGCCCGGCCTTGTCCTTGAAGAACAAGGTGCGCTCGCGGCCGATCGGCTGGGAAAAGGCCAGGACCAGGGCGTGGGACCATTCCACCGCGTCGGTTTCGGGCAGAAAACCGATCACCGTGCCCTTGGCGTCGGTGCCGACTTCCAGCAGGGCGGCGCCGCCGTCCTTGGGCTGCCGGCCATAGACGAACAGCGGGGTGAAGGGATCAAGCTTGGAGGGCGCGCCGGCCACCGGGGTCAGTTGGGCGCCCGGACGGGTCAATACGCGCTGGAACAGCTCGGTCTTGCCCTCGATCAGCAGCGGATGGCGGGCCTCGGCGTGGGCCTCGGGCAGCGACAGCGCCACCCCCAGGCCAAAGACGATCAGGGCGAGGCTACGGGCAAGGGAGGTCATGGCTTGGCGGCTCCGACGGGGGCGGTGGGCGCATTGGCGGCGGCGTTTTCCCAAAACACCGCGGCTTCCGGGCCATCGGCCCGCGAGGTCCGGCCCGAGCGCAGCACCTTGGCCAAGCGCGTCATGGCCTCGACATCGCCGCGCTTGGCGGCCAGTTCATAGTAATTGGCGGCACGATCGCCATCGGCCATTTTGACCACCGGCCCGGGCTGGAAACCATCGGGATCGTAAAGCCTGCCCAGATCGGCGGCCGCCTCGGCGCTGCCTTCGCGGGCGGCATAGGAGCGCAGCAGGAAGGCTCCATCGGCGACCCCCGCCGCGTCAAAGCGCTTGGCCTCGCCCAGGGCATCGGCGGCGGCGGGTTGCTTGCGCAGATAGTCGCGGGCGGCGGGCAAGGTGGTTTCCAGTTTCGCCGGTTCCGCCGCCGTTTCCAGCAGGGCCGGCAAGCCGCCCAGGAACCACCACCACACGCCGCCGCCGGCCAGCCCCACCACCACCAGGGCGGCGATCAGCGCCCCCCAGCGCCGGGGTTTGGGCGGATCGGCTTCGTAAAGCGGGGGACGCTCGGGGCGAATGGTCAGCCGGTCGTCATCAATCACCGGGGCCTCGGGCGTCGGCTCGACGACGGGGTCTTCTTTGGCGGGGGCGACGACGGGCAGCGGCGCGGGGGCTTGCGAGGGCAAACGCACCACCGGCCAGCTCAACCGCGTTTCCTCGGGACCGCCGGCGCCGCCGCCGACGCGCAGCACATAAGGGGTATGGGGGCGCAGATGCCAAGTCGCCTCGGGGCCAAGCTCGATGCTCACCCCACCGTCCATGGCGGCGACGACGCGCGGGGCGAACCAGTGTTCGCCCGCCGTCCAACTGGTGGCGCCCTCGCCCGTCGGATCAAGATAGCGGGCGCCGCCGGGATCGAGGGTGGCAAGGCTGACCTTGAGCGCCCCGGTCTCCATCCCCGAAACGCCATGGCACAGCAGGCGGACATGGCCCGCCCGCATCTCCGCCGGCTGTTCGACGATTACCCGCATCACCCCATCCTTTTCCCGAAAATCCCTATTCGGCCGCAACCAGCCATGACACGTCGATCATGTCGAGGATGGCCCCCAATTCCCGGTTCTTCTCATCGGAAATTTCCCGTCCGGCGGCATGGCCCACGTTATCGCATCCAAAGGCGCGCAGGGCCACGCCCCAATCAAGGAAAAAGGCCTTCTCGATCTCTTCGGGCTCGTCGCCCAAGACCGGCCCCGGGTGCTTCAACGACGCGGTGGTGAAGATCCCGCGCTTGCGCTCCTTCGGCGGTTCGGGAACCCCCGGGCGCTGATCGACCGGCAGGGCGGCATAATCGAGATAGGCGACGAAATCGTTGATGGTATTGGCGGCGATCCCGGTGACCCGGTCGGCGACACTGCTCCAACGCGTTCCCACCGCCCGGGTTTCCTCGCGCGCCGCCTCGGCGATGCGCTCTTGCAGCCCCAGGCGATTGGCCCCGACCAGCATCTCGTCGATGATCGGGCCGACGGTGGCGGCGCTCAGGCCGAGAACCGCCAGGGCGACCTCGTTGCGCTGAAAGGCCCGCAAGCCGCCAGCCCACTGGTTCATCACCTGACTGGCGAAGACCTCGGGGCGGTCCTTGCGGCGGGGGGGAGCGGCCTTTTTGGCCGGAACCGGGTCGGCGCCGGCCTCGGCCCAGGGATCGTCGTCGTCCTCGACCACCGGCTCATCGGCAACCGCCCCGTCGGCGATCTCGTTCAACTCGTCCTCGCGCATCTCCGCGACATTCATGTAGAGGCCGCGCACTTGGGCCGGATCGGCCATCAGCCCGGCGAGAAGGGCGGCGAAGGACCGATGGTCGCTTTCGCGGATTTGGCTGAACAACCGGCGGCGCAGATCGACCAGGGCGGCGTCCTTGGCGCGCTTCGCCTCGTCGCCCTCGGCGTAATGGAAGGCGCGCAAGGGCTCTTCCAGCGCCCGGGCGGTG
Organism: Rhodospirillum rubrum ATCC 11170; assembly: GCF_000013085.1. Classification (NCBI taxonomy): domain Bacteria; kingdom Pseudomonadati; phylum Pseudomonadota; class Alphaproteobacteria; order Rhodospirillales; family Rhodospirillaceae; genus Rhodospirillum; species Rhodospirillum rubrum. The sequence continues at coordinate 3,639,873 of NC_007643.1, forward strand.
GTCGCCAGCCGTTCCGAGGCCTGATGCCTCTTCAAGCCGGGATCAAGCACGGCGACCAGCCGGTCGACCAGATAAGCGACGCCGCCGTCATTGGCCGTCATCGCCGCGTCCCACACCGCCGTCTTATCGGCGAAATGGCGGGCGACGTCGGCCGAGGCCAGGAAGGCGTCGCGGTATTCGCGAAACACCGGGCTATCGACGGGCCCCTCCTCGTCAAGCGTCGCCTCGTCGCGATAGCGCATCAGATGCACCTGCTTCATGCTGGGATTGCGCAGGAACACCGTGTTGTCAAAGGGCTTGCCGTCCCAATCGCCGGGCCAGTCGTCCTTGCCATAAAGCTCCAGCAGCGAGGCGTGAAGGCGGCGGTCCCATTTGCCGGCGCGCGAGTCCGGGGTTTCACCGCCCTTTTCCAGAAATTCCAGATCGTGCTTGGTCAGCACCAGGAACAAGGCGTTGCGCACCGCCTTGCGCTTGGCCGGGGTTTCGCCGTGGGTCACGTTGATCCACGACCTTACCATCATGGCCAGATCCTTGACCTCGGCGACGCTGGGCGGCATGCACAGCAGCATCGAGGTCAGTTCCAATTCGTCGGTATAGCGCTGGAACAGATAGGCGATCTTGCCGCGCAGATACAGTTCGCGGGTCTGGCGGGCCTCTTCCTCGGCCTCCTTGGGCATCTGAAGAAGCTTCAGCCGCGACCGGGCGCCGGGGAAGTCCAGAAGGTCGGTATGCTCGAAAAACGGCCAGGGCTGGTGCTCGATGACCAGCCGCACTTCGGCGATCAGCGCCGTCAGGGTGGCGCGCGGCAGACTGACCGGGGCGCCGGACTTGCCGGCCACCACCGGCAGCAGGGCGATGGGGTCGGAGCCGTCTTCGCTGGTGCCCAGGCGGTTGAGCACGGCGACATCGATGATCGAATTGGCCCTGGGCGGCGAGCCGATCTCGCGCGGGATCAGGCCGCTGATGGCGGCGCGCGCCTCTTCGGGATTGCCGATCGCCTCCAGGGCGCCGGCCAGATGGATATACAGCTTGGTGAAGGCCTCCACCCGCCCCCAGAGCACCGAGAATAGCCGGGCCCGCGCCGCGATCGGCAGGCGCCCGCCATGGCGGATCAGCCCGGCCCAGAAATCGGCGCGATCAAGGGCGCCGATGCGCTTCTTGAAGTTCTGATGGAAATATTCATCGAGTTCGAACAGGGCGATCTCGGTGAGATGGGCCGCCGGCTTGGCGGTCGCCGCCGCCGCCGCCTCGCGCAGGGCGGCGCGGATATCGTCTTCCTCCAGCGGCGCGATGGTCATGCTGTTGGGATCGAAATCCTGAAAGAAGCTGTTGGCCAGGATCTTGACCACATCGGTTTCGCTCAGCAGCCGCAGCTCCACCGGATAGGCCGGGTCGATGTCATTGGCATGGATGGTGAACCGGGTGACCAGCCCGGTGGACTCGCGATCGCCCGGCGGATTGATCTCGCGCAGGAAATCCCGGCTCTCGGCGCCCAGGCGGATGGTCAGCCGCCCGCCCTTGGTGCGGGCCAGGGCCGAGACCAGATAGGATTTTCCGGCCTGACTGGGGCCAAAGACGCCCACGCAATTGTTGCGGTCGGCGGCATGGGCCAGCCGCTTACAGGCCAGCCGGGCGCGGCGCGCCGCATTGCTCAGGCTTTCGGCCTGCAGGGAAACCGACGGCGCGCTTTCGCGCAGGGCGTCGATCCACAACCGGGCCTTCTCGGCCCCCTTGTCGAGAGCGTCAATGGCCCGTCCCAGATCCTTGGTGGTATCGGCCATGGCCTAATTCTCCTGCAAGATACCGGTGTCGAGCCAGTATCCGTCCTGATTTTCGATGGTTTGCAGCCACAGGCGGATCTGGTTGGAGGCCAGCGAGCGCCCCTCGGCATCCTCGACCCTGCGGATCTTCAAGGCGTCGATCACGCCCTTGCCGCCGCGCCCCTGGACACGCTGAAGCTCGACCTTCAAAGGCGTGCGCTTGTTCAGGCTTTCGGCGACTTCGGGCGAGGCGTAATCGATGGAATAAAGCCGGGTTCCCGACCACCAATCGACGGCGAACTGGCGGGTGCCAAGCGACATCGGCGTGCGGAATTCAAAGGTCTGCTGGGGCAGTTCGTAGTCGGGATCGTCGAAATCGAGATCGGAATAGAACACGTCCTGGTCGGCCAGCTTGTTGTTGGAATCAAGCTTGCCAAAGAAGCGGGCGGTCGAGCGCGGCACCAGATGATCGGCGCGGAAATTGAAGTTGCGCAGCCGGCCCTCGCCCAGAACGCAGATCATCGCCCCGACCGCCGCCGTGGTCTTGGGATCGGCGATATGGGCCTCGTGGTCGCGGAAGGGGTACCATTGGCCAACGCGGAATTCATGCAGCGGCACGATGCGGTGAGGTGGCAGGCCGCAGGTCTCGGTCAGGATATCGCGCACGGCGGGCATGCGCGAGGGGCGGCCCGACAAGATCAGCACATCGGCCTCGTTGCGGTGAACCAGCTCGGCGAAGCCGCGCAGCATATCGGTCAACACGCTGCGGGTGGTGCGGTCGATATCCTTGAGGTCGATCTCGAAGCGCAGGTCGCGCAGCGAGAAATCCGTGAAGCCGTGGCGACGGAAGTCCTCGTCCACCCGCGCCACCAGCGAGCGGTCGATGACCTCGCCAACCACATCCTTGAGCACCAGGGGATCGCGGCGGTTATCGCCCGACAGGCGGTCCCAGCCCTCATAGGCGACGATCATGCGCAGGGCCAGCGGATAGCCGATATGGGCGGCGAATTGCTGACGGCGCAATTGCTCCTCCACGTCCATATCGCCGCGATTGCCGCCGAACATGCGGGCCATGACCGATTTGACCGCCTCTTCCGAGGCGCGCAGGCTGAGCGCGGCGCGGATCGGTCCCAGCACATGCTCGGCGATGATGGCCTTGACCACGTCGTCGCCGGCCAGGGAAATGCCCTCGGTCAGGATCTGCTTGGGAAACAGCGTGACATTGGCGCCATGGCCGTCAACCCGGTAGCCGGTGATGACCAGATCGGTGGTGCCGCCGCCGATATCGAGCGTCGCCAGCCGGATCGCCTCGTCGGGCGACGGGCGTCCGGGCCGGCGCAAACGGGCGAAGCAGGCCTTGGCGTCACCGCCATAGGCGATGGCGACCTGACTGTACAGATAGGCCGCCTGGGTGGCGCTGGCCTCGTCCCATTTGATGATGACGCCGGGCAGCGGATGATCGTCCTCGGTGGCGCGGACCTTTTGCGTCGCGTCCTCGCCATCGCTGACCACCTCGCCCAGACCCAGGCAGATATAGATCAGATCGCGCGCCGCCTGGGCCCGCTGCTCCAGGATCTGACGCTCGGCCTGGGGCATGCCGGTGGGAACGGTCAGGATGACCCGGCGCAGGCGGCGCGGCAGATCGGCGTTGCCCCGCCGCAGGCGATGGGCCGGGGCGTTCATCATGCATAAGGCCTGCAGCAGGATCTCGGCCAGACTGAAGGTCATCAGATGCGAGCGCGCATAGAGGGCGCGGATCGACGGGAAGCGCGCGTCATCATTGATCGGCACGCCCTCGGGCACGCTGTGCAAGGGCTCGCCGGCGTCATTGACCAGGGTGGTGAACTCGACCCCCATGGCGAAGGGGCTGGCCCCGACCAAGCCCGGCGTGTTGAAGCGCCAGCCGTCGCGGCGCTGGGTCTCGTCCCACAGATAGCGCTTGGGGCTCGACATGCCGGTCGCGCCTTCCGATCCGCGGCGCAGCGCCGCCAGCCGCTGGGCCTCGACGCCGACGCGGGCCACCGTCGGCCAGCCGAAGGCATCGGCGCGGCCCGACAGGAACGAGATGTCGTCCCAGCCGATGGCCGCCTTGTTGAATTCAATCCGGCTGTCGAAGGGATCGCTGTAAAGCCGCTCGGGCATCCCCAGATCGCGCAGGCTGAGGCGCACCGCCTGGGCCAGATCGACGCTGGTCTCGTCGGGATGGGTTTCGATCAGCAGCCCGCAGGTTCGCGAATTGCCAAGATCAAGCACCAGATCGACGTCGATCGGCGTGGCGCGCGGCTTGCTGACGCGGTCGATCAGCCCAAGATTGGGGGTGATTTTCAAGGCGCCGATGAAATCGAGCAGGGCGACATAGCGCGCCACATCCTCGCGCGGGCCGGCCAGCCGTTCATTGATCATCGCCGCATCGATCACCGGTTCGGCCCGGCTGCGCTTGCGCTCCTCGGCCAGGATCATTTCGGTGAAGGCCTTGCGGCACCATTGGCCGATCCAGTCGCGCCCGGCATACCACAAAACGGCCTGCTCATTGGCGGCGAAGCCGAATTGCGCGCCGCGCTGAGTATCCTCGTTAGTCGGCGCCAGATAGGCCATGTCGGCGTGGTGTTCGCCAAGATTGGTATCAAAGGCCAGAACCAACCGGTGGTCATTGCCAAGATCATCGGGCTGGTCGAGCGCGATCACCTGGGCCCGCGCCCAATTGATCGGGCCATCGGCATGGCCGCCGGCCTGTTCGCGGCGGAAGAAGGGAACGGGCACCCAGACCCGGCCGAAGGTTTCCAGAACGCCCCGCCAATCGACCTCGTAAGACACCCGCCCCCTGGCCGCCTCGCCGCCCCGGCCAACGATGCGCGGCGCGGGCATGTCGGGGCCGTCATAGAAGCTCCACTGGCTGACCCTCTCGCGGTCGCCCGCCAAACGGAAGCCCAGATCAAGAAACTGAATGCCGCTGCGCGGCGTCAGCCAGACGACCGGGGGATATTTCAGAAGGGGAGCCAGTGACATGGTCGGCGTCGTCCTTGAGCGATGGCGGCGTGAGAGGCGCGGGAGGGAGGCCCTGGAAAGGGGGCTGGAGGGGCGCGATCGGATTAGGGCGCGGGGGTGGCGCGCTTGACCTTCACCTCATAGCCCGGCCCCCCCTCCTTATAAACGCCCTGACAGCGCGTCACGCCCTTGGCGTCGCGTTCGCAGGCGGTTTCCGAGCGCTCGAAAACCTGACCATCCGAGCAGCGCAGATCCTCGCGTTCGACGACGCGCAATTTGCCGTTCTCCATCGTCCCCTGGGCCGGGGCCGAACAAGTGACGCCATCGGCCCGGCGCACCACCGAACGCCCTTGGCCCTTGGCGTCGAATTCATAGGTCTGATCCACCGGCTTGCCGCTTTCATCGGTCAGTCCCGAGGAACTGCGCCATTTGCCGGCAAGGAAGCCCAGATCGGCCTTGCCCGAGGCCCCCGGCGCCGTGGCGCTTTCGGGCAGGGCCAAAGGTTCCTCGGGCGCCTGCGTCGTATCCGGTTTGGGCGGGGTCGCCGCATCCGGCTTGGGCGGCTCCGGCTTGGGCGGTTCGGCGGCCTTGGGATCGGGCGGGGCCGTGTCCGGCTTGGCGGGATCGGGCTTGCTCGGATCGGGCGCTTTCTCCTCCGGGGTTTTGGCCTCGGGCGGGGTTTGGGCCTCGGGCGGCGGCGCGGTCTCCCCACTCGGCTTGGGCGGCTCGGCCTGGGCCGCGTCCTTGTCCAGGCGGGCCGGGCCCTCTTCGGGGATCAATCCCAGATCCTGGGGCGTCACTCCCTCGATCACCGCGCCATCGGGACCGATCACCCGCCCCAGGCGGTCGATGCGCAGGCTGTCGATACGCTCAAGATAGCCGCGCCTTTGCTCCTCGGTCAGGGGCGGGGGCTCGCCGGTCTTGTCCTGCTGTTCGATCCCCGCCCCGAAATCAAGGCCGAAGGGCAGCGGCAGTACCGGGCGCCAGAAGAACCACCACAGCAGCAAAAGCAGCAGCAAAAGGGCAAGCAGCGGCAGAAGCCACAGCCACCAGGGCCACAACGGCCAGCGTCCCCCTCGCCTTTCTTCGATCACCGGCGCTGCGGGCGGCGGCGGAACCGCCCCCGGACCGGCGGCGGGCAAGGGCGGCGGCGCGGCCGACAGCGGATCGAACGACGATCCATCGTGTTCGGTGAATCCCCAGAAGGTGGCGATCGGCTGAGTGCCGATGAAATGCAAATGGCCGTCGTTGGGCGTGCGCAGGGCCTGTTCGAGAACCGACGAAAAGGCCTCGCCGCCGCCCCGCCCCTTGCCGCGATCGGGATCGGATTGCAATTCCTTGAGATAGGCCTGGAACTCGCCGCGCATGATCTGAAGATCAAGGGCGCGGTCGGCCTGTTCCTCGCGCGGCAGATCCTGCCACGAGCGCACCTCGCCGGGGATCGGGGCGACCCAACGCACGGTGTCGCCGGCCTCGTCCCACTGCGGGCGGGCGAAAAAATCGGCGTAGCGGGCACCCAACCTTTGACCGATGGCGGCGCGCAACTGGATATGGGCCCGGTGGACCGGCTGACCGAAGACGCCCAGCGGCCGATAGCGATCGCCTTTGGCCTCGAGAATGATCCTGCCTTGCTTCATGCCATTCATCCGTGCTTTGGGCCATGGTCGGACGCCGGGCCGCAGGTCCCCCCGCCCGGCGTCGCCGTTACTGACATCCGCTGGCGTCGGGTTGGCCCGTCGCCGTCCGCAGACTGCTGGTCACCTGGGCGGCCGAGCCGGGGGTGAAGACCCGACCGCCGCCGGCCGAAGCGATGCAGCGGGCGACCCCACTGTTGCCGCCGCCGCTCAAATCGATGACATGGATGATCACATTGGATTTCTCGGCCTTGACGGCGCGGGCGGCGGCGCAAGGATCGCCGCCACAGGTATCCTCGCCATCGCTGACCACCATCATCACGGTTTCCGAGCGCCGGGTGGCCAGGGCGCCACCGCGACGGATCGAGGCGGCGAGCGAGGTGGCGCGTTCGGGGGTGATGGCATCGACCCCGGCGAGAAAGGCCGGGCGCTCGGCGGCCGAGTAATACTTGCTGTTCTGGGTCGCCATGCAATCGCTGAACGATACCATGCCCACCCGGATATCCTTGTGCAGGGCGTTCACCGTATCGCGGATCGAGCGCTTGGCCGCCGAAATGCGCGAAGGCGCCCCGGCGATGCCCTCGCTCATGCTGCCCGAGCCATCGACGACGAAGATCATCCGCGGCTCGCGGCCCGGCGACCACGACGGCTCGCAAGCCGCCCGCGAGGCGGGCTGGGCCGGCGGTTCGGCTGGGGCCGGGGCGGGGGGCGCGACCTTGGCCGGCGGCTTGGCCGCCGTTATCGGCGGTTTGGGCTTGGCTGGCGCAGCCGGCGGCGGCGCTTCGGGTTTAACCTCGGGGGGGGCCGCCTCGGCCGGTGGCGGCGGCGAACCCTCGGCGCGATCAGGCAAAGGATCGGGTTGGGGGGCGGGCGCGGCGGCCGGCGGCGCCGGGGTTGGTTCGGGCGTTGGTTCGGGGGGAACCACGCAGGCCTTCTGGAAGGCGTCCTCGGCGAGGCGGGCCTCGCCCAGGGCCTGATCAAGCTGGGCCAGGGTCCGCCCCAGATCGTCAAGACGGCTAAGATCGGCCGGCGCCTCCGCCGGGGCTTCGACGATCACCGGGGCCAGCGGCGTCAGCGCCCGCCAAGCCAGCCAGCCCGCCAAAAGCAACAGGGCCAAGGCGAGCAGGGCCGGCGCGATCCAGGCTCGGCGACCGGGCGCGGGCGCCACGGGGGAAGACCCAGCCCCCTCAGCCGGCGGCGGCGATCCGGCGGGGGGCGGGCTTGCCGCTCCCCCCACCGGCGATGGGGCGACGGGGGCAGCGGATCCCGAAACAGCGCTCGCGGCGGCGGCCCGCGCCGCGCCGGAAAGCGCGCCCACCGCACCGGCGGCGATCGCCTGACCGGGCCGCCCCAGGCCCCAGCACACAAGAACCGGCTGGTCGTGATCGGCATACAGCCACGCGCCGCCTTCGGGGGTAATCAGGGCAAGGCGCAGGGACTCCGCCGCCGATTGCCCGGCTTCCCCCTGGGTCGACAGACGGGCGCAAAGCGCGGTGATCTCGCGCTCGAGCCGGGCGAAGCGGTCGCGCAACAGGCCGGGATTGGCCGCCGCCGACAGCGGCGTCAGCGCGCCACCGCGCGGCGATCTCCAGCCGATCGGCCGGCGAAGGTCGGCGCCACCATCAGCGGCGGGGGCCTCCGCGAACACCGGCTCGGCGAGCAGCGCCTGAGCCTCCTGGCCGATATGAACCCTAAGGAGCGCGGAAAGCCGGTCGTGGGAATGGACAACGGGCTTGCCAAGCACGCTCAGCAGGGTCCAGTCGGCATCCATCGCAGGCTTCAGTGTTGGCGATACCATGGCGCGCCAAACGGACCCCCAATTGTTACCCGGCCGATCAGGGTATGCCCATTCGCTCCCGTCACCTCAAGGATCATTTGCTATCAATGGGATATTTTTTTATGGTTGCAAGCGTGCGTGGCACAGTCGCGCCTTTCGGGGTCTCCCTATGTCAAGCCCGCAATCGACGCCAGACGATCACTCCCCCAAGAACACATCCGAAGGAAAACGGCGCCGTTCTCCGGCGGCGTCTGCCCTGTGGATCGTTGTTTTCCTGCTTTTTCTGATCTGCGTCGGGCTTTCGCTTTATCTGTTTTTCAGAACCCCCGAAATCACCCGGAAAACGGCCGCCGTCGCCACCCCGGGCGCGACCCAGGACACCGGCGAGCGCGCGGCTTATCTCGCCCAGCAGATCGCCCTGCGCCGGGTCGAGTTAGGCGACCTTGTCGCCGCCATCGATCCGCCGCGCTGCGTCGCCCCGGCCCAAATCGACGAAAGCCGCCTGCGCCTTTTGCGCCAGCAGCGCGGCGACGCCCTGTCCCTTTGGCGATCCTTGAGCACCGGGGGCAAAACCGGGGCCACCCAGGCGATCCCCGACACCATCCCCGAACCGGCGGTGGCCACGGCTTTGCCCGGGGCGACGCCGCCGCTTGCCCCCGCCACGCCGCAAGCCGCCCCTGGGGAAAGCGCACCGACGATGGGGATCGGGCCGTTGCGCGATCGGCTGGAAAAGGCCTCGGTCATCGTCCTTGGCCTGCCCAAGGGCGAGGCCGACGGCCTGATGACCGGCACCGGTTTTTTCATCGCCGATAACCTTGTCGTGACCAACCGCCATGTGATCGACGCCGCCGATCCGGCCAAGCTGTTCATCACCAGTTCCAGCCTGGGCAAGATGGCCCAGGTGTCGCTGATCGCCACCACCGTCTCGGCGGTTCCGGGGGAAGCCGATTACGCGGTGCTGGGAACGGGAAGCGTGCGCGCCCCGGCCACCCTCGCCCTGTCGCTCGACGCCGGCAAGCTGACGCCGGTGATCGCGGCGGGCTATCCCGGCATGGCGCTGCTGGGCGATCAGGGCTTCCAAAAGCTGATCCAGGGCGATCTGTCCTCGGCCCCCGATCTCAACATGAACCGGGGCGAGGTCCGCTCGGTGCGCCCGGTCGGCGCCATCGTCCAGATCATCCATACCGCCGATGTTCTGCAAGGCTACAGCGGCGGTCCGCTGCTTGACACCTGCGGCCGGGCGATCGGCGTCAACACCTTCATCCAGGTCGATCGCGATCAGGCCGCCAAGCTCAACAGCGCCCAGAAGGTTGATACCCTGCTGGCCTTCCTGCAAAAAAAGGGCATCACCCCGGCCCTCGACAGCCGCGCCTGTCAGCCCGGCTGATCGACGGCCCGGAGCTTTTCCTCAGGCGATGGTCGCCAAAAGCCCACCTTCGACGCGCAGCGCCGCGCCGTGAGAGTATGTAGAGGAGCTATTGATCGGCCACGGGGAATAACCCATCTGCACGCGGATCTTTTCCGGCCCACAACACGCCGAGCCGCATCGTTCGCCAAAGGAACCCTCCGATGCCGCCGACCGATCCGTTTTCCCTGGAGCGTTTCGTCATGGCGCAAACGCCGCTGCTGGACACGGCTTTGGCGGAACTGCGCCAGGGTCGCAAGCAAAGCCATTGGATGTGGTTCGTCTTTCCGCAGGCTCGCGGTCTCGGTTCCTCCTCGACGGCGCGGTTCTACGGCCTGCGGTCCCTGGACGAGGCCCGGGCTTATCTGGCCCACCCGCTGCTCAAAGCCCGGCTTGAGCAGGCGACGCAAACCGTGCTCGCCCTTGGCGCCATCGATCTGCACGCCCTGTTCGGCTCACCCGACGACAAGAAGTTCCTGTCATCGATGAGCCTGTTCGCCCTCGCCTCGCCAACGACCGATACCCCCTTCCATCAGGCGCTGGAACGCTGGAACAAGGGCCGGCCCGACGAGGCGACGCTGCGCTTTCTCGGTCAGCCTCCCCCGACGGCCTGAGCCATCAATAACAAAACGGGCGCCAGCCTTAAGCGGGCGCCCGTCGGTGATCCAAGCGACGAAGGGCTAAGCCTCGATATCGATATCCTTGGTTTCCTTGCCCAACACCAGGGCGAGCAAGGTCAGGCTGGCCATGCCCGACAGATAGATGCCCACCCAGAACGGGCTGCCATCGCCGGCGCTCCACAGGGCGACGGCGACGAAGGGGGCCAAGGCCGCGCCGAGGATCGACGAGACATTGTAAGAGATGCCCGATCCGGTATAGCGGATATTGGCCGGGAACAATTCGGGCAGCAAAGCGCCCATCGGGCCGAAGGTCATGCCCATCAGCGTGAAGCCAAGGATCAGCCAAGCCATCACCCCGACGAAGCCGGCGCCCAGCATCGGCACCCACAGGAAGCCGAACACGACGATGCCAAGGGTGATGCCGATCAGCGTCTTGCGCCGCCCCCAGCGCTCGGCCCAGGGGCCCGACAGCAGGGTGAAGAGGCCGAAGAACACCACGCCGGCGATCATCATCAGAACGAAGGTCCGGTAATCATAGCCCAGCCCGGGCAGGGCCGCCGTGGCCGAGGCGCGGCCATAGCTGAGAGAAAACGTCGTCATCAAATAGAACAGAACATAGGTCGCCAGCATGTAGAAGGTGCCGAGCACCAGTTCCTTGCCATGGGTTCGAAACACCGCCACCAGCGGCACGCTGTGAACCGCGCCCTTTTTCACGGTCTTCTCAAACGCGGTGCTTTCAACCAGATGCAGGCGCACCCACAAACCGAAGATAACCATCACCGCCGAGAACAGGAAGGGGATGCGCCAGCCCCAATCAAGGAAGGCCTCCGACGGCTTGGACGGATCGCTTGAGGGCAGCAGCACGGCGATGATCAGGAACAGGCCGTTGGCGATGATGAAGCCGATCGGCGCGCCAAGCTGGGGGAAGGTGCCAAAGATCGCCCGCTTGCCAGCCGGGGCGTTCTCCGTCGCCACCAGGGCGGCGCCGCTCCACTCGCCGCCCAAGGCGAAGCCCTGGGCCAGACGCAGCACCACCAGCATGGCCGGGGCGATCCAGCCAACCGAGGCATAGGTCGGCAGCACGCCGATCAGGAAAGTGGCGATGCCCATGGTCAACAAGGCGCCGACCAGGGTGATCTTGCGGCCGCGCTTGTCGCCAAGATGGCCAAAAAACACCGCGCCAAGCGGCCGAGCGCCCATCGCCGCGCCGAACACCGCGAAAGAGGCCAGCAGCGCCGTCTTTTCGTTGCCCGCCGGAAAGAAGAGATGGGGAAACACCAGCACCGCCGCCGTGGCGTAAACGTAGAAGTCATAGAACTCGATGGTGGTGCCGACCAGACTGGCCATAAGAACGCGCGACCGTGGATTGGCCGGAACGCCGGCCTTTGACGGCTCAAGGGGGATGGACGAGGACATCGGACGAAAGGATTCCTGTGAAATGACTAGGTTGAAGTTCCGCTCAAGCGCCCGATAGACCCACCGCACCACCCCAAAAAGACACCAACCGCGCCCTTTTTTCGAAACGATACGCGCCCTTCCGATTCCGCCTGACCTCCTGGCTAAAACCGCGCCGACAACCGACCCCACATCCCCATCCCGAACGCGGGGCCGATCGCCCTGATGGCAACGCTGATACCATTAGCGCCGCCACACGGCCTTTTTCGGTAATAATGCCTTTCCGCCGCAGGTGTCAAGCGCAATATTAATGCGAGCAATCAAGAAGAGAGCGGTCGAGAGGGGCGCGAACCCCATCAACCCGCTGAGCACGAGAAGGACCGGCCGACTCTGCCCGCCCCCTCCCACGCCTTAGAAAACCTAAGCCCCAGGCTTCGGGAAAGGCGTTTGCCAAAAGCTGTGGGCTTGGCCAAGACTGCCTGCCCTTTGGCCCGTGACCATGGGCCGCCCCTCGCGGCTTATCGCCCGCAGTTTGTGGAGAATGGCCGATGAGATCGCGGCAGACGGCCCTTGATGGCTTGGCCATGAGCTTGCTGGTGGTGCTCTGCGCCAGTTGGGGGGTGCAACAGGTGGCGATCAAGGTCGCCAGCGCCGGGATTTCGCCGATGTTTCAGGCCGGTCTGCGCTCGGCCGGGGCCTTGGGCTTGCTCTGGGCATGGTCGGCGGCGCGCGGCGTGCCCATCCTGGCGCGCGATGGCTCGCTTGGCCTGGGGCTGGTGATCGGCCTGCTGTTTGGCGGCGAGATCTTGTTCATCTATTGGGGCCTGTCCTACACCACCGCGGCGCGCAGCGTGCTGTTTTTGTACACCGCGCCGTTTTTCGTCGCCCTCGGCGCCCATGTCTTCCTGCCCGGCGAGCGGTTGCGCCGCACCGATATCCTGGGGCTGGCCTGCGCCTTCGCCGGTGTTCTGGCCGTTGTCGCCGACGGGCTGACCCTGCCCGACCGCCGGGCGATGATCGGCGACGCCATGGTCTTGCTGGCGGCGATTTTATGGGCGGCGACCACGGTGGTCATCAAGGCCAGCCCGCTTGCCGGCCTCAGCGCCAATAAAACCCTGGTCTATCAGCTTGGCGTCTCGGCGGTGCTGCTGCTCGGGCTGTCGGCCGGGCTGGGCGAGGCCGGCCTGTTCGATCCCACGCCCCGGGTGCTGGCGGCGATGGCCTATCAGACCATCGGCGTCGCCTTCGCCAGTTATCTGGTGTGGTTTTGGATGATCACCCGCTATCCGGCGTCCAAGCTCTCGGCTTTTTCCTTCCTGACGCCGGTTTTCGGCGTGCTGGCCGGCGCCGTGATGCTGGGCGAGCGGGTCTCGTCGGGCCTTGCCCTGGCGATGGGGCTGATCGGCTTTGGCATTTTTCTGATCAACCGCCCCGAGCGCCGCGAAACGGTGGCCTAGGGCGCTGGGGGGACGCCCGCCCACATCACTCGCAGGCGGGCAAAGGCGGGGCGCCGGCGGCGTCCAGGGCCTGGGTCAGGGGGGCGCGGTGGATCTCGGCGATCGGGGTCATGCCAGAGTCGGCGGGGCATTGCAGGACATGGGCCTGGAATTCATTAATCAGCAGCGCCTCGTCGACCGCCAGATAGATGCGCCCCAGAATATCGCGGATCATCGCCCGCTGGTTCTCGCTCATCTCTTCGCGCCAATAGCGCGCCACCACGGCGCGGGTCGTCGCGTCGGTGAAATAGCGCCCATGGGCCAGTTCATGGGAGAGCGTGGCGCGCGCCCCCGGACCCGCGCCGGCGGCCAGGATGACGCTCTGCGGATCCTCGGCCAGGGCCGGGCGGACGATGGCGTCGTAAAACGCCCGCTCCTCGGCCTTGGGACAAGCGGCCGGCTCGTCGCCGGCGCACAACCGCGCGGCCTTGGCGGCGAAGGCGGCGATGGTGGCGGCGGGCAAATCGGCGCCACGGATCGCCACCGGCGGCCGGGCGGCGAACGGCTCGGCCAGCCGGGCGTCGATCACCGCGCCGTGGCTGCGCTCGGCGAAAACGCTGGCCCGGCCGAGAACCCCGGTGATCATCGACGAATTGGCGAACAGACACAGCACGACGGCGGGCATTTCCACCGGCCGGGCGCAGGACAGCCCGGTCCACGAGGCCGCCGCCACCGTGGCCCGCCAGCCCTCGAAGCCCGGGCGATCAAACAGCGAGAGCGCCGCCGGGGCGGGAAGAAAGGCCAGCGCCCCTCCGTCGTCGCCCCGCGCCGCTTGCCCGCCGCCGCCGATCAGACCGCAAGCCAAAATCGCGGCGGCGGCCTTGCGCCAGCCACGGCGCCCGCTCATTCCGGGGTCAGGGACTGGCGCGCGGCGAAGCGATAGGGATGGGCGGGATAGACGCCGAGGATCAGCAGCTCATGGGTGAAATGGCGCAATTCATCAAGGGCCCGGGCCAGGGCCGGCTGATCGGGACGGCCTTCGACATCGGCGTAAAAGCGCGCCGCCACGAAGGTGCCGGCCACCTGATAGCTTTCCAGCTTGGTCATATTGATGCCATTGGTGGCGAAGCCGCCCAGGGCCTTGTACAGGGCGGCGGGAACGTTGCGCACCCGGAAAACGAAGGTGGTCACCGCCGCCACGTCCTCGCGCGGCTGCACCGCCTCGCGCGCCATGATCAGGAAACGGGTGGTGTTGTGGTTCTCGTCTTCGATATTGGCATGGAGCGAGCTTAGGCCATAGATGCGCCCGGCCAGTTCGCTGGCGATCGCCGCTTCGCCGGGGGCTTTGCGCTCGGCCAGCTCCGCCGCCGCGCCGGCGGTATCGGCATGGACGATGGCCTTCAGCCCATGGGCCTTGATGAAGCGCCGGCATTGGCCCAGGGCGTGGACATGGCTGCGAACGATACGGATATCCTCGATCTTGGCGCCTTCGGGGGCGAGCAGGTGATGGTTCACCTTCAGAAAATACTCGCCGATGATATGCAGACCGGAATCGGGCATCAGGTGATGGATATCGGCCACCCGGCCGGCCACCGAGTTTTCGATCGGCAGCACGGCATACAGCGCCTTACCTTCGCGCACGGCGGCGAAGGCGTCGTCAAAGGCGGCGCAGGGCAGCACGTCCATCGCCGGAAATAGCCGCGTCGCGGCCATATGGGAATAGGCGCCGGGCAGGCCCTGGAAGGCCACGGTCTGATTGGGATCGCTCATGGACGGGACAGAACTCCGGAGGGCAAGGGAGCAAGCCCCGCCGCGCCCGGTCAGCCAAGCAGCGCGCGGGCCCGCTCCAGATCCTCGGCAGTATCGACACCGAGCGGAACGGTGTCAACGAGGGCGGCCTCGATGCGCATGTGGTTTTCCAGGGCGCGCAATTGTTCAAGCTTCTCGCGCCGTTCCAGCACCCCGGGCGGCAGGCTGACAAAGGCGCCCAGCGTCGTCCGCCGATAGGCGTAAAGGCCGATATGATGGTAATGGGGTCCGGGGCCATGGGGCACGGTCGCCCGGCTGAAATAGAGCGCCCGGCCCCGGGTCTGCCCTTCCGCCAGGCCGACCACCGCCTTCACCACATTGGGATTGGTCCGTTCCTCCTCGCGCGTGATCTCGCAGATCAGGGTGGAAAGCGCGATATCGGGCTCGGCCAGCACGGTTTCGACGGCGCGGATGATCAGGCCCGGATCCAGGGTCGGCAGATCGCCCTGGACATTGACCACCACGGCGTGGCGGCCGGCCGGATCGAAGCGCTCCACGGCCTGCCACACCCGATCCGACCCCGAGGGCAGATCGGGATCGGTCAGCACGGCATTGCCGCCAGCGGCGCGCACCGCCTGGGCGATCTCGTCCTCGGCGGCGGCAACCAGCACCGGCCCGATCCCCGCCTCCATCGCCCGGCGCCAAACCTGAACGATCATCGGCACCCCATGGATGTCGGCCAGCGGCTTGCCCGGCAAGCGGGTCGAGGCCATGCGAGCGGGAATGACGACGATGGGGGCGGCGGCGGCGAGGGACGGCGATTGGGTCATGGTCGGGTCTCGACTGGCGGAAACGGCGGAAGCCCCGATCATGGTCGCCACCGCCCGCCACCGCCAGTTCAAAAAACACACGATCGACTCTATCGATCTTAGGAACCGCAATTTTCCTCTGTATGAAATTAAGAATGAATTGCATAATCCTTTTCGACGCTCATGCGTTAATCGGGGCGAGAGAAGGGGAGAAAGCCTATCATGACGACACTGGTCTTGAATTCCTGGAAGACCGCCCGGGAGATCAAGGGCGCCTCGCGCTTCCCCTGGCAGCTGGGCGTTCTGGCCGTGGCCATCGCCCTGGTGCTGTCCGAGGGGCCGGCGGGCGATGCGGCGCGCCAAGCTTTGGCCGACGCCTTTTTGACGGTCGTTCCCTTGGTCGCCCTCGCCGTCGCCTTTGGCATGGCCCTGACGCGCCGCCTGCCCATGGCCGGTCGTCTTGCCCTACCGGCTTGGCCGATTCCGCTGGCCGCCCTGGTGCTGCTGGTGCCCTTCCCCCGGGCGGCGGCGGTCGTGCTGGCCTTGGGTGTCGCCGCCGGCCTGGGCGGAGCCTTTCTTTCCCACCTCTCCGCCGCTACCGCCCCGCGAACCGATCGGCCCCTTGAGCGGCCCTGGCCCGGGGTGGTGGTGGCGCTGTGGGCGGTGATGCTGCTGGGCGGCTTGGCGCTTACCCTGGCCTCGGCCCTGGGCTTTGCCGTCGGTGAGGGCGGCCGCTTTGGCCTGTCTTCCCTCGGCCTGCCGATGGCTTTCGCCATCTTCGGCGCCCTTGCGGTTCTGGCCCTTTGGGCGATCGGCCCGATCCTCGGCGATCGACGGCCATCCGTGCGCCCCGTCCCGCCGCTGGCGCCGCTGGCGCGGCTGATGGACGACACCAACACCTTGGGCGCCTGGGTCATCGCCGCCTTCGTCACCACCCAGGTGGCTCTGGCCCTCGGGCATCCCGCCCTCGCCGATTGGCTGGTATTCGCCGCCCCCTTGTTGCCATTGATCGGCGTCGCCTTTGGCCTGCTGCCCGGTGTCGGTCCGCAAATCCTCGTCGCCACCCTTGTCGTTGGCGGGGGAACGCCGGTGTCGATGCTGATCGCCACGGTGCTGGCGGCAGGCCTGTCCGTCGGCGCGCCTTCGACGACAACGGCCCGGCTTGTGCCCCTTGGCCTTGGCCTGCTTGGCGGGTATGGCGCTTACGCCCTGGGCTGGTAGGCCACGGGTCTCTTCCCTTCGGCCGGCGGCGGGGTTACCCTGCCCTCCCGCTTCCGGTCTGGAGAATCCCCCGTGGCCCCGCCCGTCGATGCCTTCGTTCCGCTCGTCCATCAGCTCGCCGATCTATCGGCCGCCATCATCGCTCCGCTGTTTCGCACGCCGCTAACCGTCGACGACAAGGACGACGCCTCGCCGGTCACCGCCGCCGATCGCGATTCGGAAGCGGCGATGCGCGAGGTGATCAGCCGCGCCTATCCCGACCATGGGGTGATCGGCGAGGAGCACGGCAGCGAACGCACCGATGCGGAATTCGTCTGGGTGCTTGATCCCATCGATGGCACCGGCGCCTTCATCACCGGCAAGCCCAGCTTCGGCACCCTGATCGGCCTGTGCCATAACGGCATCCCGGTGCTCGGCGCCATCAACCAGCCGATCTTGAACGAGCGCTGGATCGGCGGCCAGGGCCTGGGGGCCAGCTTCAATGGCAAGGCCATCGCCTGCCGCCCCTGCCCCGCCCTGAACCGCGCCGCCCTTTATACGACCGCCCCCGAGTTGTTCGCCCGCCCCGCCGATGCCGAGGCCTTTGAACGCCTGCGCCGGCGGGCCAAGCTGCGCCGTTATGGCTGCGACTGTTACGCCTATGGGCTGGTCGCCCTCGGCTTTGCCGATCTGGTGGTGGAAACCGGCCTGAAGATTTACGACTACACCGCCCTGGCGCCGATCGTCACCGCCGCCGGCGGCGTGATGACCGATTGGGAAAACCGCCCGCTGACCCTGGCTTCGGCCGATCGGGTGATCGCCAGCGGCGATCTGTCCCTGCACCGCGAGGTTCTGGCGGTCATCGCCGAGCAAACGGCGCTCTAAACCCGCTCCCCTGGCGGTTCCGCCCTATTTCGCCCACATTGGAAGGGCCCTTTGCCGGGGCTAGCTCCGTTCGACCGGGAGACCGTGATGCGTCCCATCGCCGCCGTTACCCTCGCCGCCCTTCTCGCCCTGCCGCTGCCTTTGGCAACGGTCCAGGCCGCCGAGACCGCCAGCAGCGGGCCAATGCACGCCCTGTCGCTTTATGGTGACATCAAGTATCCCGCCGATTTCACCCATTTCGACTACGTCAACCCCGAGGCCCCCAAGGGCGGCGCCATCCGCCTGTCGGCCTTCGGCACCTTCGACACCCTCAACCCCTATACGGTCAAAGGCACCGCCGCCTTCGGCATCGGCCTGACCCAGACCACCCTGACCGTGCCCTCGGCCGACGAGCCTTCAACGGAATACGGTCTGGTCGCCCAGACCATGGAATTGGCCGCCGACCGCTCGTGGCTGATCTTCACGCTGCGCCCCGAGGCGCGCTGGAGCGACGGCCAGCCGATCACCGCCGAGGATGTGGCCTTCAGCTTCCAGATCCTCAAGGACAAGGGCCAGCCGCTTTATAATTCCTATTATTCCAACGTCACCGGCGTCGAGGTCCTGGATGCGAAGCGGGTGAAGTTCACTTTCTCGCCCGGCGAGAACCGCGAGCTGCCCAGCATCGTCGGCCAGTTGCCGGTGCTGCCCAAGCATTACTGGGCCACCCGCGACTTCGCCGAAACCACCCTTGATCAGCCGGTCAGCGCCGGCCCCTATCGCATCGCCAGCTTCGAGCCCGGCCGCCAGATCACCTATGAGCGGGTCAAGGACTACTGGGCGGAGGCCCTGCCGGTCTCCAAGGGAATGAACAACTTCGACCGCATCCGCTACGACTATTACCGCGACGTGACCGTGACCCTGGAAGGCTTCAAGGCCGGGGCCTTCGATTTCAATTCCGAGCATAGCGCCAAGAACTGGGCCACCGAGTACAAGTTCCCCGCCGTGAGCGAGGGGCACGTGATCACGGAAAAAGTGCCGGTCAAGGGACCCGACCGCGAGCAGGGCTTCATCTTCAATATGCGCCGGGCGCAGTTCCAAGATCCCCGGGTGCGCGAAGCCCTGGCCTATGGCTTCGATTTCGAATGGACCAACCAGACCCTGTTCTATGGCCAGTACACCCGCACCCGCAGTTTCTTTGAAAATTCCGAACTGGCCGCCGTCGGCCTGCCCGGCCCCGAGGAACTGAAGATCCTCGAACCGCTGCGCGCCCAGATCCCGCCCCGCGTCTTCACCGAGGAATATCAGCCCCCCGTCACCGATGAGGCCAAGGGCGGCCTGCGCGCCAATCTCAAAAAGGCGCTCGACCTGATGAAAGAGGCGGGGTGGACGGTCAATGCGGCGGGCAAGATGGTCAATGCCGCCGGTCAGCCCTTCACCTTCGAAATCCTGCTGCGCCAAGCCGATGTCGAACGCATGGTGCTGCCGATGGTCAAGAACTTCGAGCGCCTGGGCATCACCGCCACCGTGCGCACCGTCGATACGCCGCAATTCATCAGCCGGGTGCAAAGCTTCGATTTCGACATGGTGTCGGCGGTCTGGGCGCAGTCGAACAGCCCCGGCAATGAACAGCGCGATCTGTGGTCCTCGACCGCCGCCGACATCCCCGGCACCAGCAATCTGGCCGGCCTGAAGAGCCCCGCCGTCGATAGCCTGATCGAATCGGTGATCGCCGCGCCGACCCGCGCCGATCTGATCGCCCGCACCCGGGCGCTTGACCGCGTGCTGCAATGGTCCTTCCCGTGGATCCCCCATTACTACGGCGCCTTTGAGCGCATCGCCTATTGGAACGTCTTCGGCCGCCCGGCGGTCACGCCCAATCGCGGCGTCGTCTTCCAGGCCTGGTGGTTCGACGCCGAGAAGGCCGCAAAGGTCGTCGGCCGCAAGGGCGGCTTCTAAGACGCGGCCGGCGGAGCGCAGGGGGACGCCATGATCGCCTATATCCTGCGCCGTCTGGCGCTAATCCCTTTGACCCTGTTCGGGATCATCCTGGTCAATTTCCTGATCGTCCAGATCGCTCCGGGCGGTCCGGTCGAGCAGGTGCTCTCACGCCTTCAGGGCATGGACGGCGGGGCCACGGCGCGCTTCAGCGGCAGTGGCGGCGGCGAAGCGGGCGGTGGATCCGCGACGAGCGCCCTCGGCCCGACCACCGCCTATCGCGGCGCCCGCGGCCTGGATCCGGCCTATGTGAAAAGCCTCGAGGTCCAGTTCGGCTTCGACCGCCCGGCCCACGAGCGCTTCTTGAAGATGGTCGGCGATTATCTGACCTTCGATCTTGGCCAATCCTATTACCGCTCGATCCCGGTCATCGATCTGATCTTGGAAAAAATGCCGGTGTCCCTGTCGCTGGGCATCTGGAGCACGATGATCATCTATCTGGTGTCGATCCCGCTGGGCATCGCCAAGGCGGTGCGCGACGGCTCGCGTTTCGACATGGCGACAAGCTGGATGGTGGTGGTCGGCTACGCCGTGCCGTCGTTCCTCTTCGCCATCTTACTGATCATCGTCTTCGCCGGCGGCCGCTATTTCGACTGGTTCCCGCTGCGCGGCATCCTGTCGGACAACTGGCGCGAGCTGTCCTGGCCGCAACTGGCCCTGGATTACCTCTGGCATATGGTGCTGCCGGTCACCGCCCTGGTCATCGGCGGCTTCGCCAGCCTGACCATGCTGACCAAGAACAGTTTCCTCGAGGAAATCCGCAAGCAATACGTCATCACCGCCCGGGCCAAGGGGCTGACCGAAAGCAAGATCCTCTACCGCCATGTTTTTCGCAACGCCATGCTGCTGGTGGTGGCCGGCTTCCCCGCCGCCCTGGTGTCGATGCTGTTCACCGGTTCGGTGCTGATCGAGGTGATCTTCTCGCTTGATGGCCTGGGCCTACTGGGCTTTGAAAGCACGATGAACCGGGATTATCCGGTGATGTTCGGCACGCTCTATATCTTCGGGCTGATCGGACTTTTGCTGTCGCTGATCAGCGATGCCACCTATCACATCATCGATCCGCGCATCGATTTCGAAAGCCGGGAGAACTAGGGCCCCATGGTCGCTCTGCTCACCCTCACGCCGCTGACCCGCCGCCGGCTCGCCGCCTTTCGCCGCAACCGCCGGGGCTTCCATTCCCTGTGGATCTTCCTCACCCTGTTCATCATCAGCCTGGGCGCCGAACTGGTCGCCAACGACAAGCCGCTGGTGCTGTCTTACAAGGGCGATCTTTATTTTCCGGTGCTGAAGGACTATCCCGAAACCACCTTCGGCGGCTTCTTTCCCACCACCGCCGATTACCGCGACCCCTATGTCGCCGAGGCCATCGCCAACGATGGCTGGACGGTTTGGCCACCGGTGCGCTTCGCCTATGACACCGTCAACCGCACCCTGGACCGGCCGGTGCCCTCGGCGCCGACCTGGGACAATCCGCTGGGCACCGACGATCAGGGCCGCGACGTTTTCGCCCGCCTGCTTTATGGCTTCCGGCTGTCGGTGTTGTTCGGCTTGGCTTTGACCGCGCTGTCATCGCTGATCGGCGTGGCCGCCGGCGCGGTGCAGGGCTATTTCGGCGGCTGGATCGACCTGCTGGCCCAACGCGTCCTGGAGATCTGGGGCGGTTTGCCCCAGCTTTTCGTTCTGATCATCGTCGCCAGCGTCATCCAACCCGGCTTCTGGACGCTGCTGCTGATCTTGCTGCTGTTCTCCTGGACCGCCCTGGTCGGCGTCGTCCGCGCCGAATTCCTGCGCGGGCGCAATTTCGATTACGTCCGCGCCGCCAAGGCGCTGGGCATGTCCGACACCAAGATCATGATCAAGCACGTTCTGCCCAACGCCATGGTCGCCACCTTGACCTTCGCGCCGTTCATCCTGTCGGGATCGGTCACCGCGCTGACCGCGCTGGATTTCCTGGGGCTGGGCATGCCGCCGGGTTCGCCGTCGCTGGGCGAGCTGCTGCGGGTGGGCAAGGAAAACCTCCAGGCGCCCTGGCTTGGCTTCACCGGCTTCATCGTTCTCGCCGCCATGCTGACCCTGTTGGTTTTCATCGGCGAGGCGGTGCGCGACGCCTTCGATCCGCGCAAAGGGGCCGACCGATGACCACCGTGACTCCGCCCCTCCCGGTCGCCCCTCTGCTGCCCCCCCTGCTGTCGGTTGAAAACCTTCAGGTGCGCTTTGGCGCCGGCCCCGAGGCCGTTGACGCCGTGCGCGGCGTGTCGTTCACCATCGCCAAGGGCGAAACCCTGGCCCTGGTCGGCGAAAGCGGCTCGGGCAAATCGGTCACCGCCCTGTCGATCACCCGCCTGTTGCCCTATCCGCCGGCCAGCCACCCCGGCGGCGCCATCTTCTTCGATAGCGAAGACCTGCTCCATGCCCCGGGTGCCCGCCTGCGCGACGTGCGCGGCAACAGGATTTCAATGATCTTCCAGGAGCCGATGACCTCGCTCAACCCGCTCCATTCCATCGAGCGTCAGGTGGGCGAGGTGCTGACCCTGCACAAGGGCCTGCACGGCAAGGCCCGCCGCGCCCGGGTGATCGACTTGCTGCGCTTGGTCGGCCTGCCCCAGGTCGAGGGGCGCCTGGGCGCCCTGCCCCATGAGCTGTCGGGCGGCCAGCGCCAGCGGGTGATGATCGCCATGGCGCTGGCCAACGAACCCGATCTGCTGATCGCCGACGAACCGACCACCGCCCTTGATGTCACCATCCAGGCCCAGATCCTGGCCCTGCTCGCCGATCTGCAAAAGCGCTTCGGCATGGCGATCTTGTTCATCACCCATGATCTGTCGATCGTCCGCCGGGTCGCCGACCGGGTGGCGGTGATGAAGGACGGGCTGATCGTGGAAACCGGCACGACGGCGGCGCTGTTTGCCGCCCCCAGCCATCCCTACACCAAAGCCCTGTTGGCCAGCGAGCCGCGCGGCACGCCGCGCCTTGTTCCCAACGCCCCCGAGATCCTGTCCTGTGACGACCTCAAGGTCTGGTTTCCCATCCGCAAAGGGGTGATCCGCCGCACCGTTGGTCACATCAAGGCGGTCGACGGCATCTCGTTTTCGCTGAAGGCCGGGGAAACCTTGGGGGTTGTCGGCGAAAGCGGCAGCGGCAAGACCACCCTTGGCCTGGGCCTGTTGCGCCTAGTGTCCTCGCAAGGCGCCATCGTCTTTTCCGGCACCCGGCTGGACGGACTGTCGAACACGGCGATGCGGCCTTTGCGCCGCCGCTTGCAGATCGTCTTCCAAGACCCCTATGGCTCGCTCTCCCCCCGGCTTTCGGTCGGCGAGATCATTGGCGAGGGGCTGGCCGTCCATGGCTTGGCCGGCGATCGCGCCGGCCGCCGCGCCCTGGTCACCCAGGCTTTGAGCGAAGTCGGCCTCGATCCGGCGACCCAGGACCGCTATCCCCACGAGTTTTCCGGCGGTCAGCGCCAGCGCATCGCCATCGCCCGCGCCCTGGTGCTCAAGCCCGAGGTGATCGTGCTCGACGAGCCGACCAGCGCCCTTGACGTCACGGTGCAGGCGCAGATCGTCGATCTGCTGCGCGACATCCAAACCCGCCACGCCATCGCCTATGTCTTCATCAGCCATGATCTGCGCGTCGTCCGCGCCCTGGCCGCCCAGGTGCTGGTGATGAAGGACGGCAAGGTGGTCGAGGCCGGAAGCGGCGAGCAGATCTTCCAGGCGCCGCGCCATGACTATACGCGCGCCCTGCTCGCCGCCGCCCTGTCCCTTGAAGCCGACAGCAGCGGCATCGTGAAAAATTAACCCTTTGGTGCTATGAGAAGACCATAGACCTTTCGCGGGGACGGAGCGCTTAGGCTCCCGGCCCGCCTTTCACGGGGTTCGGGCAACCGCCGATGGCTGACGAGCAAGACAGCAAGCGCATTTCCAAACAGGCGGTTTATACCGTTCCCGTGGAAATCTCCGTGGTGCTCGGCAAGGCCGTGCTGCGGGTCAATCAATTGCTGAAACTGGGCCGTGGCGCCGTCGTCGAACTGGAACAGAAGATCAGCGAACCGGTGGAGATCTACGCCAACGACATTCTTGTCGCCCGTGGCGAAGTGATCATCACCGATGGCGACAAGATCGGCGTGACCCTGACCGAACTGGTCCGCTCCACCGCCCAGCACAACGGCTGATCTTTCCTGGGCTCCCCGCCCGTCACCGTCCCGATCAGCCTTTATTCCGAGGTCCGACGCCTTTTTGGCGACTCTTAGTCGGACGCCTTCGTGGCGACTCTTAGTCGGACGCCTTCTTGGCGTCCTGGGCATTGGCCCGGGTTTCGTCGATGATCTCGTTTTTCATCCCGTCGAGCCGGGCCTGGATATGGCCCAGGTTGGTTTCGCTCTGCGCCAGATTGGTGCGCAGGCAAGTCACATAATCGCGCTGCTGACCAAGATAGCCCTTCATATCCTCGATGCAGCGCTGCTTGGACAAGGCGTCGTCGCCTTGAACGCCGCCCGGTTCCATGCACACCGGGGTCAGCGGCGCCGCGCAGATCGATTGCGCCGCCGCCGGTCCGGCGAAAACCGCCAGGGCGGGGACGAAACAGGCGTAAAGGAGAGCAAGGCGCATCGGCTTATCCTTTTAGGGGGCGGCCTGGGGAAGACTGTGGACCAACGCCTCGGCGTGCTGGCGGTTGCCCTCTTAGCGCCGTTCGAAAGCCAGACGGGCGGCAAGCCCGACGAAAACCAGCCCGCTCACCCAGCGAAAGACCTCTCGCGCCCGGCCGCTGGTCGCCAGGGTGCGACCGATGCCGCCGGCCAGGGCGCCGACCACGCCGTTCACCACCGTACCACCCAGGCTCAGAATGCCGCCCAGCACCAGCATCTGCGGCACCGCCGGCCCGGCTTCGGGTTTGACGAACTGGGGCAGAAAGGCCAGCACGAAAACCACCACCTTGGGATTGAGCAGATTGACGACGATCCCCTCGCGCCACGCCCGGAGAACCCCGGCGGAGCCCCCTGGCGCTTGCCCAAAAGCCGGGGGCGCCATCGGCCGGCGCAGGGTTTGCAGGCCCAACCACAGCAGATAGCCCACGCCAACCCAGCGGATCACCGCGAACAGCCCGGGATGGGCGGCGACCAGGGCGGCCAAGCCAAAGGCGGCGAGCAGCGTATGAACAACCCCGCCCGTCGCCACCCCCAGGCTGGCGGCCATCCCGGCGGCCGGCCCGCCGCGCATGCCCTGGCCCAGGCAAAACAGCATGTCATTGCCCGGCGTCAGATTAAGCGCCAGAGCCGCCGGCACGAACAGCCACAGGGTGTCGGGCGAAACGATCATCGCGGACGTCCCTCCCTGCGCTCCCCCCCCAGGGCCGCGTCGGCGTCGGAGTCGGCGTCGAAGCAGGCGGCGATCAGGGCGACGGCCTGCTCGCCCGAGATCGGCGGCAAGGTGAAAATCAAACGATAGTAAATCGGCGCCACCACGCGATCGAGCACCCGATCGGCGCTTGGCCCGGCTTCGCCACGCGCGCTGGCGCGGGTCAGCATCACCTCGATCTGCGCGCGGGTATAGGCCGCGCAGCGCCCGCACACCGTTCCTTCGCCGCCCCCGGCCAGCAAATCGCGCACTATCGCCCGCCCGGCATCGGAGGCCAGTTCCTCGGCGAGTTGCTCGGCCCAGGCCTCCAGATCGCCGCGCAGATCGCCGGTATCGGCGGGGGGGCCATCGGGACGCAGGCGGGCGGCCGCCACATCGGCCAGCAAGGCGGCAAGATCACCCCAGCGCCGATAAATCGTCGAAGGCGTCACCCCCGCCCTTTGGGCGATCAGCGGAATCGTCACATCGCCCCGGTCGGCCTCGCCCAGCAAGGCGCGCACCGCCCGATGAACCGAGTCCTGAATGCGGGCGCTGCGACCACCGGGTCGCAGGGGCTCCCTGGGTTCCATGCTTCCCTTTCCTGGCCGACCTGGGTCCATCGCGTCACCCTTTTAGGATCTGACTTTTAGGATCTGGCCGCAGAGTGCCCCGGGTGGCCAAGGGAAAGCAAGCTGGTTAACGCAAACCATTTGCGTTAAGCTGACAACAAGTCTATCTCTTGCTTAACGCTAATTTTTAGCTTTAAGCGAGCCCCCCATGCCCCCCATCGCCCCCCGATCCGCCCGCGCCCTGGCCCCCTTCGCCATAACCCTGATAACGTTCGTCGGGGCGGCTTCGGCCCCCTCGCCGCTTTATGGCCTCTATCAAAAGGCCTGGGGATTCTCCTCGCTGACTTTGACGGCGATCTTCGCCGTTTATGCCGGGGCCCTGTTGCTCACCTTGCTGATAACCGGCTCGCTCTCCGACCATCTGGGCCGCCGTCCGGTCATCTTGTCGGCCATTGTCCTTGAGATCATCGCCATGGCGCTTTTTTCCCGGGCCGAGGGCGTTTCCTGGTTGATCGCCGCGCGTCTGACCCAGGGAGTGGCGACCGGCTTGGCGACCGCCGCCCTGGGCGCGGCGCTGATCGATATCGAGCGCACACGCGGCACGCTGACCAATACGGTCGGTTCCCTGGCCGGCATGGCGATCGGCGCCCTGGCGACGGCGACGCTGATCCAGCTCGCGCCGACGGCCGGCGACCTCGTCTTTCCGATCTTGATGGCGATTTTCATCGGAGAGGGGCTGTGGATCGCCGCCCAAAGCGAGCCGGCCACCCCACGCCCGGGCGCCTGGGCCTCGCTGAAGCCCTCGGTCGGCCTGCCGCGGGCGGCTCGGCGGACCTTTTTGCTGGTCGCCCCGATCGACATCGCCATCTGGGCCTTGGGTGGCTTCTATCTGTCGCTCGGCCCGGCCCTGGCCCGCGGCATCGCCACCACCCCCCTGCCGATCCTCGGCGGTCTGGCCATCTTCGCCCTAGCGATGACCGGGGCCGGGGCGATTGTCGTGTTCAACTCCCTCTCCCCCCATCGCCAGATCGTTCTTGGCGCGGCCAGCATGGCGGGCGGGGTGGCGCTCACCCTGCTGGCCGCCCATGGCGGCGGTCTGGCCCTGTTCTTTGGCGGGACGGTCCTGGCCGGGATTGGCTTTGGCGTGGGCTTCCAAGGAGCGGTGCGCTCGGTGATGCCGCTGGCCGGGGCGGGCGAGCGCGCCGGTCTGCTCGCGGCCCTCTACATCCTCAGCTATGCCTCCAACAGCCTGCCGGCCCTGGCGGCGGGCGGATTGGTCGGCTCCTTCGGCTTGGCGCGAGTCGGCGATGTCTATGGCGGGCTGGTCGTCGCCCTCAGCCTATTGGCCCTGGCCGGGGCGCTGGTCTTTCCCGCCCGATCCTGTGGGGCGGGCGGGAAAGAAGCGGGGCCGGTCAGCCCAGAAGTTTCGCGCGCAGGATGTCGTTGAGCATGGCCGGATTGGCCTTGCCCTGCGTCGCCTTCATCACCTGACCAACGAACCAGCCCAGCAGCTTTTCCTTGCCGCCGCGCACGTCATCGGCCTTTTCGGGATTGGCCGCGATCACCGCGTCGACCGCCGCCTCGATGGCGCTGGTATCGGTGACCTGACGCAGGCCCTTGTCCTCGACGATGGCATCGGGGTCCTCGCCGGTCTCCATCATGATCTCGAAGACATCCTTGGCGATGCGGCCGTTGATCACCTCGTCCTTGAGCAGATCAAGCAGCTTGCCCAGGTTCTCGGCCGAAACCGGGCTGTCGGCCACGCCCTTGCCGGCCTTGGCCAGGGCGCCGAACAGGTTATTGATCACCCAATTGGCCGCGGTCTTGCCATCGCGCCCCTCGGCCACCTTTTCAAAGAAGGCGGCGTTCTCGCGATCGACGACCAGCACGCTGGCGTCATAGGGGGTCAGCCCGAAATCGGCGATGAAGCGGTTCTTCTTGTCGTCGGGCAGTTCGGGCAGGCTGCGGCGCACCTTCTCGACGAAGGCGTCGTCGAATTCCAGGGGCAGCAGGTCGGGATCGGGGAAATAGCGATAGTCGTGGGCGTGCTCCTTGGAGCGCATCGACCGCGTTTCGCCCTTGGCCGGATCGAACAGGCGGGTTTCCTGGCGAACCTCGCCGCCGCTCTCCCACACCTCGACCTGCCGATGGGCCTCGGCCTCGATCGCCTGCATGACGAAGCGCACCGAATTGACGTTCTTGATCTCGCAGCGGGTGCGCAGATCGGTGGTGCCGATGGGCCGCACCGACACATTGACGTCGGCGCGCATGGAGCCTTCCTCCATGTTGCCGTCGCAAGTTCCCAGATAGCGCATGATCGAGCGCAGCTTGCGCAAGTAGGCGCCGGCCTCCTCGGGCTCGCGCATGTCGGGCTTGGAGACGATCTCCATCAGCGCCACGCCCGAGCGGTTGAGGTCGATCAGGCTTTTGGTCGGATGCTGGTCGTGCATCGACTTGCCGGCATCCTGTTCCAGATGCAGGCGTTCGATGCCGACTTCGCGCGACGAGCCGTCGGGCATGTCGAGCACCACCTTGCCCTCGCCAACGATCGGCTGTTCGTACTGGCTGATCTGATAGCCCTGGGGCAGGTCGGCATAGAAGTAGTTCTTGCGCGCGAAGATCGACCGCTTGTTGATCTTGGCCCGCAGGCCCAGACCGGTGCGCACCGCCTGTTCAACGCACAGGCCATTGATCACCGGCAACATGCCCGGCATCGCCGCGTCGACCAGCGACACTTGGCTATTGGCCGGGGCGCCGAAGCGGGTGGACGAGCCCGAGAACAGCTTGGACTGGCTGACGACCTGGGCATGGACTTCCAGACCGACAACCACTTCCCAGGTCGCGGTTTCCCCTTTGATGAGATAGGTCATCAGATCTGCCCTTCCAAAGCGCCGGTCAGGAACGCTGGCTTCTGGGTGAAGGCGCTGGCCCGTTCCAGGGCCAGACCGGCGTTGAGCACGGTTTCCTCGTCGAAATAGCGTCCAACCAGCTGCAGGCCCAAAGGCAGGCCGCGCGACGACAGGCCGACGGGCACCGACAGTCCCGGCAGACCGGCCAGCGAGGTCGGCACGGTGAACACGTCGTTGAGATACATGGTGATCGGATCGTCGATCGTTTCGTTCAGGCCGAAGGCGGCGCTCGGCGTCGTCGGCGTCAACAGCACGTCGACCGTCTCGAAGGCGGTCTTGAAGTCCTGGGCGATCAGGGCGCGGACCTTCTGCGCCTTCAGGTAATAGGCGTCGTAATAGCCCGCCGACAGGGCATAGGTGCCGATCAGCACGCGGCGGCGCACCTCTTCGCCAAAGCCGGCCGCCCGCGTCTTGCAATACATCTCGTCAAGCGTCTCGCCCGGCACCCGCAGGCCATAGCGCACGCCGTCATAGCGCGCGAGGTTCGACGAGGCTTCGGCCGGGGCGACGATGTAATAGGTCGCCAGGGCGTATTTGGTATGGGGCAGATCGACCTCGACCAGCGTGGCGCCGGCGTCCTTCAGCATCTCGGCGCCGCGATCCCACAGGGCGGCGATCTCGGGATCAAGGCCTTCGGGCCGGTACTGGCGGGGCAGGCCAACGCGCAAGCCGCGGATATCGCCGCTTAGCACCGCCTCGAAATTCGGCACCTCGACCGGGGCGCTGGTGCCGTCCATCGGATCATGGCCGGCCATGGCCTTGAGCATGATCGCCGCGTCGCGGACCGTGCGGGTCATCGGCCCGGCCTGATCGAGCGAACTGGCGAAGGCCACCACGCCCCAGCGCGAGCAGCGCCCATAGGTCGGCTTCAGGCCGACAAGGCCGCAGAAGGCGGCGGGCTGGCGGATTGACCCGCCCGTATCGGTGCCGGTGGCGGCCATCGCCAAGCGCCCGGCGACGGCGGCGGCCGAACCGCCCGACGACCCGCCGGGAACCAGTTGCTCGTCGTCATCGGTGCGCGTCCACGGATTGATCACCGGGCCGCTGGCGCTGGTCTTGTTCGACGAGCCCATGGCGAATTCATCGAGATTGGTCTTGCCCAGCATCACCGCGCCGGCCTTGGCCAGATTGGCGCTGACCGTGCTTTCGTAAGGCGGGACGAAGCCATCGAGGATCTTCGATCCGGCGGTGGTGCGCACGCCTTCGGTGCAGAACAGATCCTTGATGCCGATGGGAATGCCTTCCATCGGCCCGGCCTTGCCGGCGCGCAGGCGCTCGCCGCTGCGTTCGGCCTGCATGCGGGCCAGATCGGGGGTTTCGGTGATGAAGGCGTTGAGCCCCCGTCCGGCCTCCATCCGCGCCAAATGGGCGTTGGTCAGCTCAAGCGGGGTGAACGCGCCCTTGGCCATGGCATCGCGGGCCTCGGCGATGGTCAGATCGGTCAGGGTGGTCGCATTGGTCATGACGGGGCTCACTCCACCACCTTGGGCACCAGGAAACAGCCGTCCTGGCTTTCGGGAGCATTGGCCAGCACGCGATCGGCATAGCCGCCGTCGGTAACGGCGTCTTCACGCCAAGCCAAAGCCAGATCGGCGACGCTGGTCATCGCGGCGACGCCCGAGGTATCGACCTCGGCCAGTTGTTCGATCCAGTCGAGGATGCCCGAAAGCTCCCCGGCCAGGGCTTCCATCCGGTCCTCTTCGATATCGAGTCGGGCCAAGGTGGCGATTTTGGCAACGGTGGTCTTATCCAACGCCATGGGGTATGGATCTCCAGAAATCCTGTCGCGGGGCTAGGAAGAAAGCCCCACACGGCGGGCACAAAGTCGCTGAACTCCCGCACGGGGGCAAAATCGGGCCCACCGCGGGGCCGGACGGCGCCGCGCTTGGTTCAGTCCCATCTTTAGCGGCGCCCCGGAAGGACCGCAATGCCCATCTGTTCTTTGCAAACCTTTGCCGACGCCCTGCCCCCCGGTCGCCCGGTGCTCGGGCTTGACCTGGGCACCCGCACCATCGGCGTCGCCACCAGCGATGTCCGCCTGACCCTGGCCACGCCGATCATCACCATCAAGCGCCGCAAGTTCACCTTGGATGTCCAGGAGTTGTTCGCCCTTGCCGATGGGCGGGCGGCGGCCGGGCTGGTGCTTGGCCTGCCCGTCGAGATGGACGGCAGCGAGGGACCGCGCTGTCAGGCGACCCGCGCCTTCGCCCGCAATCTGCTGGCCTTGCGCGATCTGCCGGTGCTGCTGTGGGATGAAAGGCTGTCGACCGCCGCCGTCAACCGCTTCCTGGTCGGCGAAGCCGATATGACCCGGGCACGGCGCGCCGAGGTCGTCGACCGGGCGGCGGCGGCCTATATCCTGCAAGGCGCCCTCGACGCCCTGGATCGTCAGCGCCCCGAACAGGCGTTTTAGCCCACAATGCGGACCGACGACTCCTCCTCCTCGGCGCCCCTATCCTCGGCGGCTCCGTCGGCGAGCCTGCCGACCTTAGGCAGGGCGCGGGCCGCGGCGTCGCCCGCCAGCACGGCGTACAGCACCGAATCGCGCCAGACGCCATCCACCCGCATGGTATGGCGCGACACCCCTTCGCGCCGCATGCCAACCCGTTCCATCACCCGCCACGAGGCGCGGTTATCCACGTCGGCGCTGGCCCAGATGCGTTCCAGGTCCAACAGGCGAAAGCCGAAATCAAGCAGCCCGCGCACCGCCTCGGTGGCCAGCCCCTGTCCGCGCGCCGCCGGATGCAGAACATAGCCGACATCGCCCTGGCGATTTTCCTCGTCGCGCAAACCAAGCCGCACGGCGCCGACCGGCGCCCCACCGCCCCGGCATTGCACCACGAAATGCCAATCGCCCAGGCCATCGGGTTGCCCCTCGCGCACCCTTTGGGCAACGAAATCGGCGGCGCGTTCGGGATTGGCCAAAGGAATGGGCAGGAAGCGGATGAAATCGGGCGCGGTGGCATAGGCGATGATGGCCGCCGCGTCCGAGAATCGGAACGGCCTCAAAACAAGACGATCCGTGGTCAAAATCATACCGATCCCCAAGGGCAATCAGGGCGAGAGACAAGTGAACCACGATCCCTCTTCGTGCGAAAGGCTCTCGCGTTTCGGCATTTACGGGGGGACACAGCCCTTCCATTACATTATATTAATGCTTAACGGTGGCTCGATACTCCCCTTCCCGCCTTTCAGGCTCGACTTTCAGATGTGGCTTTCACGGCCCTCATCCTTATTTCCTATTCCTTTTGGACCGCAACGGCCATGAGCACGGCGCTTTTCCATCATCATTCGACCCTGCAAGACCAGTTGGTGGCGATCCATGCCGCCTTGCGCGCGTCGCTTCCCGACATCGACCGTATCGCCGTCGCCATCTACGACACCAAGACCGACGCCTTGCATACCTTCATCCATTCCAGCGACGGGCGTCACCCCCTCGACAGCTACGCCACCACCCTGACCGGCGTTCCCTCGCTCGCCGCCCTGGCGACCAGTGGTCGAATCCGCGTTCTGAATGATCTTTCCCCGCTTGCTCTGACCGGCGCCCATCACACCCAAGTGATCGCCAAGGCCTATCGATCAAGTTTGACCGTCCCTTTTTATAAGGGGAAGGCCCTCAGCGGGTTTCTCTTCTTCAATTCCCAACAGCCCGATTATTTCACGTCGCGGCGCATCGATACCTTGGCCCTGGCCGCCGAAATGATCTGCTCGCGGGTCATCGACACGGTCATTTCCGTTGAAATGCTGACCAGCACCATTCAAATCGCCAAGGATATCAGCCATTTCCGCGACGAGGAAACCGGCGCCCACCTCGACCGCGTCGCCAATTACGCCCGGCTGATCGCCGAGACCATGGGCAAGGAGCCAAGCGCCCTGCCGCCGGGACGCCACCCGGTTCTTGACGACGAATTCGCCCAGATGATCTTCCTGTTCGCCCCGCTTCACGATATCGGCAAGGTGGCCATTCCCGATCACGTTCTGCTCAAGCCCGGCCCGCTGACCCCCGAGGAACGGACGATCATGCGGACCCATTCCGACAAGGGACTGGCAATCTGCCGACGCATTCTTGAAAACGTCGATTTCATCTCGGGCACCCAGGCCGCCATGCTCTGTGACATCGTTCACGCCCACCACGAAGCCTGGGATGGCAGCGGCTATCCGCGCGGATTATCCGGGGCCGATATCCCGCTTGCCGCCGCCATCGTCACCGTCGCCGATGTCTTCGACGCGCTGACCAGCGCCCGCCCCTATAAGAAGCCCTGGTCGACGGAAGACGCCTTCGCTTATCTCCAGGAGAAATCAGGCCAGTTGTTCAACCCGGCCTGCGTTCGCGCCTTTCTCGCCCACCGGGACGACGTCCTGGCCATTCGGGCGCGCTTCCGCGACGAGGTCATCCCCGAAGCCTTCCAAACGCCCCAAACACCCCAATCGAAAGCCGATAAGGTATAGGCGCGATGACGCGGACGGCAGGCGCCGCTCATCTTGGCAGACGCTCTCGGGTGCTTTCAGTCCGCCCATAGCCATCGCGGTCGGCGCGCTCTTCGGCCCCGAAATGGCGAAGCGCTTCGCCCTTGCGCCGCGAACGGGCGAGGACAATGATCCAGGCGCCCCCGCTGGCCAGCATGACAATCATCAGGGTCGGCACCACCGGGGCCCACCAATAAATCTCGTTGCCGGTGTTTTGAGTATTGACGAAGGCCCCCAGGGCGATGGCGGCGAACACCAAAAGGGTGCTGGCGATCCATAGCGTAAAAAGGGCGATCCGCCATTTCCCCCTGGCCTTCCGACTCATCTCGGTTTTGCTCATGGGCGCGTCCATCGGCGTCCTCCTCGCTCACCCCGGCCCCAGGCGACGACGGCACCGTAGCCAAGCCTGGAGCTGGGATATTTTCAGAAAATGCGAATAACCCGATAACGTCACAGAAACGCCATCAGTTCCTAAACATCCCCTTGCCCAAGCCGGTTTAACGGCGCCAGGAGAAGGAATGGTTGAAACGCTGGGGGCCATAGCGCCCGTTTTCCTGATTATTTTGGTCGGATTTTTGTTGCGCCGTTGGAAAGTCCTTTCCGATGGTTTCTGGCTACCGGCCGAGAAGCTCACCTACTTCATCACCTTCCCCGCCCTGCTCGCCGCCAATCTGGCTGGCGCCGATCTTCGCGGCGTCGCCTGGGCGCCGGTGGCGGCGGTATCGGTGGGGGGGATCTTTCTCATCGCCGCCCTGATGCTGGCAGCGAGATCCTTGCTGGCGCGCCGCCTCGCCATCGGCGACCCGGCCTTCACCAGCGTGTTCCAGGGGGCGATCCGGCCCAATACCTATATCGGGCTGGCTTTGGCGACGGTGCTGTTCGGGCCCTTCGGCGTAACCCTGATGGCCTTGTGCATCGCCATCGTCGTCCCGCTGGTCAATGTGCTGGCCGTCGCCTGCATGGTCCGCTTCGGTCACGGTCAATCGGCCAGCCTGTCGGCCATGGCGCGGGGCATCGCCACCAATCCGCTGATTCTCGCCTGCCTTGTCGGTATCGCCATGAACATCGGCGGCCTTGGCCTGCCGCCGGTTCTCGGTCCGGCCCTGACCATCCTGGGCAGTGCCGCCCTGCCGATCGGATTGCTGGCGGTCGGGGCCGGCTTATCCGGGGTCGGCCTGCGCCGCGCCGCCCCGGCCCTGCTGGTCTCCTCGGCCGCCAAGCTCGTCCTTCTGCCCGGGCTGACCTTGATCGGCGCCCTCGCTTTGGGGATGGACGCCCCGACTACGGCGCTTTGCGTGCTTTACGCCGCCTTGCCCTGCTCGCAATCCTCTTATGTGCTGGCCCGGCAGATGGGCGGTGACGCGACCTTGATGGCGACCGCGATCACCGTCCAAACCCTGCTGTCGGGACTGTCCATCCCGGTGTTCGTGCTGGCCCTGGTTTAAGGCTAATCGTCGTCGAACCAGCCGCGTTCGGCGTTGCGGTGACAGGCCGGACAGGCGGTAATCGACCGGACGCCCCGGGCGGACAGGCGCTCGGGCGTCACCCGGCGATGCTCGTGGAGGAAGGCCGGATTAAGGGTCAGGCGCAGCGGCGTTCCCGCCGGATCGACCCAGCTCAGGAATTCGGCGGCAAGGCCCCGTCGCCCGCCCGGCGCATCGGCGGCCCCGGCTTCCAAGGTCGCGGTGATCGCCGCCCGATCGCCTTGGGCAAGGCTGGCGTCCTGACCGAAATGATTGGCCAGACCGGCCATCATCGCCCGCCACGACCGGGCGGGCAGGAAGCCGGGCGCGAAGGCCATATGGCATTCGCCGCATTCGCGCAAGGTTAAGGGATCGCTGACCGGGGCGATGAAATCATCCCCCGCTCGCGCCGTCGCGGTCCATCCCAAGCCCAGGCCGATCGCCGCCAGGGTAAGAAAAAGCCGGTGGGTCATGAGGATCTCCCCTATCTCTCGATCAAAAAGCGGGCGTAATCGCCCTGTTCCAGGGCGGTGCAAGCGCGGCCGAGAACGGCCTTGCAGTCGCGGGTGAAGCGCTTGTCGACCTTGGCGATATCGCCGAAGCGCTCGGGATTGGCCGAAACCGCCACCGGCTCGATGGCCCGGCCGCTTTTGACATGACGGCCCGCCGCCCGGGGATCGACGCCATGGCAGGCGGCGCAAGACGTCAGCTCGGGGTCATTGGTCGAAAGCGCGCGATAGAGGGCTTCGCCGCGCCGGCTATCAAAGCCGGCAAAGGCCCCCTCCGCCGCCCGCGCCCGCTCGGCAAGCACGGCCAGAACCGCGTCTTGGGGCGGGCCGGCCCAGGCGGGCCGGCTTGCCGCCAGACCCGATGCCAAACCCGTCGCCAGCGCGGCGGCCAGACACAGCCCGGGCAGCACCCGGCTACCCCCGCCCATCGGCCGGCGCCGCGCCTTGCGACCGGCCAGCGGACCGGCGAAGACCGCCACCACCAGCACGACATGGGCGAAAACCACCCAGGGCGTGACCTCGCCCAGGATTTCGTGAACGCCCTTGAACGCCTTGGACCAATCGGCGCCGACGCCGCTTAGGCCGGCAAGGCCCAGAACCAGCAGCAGCCCGGCAGTCATCCAGGGCAGCAACGGCCGCAGGCTCGCCCTGACGCCGGGGCGGCCCTGGGCAGACAGGCGAGCGGGGCGGCGCAAAGCGAAGGCGCCCGAGCCGGCCAGGGCGGCGATCAGCCGGCCAAGGATCAGCACGACGAACAGATAGCCGGCCGCCTGATGCATCCGGTAAGTATCCTCATCGGCGGTGAGATAGGCCACCACCCCCGATCCCAGAAGGGCGGCATGCCACAGCCGCCACAGCCCGCGCCCGCTCATCGCCGACCCCCGACGACGCTGTCGTCGCCCCCCCAGGCCCAGTCGTCGTCGTCATCGTCACTGCCATCGTGGTCATCGTGATCGTGGTCGCGGTGATGATGGGCATCGTCATGGCGACCGCTCCGCGTCGCCACCCCGGGGATGGGAAGGGGAGCGG
Source organism: Rhodospirillum rubrum ATCC 11170 (assembly GCF_000013085.1). NCBI lineage: Bacteria > Pseudomonadati > Pseudomonadota > Alphaproteobacteria > Rhodospirillales > Rhodospirillaceae > Rhodospirillum > Rhodospirillum rubrum. The sequence goes on from NC_007643.1 coordinate 3,675,784, forward strand.
CGCCATAGCCGGTCGTCTGACCGGCGGCCGGGGCGGCAGTGGGGCCGGGGGTGGCATCGGGGCCGGCGGCGGCCGTCCAACTCCAGGCGGTGGCGCCCAGGGTGACGACGGCGATGGCGGCCACGCCTTGCAACAGCATCTTGGTGATCATGATCGCTCTCTCTCCAAGGAACGGGGGCTTGAGGGCACACCCTGCCCCATCGCCCATGAACCGGGCATGAGCACGCCGTTCATCGAGCGTTCATCGGCCGGGCTTTAAGGTGGCGACCATGGTTCCCGCCCCTCGCCTTTGCCGGTCGCTGCGCCCGGCCCTTCTCGCCCTTGCCCTGACGCAAGGCGCCGCGACCCTGCTCGCCCTTCCGGCGGCGGCGGATGGCGGTGACGGCTACCGCCATAGCCAAAAGCGCGAGGATGACGACGACCACGATCGCGACCATGGCCACGACCATGACCGCGCCCGCGACGCGCTGATGCAGGGCGAGGCCCTGCCTTTGAGCGTCATCCTCGATCGGGCGGCGGCCCTGGTCGACGGGCGCTTCCTTGAGGCCGAACTGGAAAGCGGGCACGATGGTCTGGTCTATGAGATCACCCTTGTCAGCGCCGGCGGGCGGGTCACCCGCCTGGATTTCGACGCCGCCACCGGCGATCTGATCGCGCGCCGCGACGGAAAGGATTAGCCCTTGCGCGTGCTGTTGGTGGAAGACGAGCCAACCCTGGCCCTGACCCTGCGCCGCGTTCTTGAACGGGCGGGATTCGCCGTCGATCTGGCCGATGATGGCGAGGAGGCTTTGTTCCTTGGGGAAACCGAACCCTTCGACGCCGTGGTCCTTGATCTTGGATTGCCCCGGCTTGACGGCATCGGCGTGCTGCGGCGCTGGCGCGCCGCCGGCATCGGCGTGCCGGTGCTGATCTTGACGGCGCGCGGCGGCTGGCCGGAAAAGGTCGCCGGCTTCGAGGCCGGGGCCGATGACTACGTGACCAAACCCTTCGAGATGGAGGAGGTGGTCTTGCGCCTGAAGGCGCTGATCCGCCGGGCGGCGGGCCATCCCTCGACCGAACTGGTGGCCGGACCCTTGCGCCTGGATACCACTTCGGGGCGGGGCAGCGTCGAAGGCCGGCCGCTTGATCTGACCGCCCAGGAATACAAGATCCTGACCTATCTGCTGCTGCGCCAGGGGCAGACGGTAAGCCGCAGCGACATCGTCGACCACGTCTATGATCGCGACTCCGATCGCGATTCCAACGTCATTGATGTGCTGGTCGGCCGCCTGCGCCGCAAGCTTGGCGCGCCGCTGATCCACACCGTGCGCGGTCTCGGCTATCGGCTGGAAGCCGAAAGCGCCCCCCCCGATCAAGGGGCGCTCCGCTGAGACCGCCGCGCTCGCTGCGCCGCCGCCTGCTGGTCGCGGGCGGCTTGTGGTTGGCCGGCGCCCTGGCGGCGACCTATCTGGTCATTTCCTATGCGGTGGCCGAAACCCTGGAGCGCGGCTTTGACGAGACCCTGGCCGCCCTGGTCGATACCCTGACGGCGGCGGCCGAGATCACCGACGACGGTACCCTGGTTCTTCTGCGCGATCCCGGCGATCCGCGGTTCACCCGCGCCTATTCGGGATGGTACTGGCAAATGACCTGGGGCGATCAGGTGGTGCGCTCGCGCTCGCTTTGGGATCAGACCCTGGTGCGCGGCGAACACGCCAGCGACGCCATCCATATCCACCGGGAACGCGATCCGCGTGGCCGCCCGCTCGAGGTGGTCGAGCGCGATATCTTTCCGCCCCGCCCCGCCGCCGGCACCCCGCCGCCATCCCTGCCGGCGCAGCCGGTTCATGTGATGGTGGCGGGCGATCGCACCGGCATCGAGGGTGAAATCGCCCGCCTGCAAGGGCTGTTGGCGCTGTGTCTGGCCGGGCTTGGCGGTGGGTTGCTGGCGGCGACCTTCGCCCAGGTCTCCTATGGCCTGCGCCCTTTGGACCGCCTGCGGGCGGCCTTGCACCGGGCCCGCGACGATCCGTCGCTACGCCTGGAGGAGACCCAGCCCGGCGAACTGGCGCCGCTGGCCCAGGCGCTCAACGCCCTGCTCGACCACAACGCCTCGCTGATCGACCGGGCGCGCGCCCATGTCGGCAATCTGGCCCATGGCCTGAAAACGCCGCTCGCGGTATTGCGCAGCGCCGCCGATGACGGCCCCACCGTCGAGGCCGACATGGTGCGCGCCCAGACCGCGACCATGGGCCGGCTGGTCGAACGCCACCTGGCCCGCGCCCGCGCCAGCGTCGGCCAGACCGCCATCTTCAGCGCTCGCGCGCCGATCCTCGCCGCCGCCCGCCGCGTTGGCGCCACCATGGCCCTGATCCATTGCCGGCCGCTCGACATCACCATCGACGGCGCCGAGGACGCGGCCTTTCCCGGCGCCGGCGACGACCTGCTCGAGATCCTTGGCAATCTGATGGACAACGCCTGCAAATGGGCCAAGGCCCGGGTCGCCGTCCATGCCGGGCGCGAGGCCGGGCGGATCATCCTGACGGTTGAAGACGACGGTCCCGGCTTGGCCGAGGACGAGGCGCGGACCGCGCCGCGCCGGGGCGCCCGCCTCGACGACAGCCTGCCCGGCCATGGCCTGGGGCTTGATATCGTCGCCGATCTCGCCGCCCTCCATGGCGCGACGCTGACGCTTGACCGCTCGCGGCTGGGCGGCCTGCGGGCGACGCTGCGTCTGCCGCCGGCCGGCTGGGGGGACAAGCCCGCCGACCCCAGGGACAAGGGGCGGTCGCGCCCGGCGGAATAAGGCGTCCAGCCAAGCCTTTTCCCGGAAAAAAGCAACCAATGCATGGTCCTTGCCGTTTCTTTCTCATCAGACAGTCGGCATTCGCAGACAGTCGGAGGATCAGACGATGACCGTGTTTTCCGCGATGTCAAAAAGAGCCCTTGGATCGGCCGCCCTTGTTACGGCGCTCCTTGGCGTTCCGTCGCTTGGACTTATGACGACCCCGGCCCAGGCCGCGCCCTCGCTCGCCGCCGTCGCACCCGCTCCCCGGGTCGCCACGCCGCTGGTGACCTTCTCGTTTGACCGGACGGAGGCCGACCCGCTGGCCGGCGCCGACCGCTGCGATGGCGTGCTTTACAAGGTGGCGACCGGCGCCCCGGTGCCGCTGGACGGCGCGCCTTGCATCGAAACCTATCTGCTGGCGACCGGACAGGCGCAAGACCATCTGAGCACCGACGATCCGACCAATGAATTGTTCTCGGATACCCTGCTTGGCACCACCACCCGCCCCGATCCGGTGGCCTGCGAAAACGTGCTGACCGGGCTGGCGGTGGGACAGGCCCTGCCCGCCACCGTCGCCCCTTGCGTCACGGCCTATATGCTGACGCCGCTCTCGGGGTCGGTCGCCGGGGGCGCCGACCCGCGCAACGGCGGCTGACGCCCGAATCTCCCCCTGTCAAAAGACCTTGGCGACGGCCCCTTGCGGGCCGTCGTTTTGATTGCCCGCGCGCGGGGCCGGCCCTATAGTCCGGGCCATCATGAGCGCGATCTTGTTCCCCGAATACACCCACCGCCATCTGCTCGGAATCGAAGGCCTGGTGCCCGTCGAGGTCACCGCCCTGCTCGACCGCGCCGAGATCTACGCCAACCGCAATCGCTCGGCCAACAAGGTCAGCGACGAGATGCGGGGGCGCACGGTCATCAACCTGTTCTTCGAAAATTCGACGCGCACCCGCACCAGCTTCGAACTGGCGGCGCGGCGCCTGGGCGCCGATGTCATCAACATGCAGGTGGGCTCGAGCAGTGTCGCCAAGGGGGAAACCCTGATCGACACCGCCGTCACCCTCAACGCCATGCATCCCGATGTGCTGGTGGTCCGCCATGCCGAGTCGGGCGCGGCGGCCCTGCTCGCCCAAAAGGTCAATTGCGCGGTCATCAACGCCGGCGACGGCGCCCACGAGCATCCGACCCAGGCCCTGCTCGACGCCCTGACCATCCGCCGGCGCAAGGGCCGGCTGGGCGGGCTGGACGTGGCGATCTGCGGCGATGTTCTGCATTCGCGGGTGGCGCGGTCCAACATCCACTTGCTGACCCTGATGGGGGCGCGGGTGCGCGTTGTCGGACCACGGCCGCTGATCCCCTCGGGCATCGGCGAATTGGGCGTCGATATCTTCCATGACATGCGCGAAGGCCTGCGCGGCGTTGATATCGTGATGATGCTGCGCATCCAGATGGAGCGCATGCAGGGCAACTTCATTCCCAGCGTGCGCGAATACTTCCGCTATTTCGGCCTCGACCGCGAGAAACTGGCCCTGGCCAAGCCCGATGCCCTGATCATGCATCCGGGACCGATGAATCGCGGGGTCGAGATCGATTCCGACGTGGCCGATGATTTCGAACGCAGCGTGATCCGGGAGCAGGTGGAAATGGGCGTCGCGGTGCGCATGGCGGTTCTCGAGGTGCTGTCGGGCAACCTCGCCTCGATGGAGACCGCATAATGTCGCTGCGTTCCCCCGGTCGCGTCGCCTATGTCAACGCCCGCCTGCTCGATCCGGCCAGCGGCCTGGATCAAACGGGCGCCCTGCTGGCCGATGGCGAGCATATCGTCGAAGTCCACCCCGGCGCCTTCACCGCCCCCGAGGACGCCGAGATCATCGACTGCCAGGGGGCCTGTCTCGCCCCCGGGCTGGTCGACATGCGCGTTCAGCTGCGCGAGCCGGGCGAGGAACATAAGGAAAGCATGCGCAGCGCCGGTCAGGCGGCGGTGGCCGGCGGCATCACCTCGATGGTCTGCCTGCCCAACACCAATCCGCCGATGGACGACGAGGCGACCTTGGAATTCGTCGCCCGCCGCGCCCGTCTGGCCGGATTGGCCAAGGTCTATTGCTATGGCGCCTGCACCAAGGGCCTGCGCGGCGAGGATCTGGCCGAGCTTGGCATCATGGCCGAAGCCGGGGCCCTGGCCTTCACCGATGGCGTCAAGGCGATCGCCAACGCCCAGATGATGCGCCGGGTGCTGGCCTATGCCGCCACCTTCGACCTGCTGGTGATGCAGCATCCCGAAGAGCCGACCCTGGCCGGCGGCGTGATGAACGCCGGCGATCTGGCGACGCGCATGGGATTGTCGGGCATTCCGCGCGAAGCCGAGATCATTTTGCTCGAACGCGATCTGCGGCTGGTCGCCATGACCGGCGGACGCTACCACGCCGCCCATATCAGCACCGGCGAAAGCGTCGCGCTGATCCGCCGGGCCAAGGACCAGGGCCTGCGCGTCAGTTGCGATACGGCGCCGTTCTATTTCGCCCTCAACGAGCTGGCCGTCGGCGATTACCGGACCTTCGCCAAGCTGTCGCCGCCGTTGCGCGGCGAAAGCGACCGCCGCGCCATCATCGAGGGATTGAAGGACGGGGTGATCGACGCCATCGCCTCCGATCACTCGCCCCAGGACCAGGACACCAAGCGCCTGCCCTTCGCCCAGGCGGCCTTCGGCGCCGTCGGCCTGGAAACCCTGCTGTCGATCTCGCTCGAACTCCACCACAACGGCCATCTGTCGTTGCTCGAGGTGCTCAAGCGCCTGACCGTCGCCCCGGCCGGCCTGCTTGGCCTGGATGCCGGACGCCTGCGCCCGGGTGGCAAGGCCGACCTGCTGGTGTTCGATCCCTATCGCGCCGGCAAGGTCGACGCCACCCGCTTCCTGTCGAAATCCAAAAACTCCCCCTTCGACGACCGCCCGGTGCAGGGTCGCGTTCTGCGTACCGTCGTCGATGGCCGCACGGTGTTCCCCGCCAATGGCTGATCTTTCAACGCTGATGCCCGCCCTGGTTCTTGGGGTTTGCGCGCTGGCCGGCTACCTGCTGGGCTCGGTGCCCTTCGGGCTGGTGCTGGTGCGTCTGGCCGGCCTGGGCGACGTGCGCGGCATTGGATCGGGTAATATCGGCGCGACCAACGTGCTGCGTACCGGCCGCAAGGATCTGGCCCTGGCCACCTTGGTGCTTGATAGCGGCAAGGGGGCGATCGCCGCCCTGGTCGCCAGCGCCCTGGCCTCGCGCATCGCCGGCTTCGAAGACGCCGTCCTCGCCGGGTTGCTGGCCGGCGGCATGGCGGTGGTCGGCCATAACTTTCCCATCTGGCTGGGCTTCAAGGGCGGCAAGGGGGTGGCCACCACCCTGGGCACCCTGCTGGCCACCGCTTGGCCGGTCGGTCTGGCCGCCTGCGCCACTTGGCTGGTGGTGGCGGCGCTCTTCCGCTATTCGTCGCTGGCCGCCCTGGTCTGTCTGGCCCTGGCCCCGGCCTATGCCCTGGTCCTGGCCACCCCGGCCCATGCGGCGGTGTTCGCCCTGCTCGCCCTGCTGGCCTGGATCCGCCACCGCGCCAATATCGCCCGCCTGCTCAAGGGCGAGGAAAGCCGCATCGGCGCCAAGAAGAAGGCCGCTCCCTGACCCTGCGGGGGTCCGCCATTGCCCTCTTCGTTTACTCCCCCTCACACTGCCGACGGGCGGATCCGGCGCGACGCCCCCCTTATAAGGAAAGATGCCATGGCCCATCCCACGCTCGTCATTGGCAACCGCAATTACTCCTCGTGGTCGATGCGGCCGTGGTTCGCCCTGAAGGTCGCCGGGATCGCCTTTGACGAGGTGGTCATTCCGCTCTACGAACCCGGCTCGAAGGAAAAAATGGCGGCGGCCTCGCCCACCGGTAAGGTGCCCTGCCTGATCGACGATGGCCTGACCATCTGGGATTCGCTGGCGATCCTGGACTATCTCGCCGAACGCTTCCCCGAAGCCCACCTGTGGCCCGCCGAGCGCGCCGCCCGTGCCCGGGCGCGGGCCGTCAGCGCCGAGATGCATTCGGGCTTCCAGGCCCTGCGTCAGGCCCTGATCATGAACGTCCGCAAGACCTTTCCGCCCCAACCGCTATCCCCCGAGGTCGAAGCCGATGTCGCCCGCATCGAGGCGCTGTGGGCCGAGTGTCGGCGCGACTTCGGCCAACAGGGGCCCTTCCTGTTTGGCGCCTTCTCGATCGCCGATGCCATGTATGCCCCGGTGGTCACCCGTCTGCGCACCTATGGGGTGGCGGTCGGCCCCGAGACCAGGGCCTATATGGACGCCATCCTCGCCCTGCCGGCGATGGCCGAATGGGACGCCCTGGCCAAGGCCGAGCCCTGGGTGATCGAACGCTATGAACCCGCCGCCCCGACCGCCTGACCATGGCCCCCGCCGCCCGGCCGCTCACCGCCTCGGAAAAGCTTGACCGCCTGCGCCTGCTGCGCACGGAAAACGTTGGCCCGATCACTTGGCGACGGCTGATGGCCCGCTATGGCAGCGCCGCCAGCGCCCTTGACGCCCTGCCCGATCTGGCGCGGCGCGGCGGCGGGGCCAAACCCTTGCGCATCTGCCCGCTGGCGGCGGCCAAGCGGGAAATGGACACCCTGGCCGGCCTTGATGCCACGATGGTTTTTCTGGACGAGGCGGATTATCCCCCGGCCCTGGCGGCGATCGAAGACGCCCCGCCGATGTTTTGCCTGCGCGGCGCCCTGGGGCTGCTTGGCAAGCCGATGGTCGCCATCGTCGGCGCCCGCAACGCATCGGCCAATGGTCAGCGTCTGGCCGAACGTCTGGCCGCCGACCTTGGCCGTTCGGGTCTGGTGGTGGTGTCGGGCATGGCGCGCGGCGTCGATTCGGCGGCCCATGTCGGAGCCTTGGAAAGCGGCACCCTCGCCGTGGTCGCCGGCGGCGTCGATGTGGTCTATCCGCCCGAGAACGACGGGCTGTATCGCCGGCTGATCACCGAGGGCGCGGTGATTTCCGAAACGGCGCCGGGCGAACAACCCCAGGCCCGCCACTTCCCCCGGCGCAACCGCATCGTTTCGGGGCTGTCGCTGGGCGTGATCGTCGTTGAAGGGGCGCCGCGCTCGGGCTCGCTGATCACGGCGCGACTCGCCGCCGATCAGGGCCGCGAGGTGATGGCCGTTCCCGGTTCGCCCCTTGATTCGCGCGCCCAGGGGCCCAACGGCCTGATCAAGAACGGCGCCGCCCTGATCGAAGACGCCGCCGATGTGCTGCGCATCCTCAGCCCGCTGATCGCCCGGCCGATGGCCGAGGATAAGCCGCAAAACTACGCCTCGGCCCCGCCCAGCCCCATCGCCGACTCCACCATCGACGCCGCCCGGCCCCGGGTGATCGAAGCCCTGGGCATGTCGCCGGTCGGCGTCGACGAGGTCATCCGGCTCTGCACCCTGCCGCCGGCGGTGGTGGCGGTGGTTCTTCTCGAGCTTGAACTGGCCGGACGCCTGGACCGACTGGTCGGCAACCGCGTCTGCCTGATCGCCTGAGCAAAGCGGCCGGACGATCGGCGGGGACCGGGGAAGCGCCAAAGGCCCGCGCCATACCTATATGCTATAGCTGTGTGGCAAGGAAGGAGCCCGACCATGCTTGCGATTCGACTGCCCGCCGAATTGGAAACGCGCCTGGAGGCCCTGGCGCGCGCCACCGGCCGAACAAAAACATTCTATGTCCGCGAGGCCATCACCGCCCATCTCGAAGACCTCGAGGATTTCTATCTCGCCGACCAGCGTCTGGCCGATCTGCGGGCGGGCGCAACCCAGACCGTGGCGCTTGAAGACGTCCTGAAACGCTATGACCTGGAAGATTGAGTTTGATCCCTCGGCACTGCGCGAACTGGACAAACTCGACCCGCAGATCGCCGCGCGCGTTCTTCGGTTTCTCCGTGACCGGGTCGCCGTTCTGGAGAACCCGCGCAGCCTCGGAGAGGCTCTGAAAGGCCCCCGGCTCGGCGCGTTCTGGAAATATCGCGTGAGCGATTACCGGATCATCGCGCACATAGAAGACGACACCCTGCGCATCCTGGTTCTCCGCATCGGAAACCGTCGCGAAGTTTACCGATAGCCGGGGACAGGAGGGTACCCTTAACGCGGCGTGATCTAAGCGGCCCGGTCGATGATCCGGGAAAGCCATTTCGACAAGCTAAGCCCTTCACGCGCGGCGACCATCGCCGCTTTTCTGTGCAATTCGGGAGATGTTCTTAGCAGAATACGGCCATTGAACGGCTTATCGGGCTCTTCTCCCCGTTCCTGGCAGTAGGTGAGATAGTCGTCAACGCTATCGTGAAAAGCCTGCACAAGATCATCGGCCGAAGAGGCCGCGAAATGGACGACATCCTTGATCCCGTCGATCGTGCCAGAAAACAGCTTGTCTTCTTCATCGAAGTCGATAGCGCTGGATGTATACCCCTTGTACTTCATGGAAAGACCCTCTTTATTTTTGACATAAACGCACCCGCTTCCGTTACGCCAAACTCACCCTTCTTCGACAATACCGGCGGCGACAAGAAATCGACGAACCGACCGCAGGGCCCCTTTCTCGGTACATGGCCTGGGGTGGGGGCGATGAAAAACAGCCCTGATTCCATTCAAAGAGACAGCAACCCGACTACCTTCTCGGCTATCGTCGACAGTTCCACCCAGAGCCAGGAACAACCGCTCGATATCCATCCAAACGATCGTTGAAGAAGCGGGATTCTTAAATATCGCAGAAAGCGTCTTCAGGTGAGCGGAATTGAGATCACCTTTTGATTTCATTGCGATAAACCCCGCTTTTTTTATCTATCGAACATCGCTTTCTATTTTCCAAGCACGCCACCAAGGTTACGAGACCCATCATAATATGATATCGCTTTGTGATAGCGCCATCAAGAAGCGGGCGGTCGCTGTCATCCGGGCTTGAGCGAACTTCATGGAAGTGTCACACCTGCCCGGTCGTCCGTAGCCTTTAGATCGGCCCCGTCGCGGCAGGGCCGCGCGCCCGCCGCTTCCCCCGCCACCGTCAACGGAATGGGTCCCATGCGTAGCCTCTTGATCGCCATCGCCGCCGTATTCGGTCTGGGCCTTGCCAGCGCCCAGGCCCAGTCGCCAGCGCCCGCCGCGACGACCAAGACCGATCTCATGCTCTATACCTCGCAGCCCCAGGACATGCTGAACGCGATGATCAGCGTGTTCAACCGCAGCCATCCCGAGATCACCGTGCATTTCTTCCGCTCGGGCACCACCGAGGTGATGAACAAGCTGGAAGCCGAATATGCCGCCGGCGCCCCCCAGCCCGACCTGCTGCTGGTGGCCAATGCCCTTGATCTCAGCCAGATGAAGGCCAAGGACCGGCTGCTTGCCTATCCCGAGGCGCCGACCGCCGGCTATGACCCGGCTATTCACGATCCCGACCACCGCTATTTCGCCACCAAGCGCATCACCACCGGCATCGCCTATAACACCAAGCTGGTTCAGGACCCGCCCAAAAGCTGGAAGGATCTGCTTGATCGGCGTTTCAAGGGTCAGGTGATCATGCCCAGCCCGCTCTATTCGGGCGCCGCCGCCCTTCATGTCGGCACGATGACCGCCAGCCCGGCCTTCGGCTGGGCCTATTACGAAGCCCTGGCCGAGAATGGCGCCCTGGCCGGGCGCGGCAATGGCTCGGTGATGGAGGCGGTGGCCAGCGGCCAGAGCGCGGTCGGCATCATCGTCGATTTCATGGCGCTCAATGCCAAGGCCAAGGGGTCACCCGTCGATTTCGTTTTCCCAAGCGATGGCGTCAGCGTCATCACCGAACCGGTGGCCATCCTCAAGACCGCCCGCAATCCGGCCGGGGCCAAGGTTTTCATCGATTGGCTGCTGTCGGCCGAGGGGCAGGCCTTCGCCGCCGAACAGGGCTATCTTCCCGCCTTGCCGGGCGTGGCCGCGCCCAAGACCTTCCCCGCCGGCTTCGTCGATCCGCTGTTGATCTCGGTCGATCCCGAAATCCTGATCAAGGACGACGAGCAGACCAAGCGAACCTTCTCCGATCTGTTTGGTGGCTGAGTCTCACGCCCCGGAATGATTGTACCGCGCGCCTTGTCCCGTCGCCTGCCCTCGCGCCTGACCAGTGAGTCCCTGCTTCTGGGCGGCGCCACGCTTTATGTGGCGGTGTTCTGCCTGCTGCCGCTGCTGCGCCTGCTGGCCGAACCGCTGGCCGCCGACACCGGCGGCGGCTGGCAGATGGTCGTCCGGGTGCTCGGCGCCCGGGCGACGACCACCGCCTTTTGGAATACCCTGGAGGCCGGGCTGGCCTCGACACTGCTGGCCGTCGTCGTCGGCGGCGGGCTGGCGATCGTCGTCGGCCTGACCACGGTACGGGCGCGCGGGCTTTTGACCTTCATCTGCCTGATCCCGCTGCTCATCCCCGCCCAGATCGCCGCCCTGGCCTGGCTGGAGCTGGCCGGCCCCAACAGCCCGCTGTTGCGCCTGATCGGCCTGGGCGTTGCCACCGGCCAGCGCAACCCGCTTTATTCGGCCGGCGGGGTGATCTGGCTGCTTGGCCTGGAACACGCGCCGATGGTTTTTCTGGCGGCGCGGGCCGGCTTGCGCGCCCTGCCCAATGATCTGGTGGAAGCCGCCCGCATGGCCGGAGCCAGGGGCCCGCGCATTGTTCTGACCATCGTTCTGCCGCTGCTGCGCCCGGCGCTGCTGGCCGGGGCGGCCCTGGCCTTCGTCTCGGCGATCGGCAATTTCGGCGTTTCGGCCCTGCTGGGCATTCCCGGCCGCTTCCCGATGCTGACCACCCTGATCTATCGCCGCCTCAACGGCTTTGGCCCCGATGTGCTGGCCGAGGTCGCCGTGCTGGCGATGATTCTGGCCGGACTGGCCGGCGCCGGGCTGCTGCTGCAGGCCTGGGCCTGGGGTCGGCAGAACCGCCATGCCGCCCGCGACACCGCCGCCCTCGCCCCCCTGCCGCTCGGCCGCTGGCGGCTGCTGGTCGAAGGCGGGCTGTGGCTTTTCCTCGGGCTGACCGCGCTGATGCCGCTGGCCGCCCTGACCGGCGCCGCCCTGGCCCCCGCCCTGGGCGTGGCCACCACCTGGGACAGCGCCACCCTCGATCATTTCCGGGCGGTCTTCGCCAATCCGGTGATGCTGCGCGCCCTGACCAACAGCTTCACCCTGGCCACGGTGGCCGGGGGAGTGGGGTTGGTGGTCGCCGCGCCGCTGGCCTATTTCATCGTCACCCGCCGCGCGCCCCTGGCCCGGGCGCTCAATTACATCGCCGATATGCCCTATGCGCTGCCCGGCATCATTTTGTCGATAAGCTGCATCCTTTTATACCTCAAGCCGCTGCCCGGCCTGGGGATCGGCCTTTACAACAGTTTCTGGATCCTGCTGGTCGCCTATCTCGGCCGTTTCCTGGCGCTGTCGCTGCGCCCGGCGATGGCCGGGGTCGCCCAGATCGATCCGGCCCTGGAAGAGGCGGCGCGGGTCGCCGGCGCCGGACCGATGGCGCGGTTCTTCGCCATCGTCTTGCCTTTGGCGGCGCCGGCGGCGGCGGCCGGCGGCCTGCTGGTCTTCCTCGCCGCCTTCAACGAATTGACCGTCTCGGCGCTTTTGTGGTCGGCGGGTCATGAGACCCTGGGGGTGATGGTGTTCTCGCTGACCGACGAAGGCAATTCCAACGCGGCGGCGGCGGTTTCGGTGATCGCCGTTCTGGCGACCCTGGCCGTCGCCCTGGCCGCTACCGTGTTCGCCCGGGCGGCCCGCCTGCCCAAGGGAGTTCTGCCATGGCAAGACTAAGCCTTGACGGCGTAAGCCGCCAGTTCGGCGCCCGCACCGCCGTCGACCGCGTGTCGCTGACCCTGGAGCCCGGGACCTTCCTGGCGTTGCTTGGGCCTTCGGGTTGCGGGAAAACCACCCTGCTGCGCCTGATTGCCGGCTTCGACCGCCCCGATGGCGGCACCATCACCCTGGGCGATGGCATTGTCGCCAGCGACACCGCCTTCGTGCCGCCCGAGCGCCGGGGGGTGGGCATGGTCTTCCAGTCCTATGCCCTGTGGCCGCATATGACGGTCGCCGAGAATGTCGCCTATGCCCTGAAGATCCGGGGCGTCGCCCGGGCCGAACGAGCCAGGATCGTTCAGCGCTGCCTGGATCAGGTCGGCCTGGGGACCTTGGGGGGGCGCCTGCCCGCCGCCCTGTCGGGGGGCCAGCGCCAAAGGGTGGCCTTGGCCCGCTGTCTGGCGATGAACCCGGCGATCTTGCTGCTTGATGAACCGCTGGCCAATCTCGATGCCCATCTGCGCGAAAGCATGCAGCGCGAATTCCGCGCCTTCCATGCCAAGACCGGGGCGACCATGGTCTATGTCACCCATGATCAGGCCGAAGCGCTGTCGCTGGCCGATAAGGTGGCGGTTATGGACGGCGGCGTTCTTCAGCAGGTCGCCACCCCGGCCGAGCTCTATCGCCGCCCGGCCACCGATATGGTCGCCCGCTTCGTCGGCCGCGGCATGGTGCTGCCCGCCCACCTCGGGCGGGCGACCGCCGGCGGCGGCGCGGTGGCGGCGACGCTGTTCGGTCAGGCGATCAGCGTCGACTCCCCGGCCCATCCGGCCGGACCGGCCCGCCTCTGCCTGCGCTCGGAGGACCTGAGCCTGACCGGGCCAGATACCCCCGAAGGTCTGGGCTGTACGGTCTGCGACACCGTGTTCCACGGCGATCATTTCGCCCTCGACGTGCGCCCCCAGGCCGCCCCGGAAACGGTCTTGCGGGTCAGGCTCACCCAGGCGCCGCCGCCCCAGGGCAGCCCGGTTACCCTGCGCATCGGTGGCGGGTGGATCCTGCCGCTTGCCAATGGTGGCTGTTGACGAACCCGGTGGCGGATGCCAATTGTCTTCATCCGTTGCTCCGGTTCGCCCCGCGAGCGCTTCGGGCCGGGGCTCTCCCGTCGTCCCATCGGCCGTCCAAGGGGTCCAGGCCCCGGCTAGCCGCCGCCTTTTTTAGGCACCCACCCCTGGACGAGGTCCAGTCGATCCCATGCATGTCGTCGTCGTTGAATCTCCGGCCAAAGCCAAAACCATCAATAAATATCTGGGCAAGGACTACGTGGTCCTCGCGTCCTACGGCCACATCCGCGACCTTCCCCCCAAGGACGGCTCCGTCCGCCCGGACGAAGGCTTCGCCATGGACTGGGAGATCGACGCCAAATCCGAAAAGCACGTCAAGGACATCACCCAGGCCCTGAAGTCGGCCGACGGACTGCTGCTCGCCACTGACCCCGATCGCGAGGGAGAGGCGATTTCGTGGCATGTCCGCGATGTTTTGGAAAAGCGCAAGGCGCTGGTTGGCAAGCAGGTCCAGCGCATCACCTTCAACGCCATCACCCGCTCGGCGGTTGAAGAGGCCTTGCGCAATCCCCGCGATCTCGATACGCCGCTGGTCGAGGCCTATCTGGCCCGCCGGGCGCTGGATTATCTGGTGGGCTTCACCCTGTCGCCGGTGCTGTGGCGCAAGCTGCCCGGATCGCGCTCGGCCGGCCGGGTGCAATCGGTGGCCCTGCGGCTGATCTGCGAACGCGAGCAAGAGGTCGAGCGCTTTGTTTCGCGCGAATACTGGACGGTCGACGCCATCCTCGCCTCGCCCCAGGGGCAGATCTTCCGCGCCCGCCTCAGCCAGCTTGACGGCCAGAAGCTTGATAAATTCGGCCTGCCCGACGAAACGACCGCCCTGGCCGCCCTCGAGCGGATCAAGGCGGCGACGCTGCGGGTGGAAAGTGTCGAGCGCAAGCAGGCGCGGCGCAATCCCGCCGCTCCCTTCACCACCTCGACCATCCAGCAGGAAGCCTCGCGCAAGCTGTATTTTTCGGCCCGCCAGACCATGCAGGTGGCCCAGAAGCTTTACGAGGGCGTGGACCTGGGCGGCGAGACCGTCGGCCTGATCACCTATATGCGAACCGATGGCGTCTCGATCGCCCCCGAGGCGGTCTTCGCCACCCGCGATCTGATCGGCGCCGAATTCGGCGCGGCCTATCTGCCCGAACAGCCCCGCGTCTATAAGACCAAGGCCAAGAACGCCCAGGAGGCGCACGAGGCCATCCGCCCCACCGATGTGGCGCGCACGCCGCAAAGCGTCGCCCCTTATCTTACCGCCGAACAGCGTAAGCTGTACGAACTGGTGTGGAAGCGCACGGTCGCCAGCCAGATGGCCAGCGCCATCCTTGATCAGGTCGCCGTCGACATCGCCGATCCCGAGGCCAAGGTGGTGCTCCACGCCACCGGCTCGGTCATCCAGTTCGACGGCTTCCTCAAGGTCTACCGCGAGGACTTCGACGATCGCCCCGAAAGCAGCCCCGATGGGGCCGGCGAGGACGAAAACCGCCTGTTGCCGCCCTTGCGCGAAGGCGATGGCGTCAAGCGCGAGGACGTGAAGGCCGATCAGCATTTCACCCAGCCGCCGCCGCGCTATACGGAAGCCAGTTTGGTCAAGCGCATGGAAGAACTGGGCATCGGCCGTCCCTCGACCTACGCCTCGATCCTCAGCGTTCTTCAGGACCGGGAATATGTGCGCCTTGATGCCCGGCGCTTCATTCCCGAAGACCGCGGCCGTCTGGTCACCGCCTTCCTGGAAAACTTCTTTTCGCGCTATGTGCAGTATTCCTTCACCGCCGATCTGGAAAACCAGCTCGACGAGATTTCCGACGGCAAGCTTGGCTGGAAAACCGTCCTTGAACGCTTCTGGATGGATTTCAAGGCGGCGATCGAAGGCACCGCCACCCTGCGCGTCTCGGAAGTTCTGGACGCCCTGGACAAGGAACTGGGGCCCCACCTGTTCCCCCAGGCCGAGGACGGCCACGATCCGCGCGTCTGCCCGGTGTGCTCGGCCGGTCGGTTGGGTCTGCGCATCGGCAAGTTCGGCGCCTTCGTCGGCTGCTCGAACTATCCCGACTGCAAGTTCACCCGGCCGCTGGTCACCAAGGAAGGCGAAGGCGGCGACGGCGCCGCCCTGGCCGAGGATGGCACCAAGCCGCTGGGTAAGGACCCGGTCAGCGGCGAGGACGTGACCCTGCGCAAGGGCCCCTATGGGCTTTATGTGCAAAAGGGCGAGGCGGCGCCGGTGGAAAAGGGCAAGAAGGCGGTCAAGCCGCCGCGCGTGTCGATCCCCAAGGACATGGACGCCGCCACCATCGATCTTGATATCGCCCTGAAGCTGCTGTCGCTGCCGCGCCCGGTCGGCGATCACCCCGAAACCGGCACGATGATCAGCGCCGGCATCGGCCGCTTCGGCCCCTATATCAAGCACGGCGACATCTATAAATCGCTGCCCAAGGACGATGACGTTCTGACCATCGGCCTCAACCGCGCCGTCAGCCTGTTGGCCGAGGCCGGCAAGGGCGGCCGCGCCCGTCAGCCGGCGCGCAGCCTGGGCGACCATCCCGCCGACACCAAGCCGGTGACCATCCACGACGGCCGCTTCGGTCCCTATGTCCAGCATGGCGGCGTGCGCGCGACCATTCCGCGCACCGCCGATCCGGCGACCTATACCCTGGCCGAGGCGGTCGAGCTGATCGCCGCCAAGGCGGCCAAGGACGGCGACGGCAAGAAGGCCCCGGCGAAGAAGGCGGCGACCAAGGCTCCGGTCAAAAAAGCGGCGGCCGAGAAAAAGGCGCCGGCGAAGACCGCGACCAAGAAAGCCGCGCCGAAAAAGGCCGCCGACTCGGCCGAAGACGCCCCGGCCAAGGCGCCGCGCAAGAGCAAGGCCAAACCGGCGAGCGCCGATCCGGACTGAAAGCGGCGGCTTTTGCCCGCGAAGGGCGATGCCATCGCTGGCTCCTCTCTGGCATGATGGCGCGGACCCCGGGAACGGGATCCGCGCCCGCCGCGTTTTTCCCCAAGACAGCCTTTGGCTTTCCCGGCCAAACCGGCGTTTTCCCGACCCTAAGGACAGCCCTTTGACCCCCAAGGCCCCCAAGCACGTCCCCTTCCCCAGCCGCGAGCAGGTGCTGGAGTTCATCCGCGCCGCCAACGGCGAGGTCGACCGACGCGAGATCGCCAGGGCCTTCCACATCACCGGACCAGAGCGCGCCGATCTGCGCACCCTGCTTAAGGAGTTGGAGAGCGAGGGCGCCCTGCAGCGCGGCCGTGGCCGCCGCATCGCCCCGCCGGGCAGCCTGCCCGAGGTGGCGGTGCTGATCGTCGCCCGGGCGGACGCCGAGGGGGATCTGTTCTGCAAGCCCGAGCATTGGCCAGAGGACGAGGAGCCGCCGCGCATCCTGCTGTGGCCCGAGCCCCATCACGCCCGGCGCCCGGGGGTCGGCGCCGAGATCGGCGTGGGCGACCGCATCCTCGCCCGCCTGACCCGCATCGGCGACGCGCGTTATGACGCCCGCACGATCCGCCGGCTGGCGGCCGCCCCCTCGCGCCTGCTGGGCGTGCTGGCCCTGGCCCGCGACGGCCTGCGCCTGCGCCCGACCAACCGCCGCGACCGCGACGAATATCTGGTCGCCCCCGAGGATGCCGGCGGGGCCGAACCCGGCGAGTTGGTCGAGGCCGAACTGCTGCCCTCGCGCCGCCTTGGCCTGCGTCGGGCCAAGGTGATCGAGCGGCTGGGCGGCCGCGAGGGGCCGCGCTCGATCAGTCTGGTCGTTGTCCATAGCCACGACATCCCCGTTGATTTCCCGCCCGAGGCCCTGGCCGAAGCCGAGGCCGCCGTGGGCGTCGACCTGCGCGGCCGCGAAGACCTGCGCGCCGTGCCGCTGGTCACCATCGACGGCGAGGACGCCCGCGACTTCGACGACGCGGTCTTCGCCGAACCCGATGACGACCCGGCCAATCCCGGCGGCTGGCGGGCGCTGGTCGCCATCGCCGATGTCGCCCATTACGTTCGCATCGGCGCTGCCCTCGACAAGGCGGCGCGCGAGCGCGGCAATTCGGTTTATTTCCCCGACCGCGTCGTGCCGATGCTGCCCGAGGCGCTGTCGAACGGCTGGTGTTCCTTGCGCCCCAATGAGGATCGCGGCTGCCTCGCGGTGTGGATGATCTTCGACGCCGAGGGCAACAAGCTGCGCCACCGCTTCCTGCGCGGCCTGATGCGCTCGGCCGCCCGCCTGACCTATACCCAGGTTCAGGCCGCCCGCGACGGCCATGCCGACGATCTGACCGCGCCCTTGCAAGAGCGTGTCATCGCCCCGCTCTACGGCGTTTTCCAAGCGCTTCTGGGCGCGCGCAGCCGGCGCGGCACGCTGGAACTCGACCTGCCCGAACGCAAGGTGGTGCTTGATGACGGCGGCGAGGTGGCGCGCATCGAGCCGCGCCTGCGCTTTGACAGCCACAAGCTGATCGAAGAACTGATGATCGCGGCCAATGTCAGCGCCGCCGAGACCCTGGAGGAAAAGCGCCGCCCCTGCATGTACCGCGTCCACGACCAGCCGGCGCCCGATAAGCTGGTGGCTTTGGGCGAATTTCTCGAGTCGCTCGATATTCCCTTTCATAAGGGATCAATCAATCGGTCGGGCCAATTCAATGGCGTGCTGAAAGCCGCCCGCGGCACGCCCCACGAGCATATGGTCAATGAGGTGGTTCTGCGCTCGCAAGCCCAGGCCGAATACAGCCCCGATAACATCGGTCATTTTGGCCTCGCCCTGCGCCGCTACGCCCATTTCACCTCGCCGATCCGCCGCTATGCCGACCTGTTGGTCCACCGCGCGCTGATCGCCGGCCTGGGCCTGGGCGACGACGGCCTGCGACCGGGCGCCGAAGAGGATTTCGTCGAGACCGCCGCCCATATCACCGCCACCGAGCGCCGCGCCGCCCAGGCCGAACGCGACGCCGTCAACCGCTATACGGTCAGTTTCCTGGCCGCCAAGGTCGGGGCGACCTTCGCCGGCCGAATCAATGGCGTCACCCGCGCCGGGTTGTTCGTCACCCTGGAGGACACCGGCGCCGACGGGCTGATCCCGATCGGCAGCCTGCCCAACGACTACTATGTCCATGATGATGCCCATCATTGTCTGCGCGGCCAGCGCGACGGCCTGGAATTCCACCTGGGGGCGCCGGTCGAGGTTCTGCTGCGCGAGGCCAATCCGGTCAGCGGCGGGCTGGTCTTCGGCTTGCTTCAAGGCGGGGTCGCCGGCGCCGCCAAGGGGCGGGGCTTCTCTGGAAAAACCAAAGGTCGCGACGGCCTTGGCAAGACCCGCTTGAAGGAGCGCGGCGCGGCGGCGAAGCTCAAGAAAGGGGCGCGCGGCAAGCCCAAGGCGGCCGGGCGCGACGCCTTGGCCGGCGAGCCGGTCGGGAGCGGCCCCAAGAAACGCCCGCCCACCACGACCTCCCGTCGTAAAACCCGTTGATACCACGTGTTTTTGAAAAGGAATATTTCCGAAAAAGCCCATAGACAGGGGAGCGCATCTTGCCTAACCCTGAAGGCAGGATGACAGCGTCGATCGCGGCGAAGAGATCCTCCCCTTAATGGAAAGTCGAACGGGCATGGGTGCGGTTTTAACCGAGGCGCCGAGGCGGACATCGACGCGACGTGTGGTTCTTACCCTGTTGGCCGGCTTGACCGGCTGCGCCCATCCCGCACCGCTGGCGTCCACCGCCCTTCCGCAGGCGACAGCGGTTTCGCACAGTGGCAAAATCCCGCCGACCGCCGTTTGGACGGTGCCCTCCGCCTTCGACAAGGGGCTGCGCGGCGAGACCGAGGACTTGTTCTCCTATGGCTACGGCGCCATTGCCGACCGCTATATCGACGAAGTGAACCTGCGGGAACTGGGCGTCGAGGGCTTGAGCGGCCTGACCAGCCTTGATCCGGCGATCACCGTCGCCCCGGTGGGGGCGATGCTCGATGTCTATCGGAACGGCACGGTCGTCGGCCGCTTTCCGCTGGCCGGGGCCCGCGACTCGGCGGGTTGGGGCGTCTTGACCGCCAATGTGGTGATGCTGGCGCGCGATTTGTCGCCAAGCCTGAACGCCAGCGATCCCGAAGAGATCTATCAGGCGATCTTCACCTCGGCGCTCGGCGGCCTTGATCCCTTTTCACGCTACGCCAGCCGCGACGATGCCGAGGTCAACCGCGGCCAACGCAACGGCTTTGGCGGCATCGGCGTCATGTACGACGTGGGTGGACGCGGCGCGACCATCACCCAGGTCATGCCCGGCACCCCGGCCGCCGATGCCCGCTTGCGCCTGGGCGACGTCATCGTCGCGGTGAATGGTCAGAGCACCCGGGGGGCCACACGCCACGATCTGCGCGAATGGCTGCGCGGACCGACCAGCAGCGAGGTCACCTTGACCCTTGTCAGCGCCGACACGCCGACCGAACGCACGCTGACCCTGACCCGCGCCCTGATCATCATGCCCACCGTCGACCTCCATCTCGACGAAGGCGTCGGTTTCATCACCGTCTCAAGCTTCAACCAGGGCACGACGACGCGGGTCGCCGAAGCCATCGGCGAGGCCCGCCGACAGTTGGGCGCCGATCTGCGCGGGCTGGT
The DNA here is from genome assembly GCF_000013085.1 of Rhodospirillum rubrum ATCC 11170. Taxonomy (NCBI): domain Bacteria; kingdom Pseudomonadati; phylum Pseudomonadota; class Alphaproteobacteria; order Rhodospirillales; family Rhodospirillaceae; genus Rhodospirillum; species Rhodospirillum rubrum. The sequence continues at coordinate 3,696,058 of NC_007643.1, forward strand.
CATCGATCTGCGCGGCAATCCCGGCGGCCTGCTTGATCAGGCGGTGACGATGAGCGACCTGTTCCTTGACACCGGCCCCATCGTCTCGACTCGCGGCCGCAATCCCGACGCCCGACAGTTCTATGCCTCGAGCGGCGGCGATATCGCCCAGAATTTGCCGATCGTCGCCCTGATCGACGGCGACAGCGCCTCGGCCGCCGAAATCGTCGCCGCCGCCTTGCAAGACAACGGCCGGGCGGTGGTGATCGGCACCTCGTCGTTTGGCAAAGGCACGGTGCAAACCCTGATCCAATTGCCCAATGGCGGCGAATTGACCCTGACGTGGTCGCGCTTCCACAGCCCCTCGGGCTATGTCCTTCATGGCCTGGGCGTGCTGCCGGTCGCCTGCACCAGCGGCATCGCCGAGGCCAGCCGCGAGGATGGCGCGCCGGCCGACAAGGTGCTGACCACCATGCGCCGCGACCAGTCGGAAATCGCCGCGCATGTCGCCTTGTGGCGCCAAACCGACATGCGCGACGCCAGCCGCCGTCTGGCGCTGCGCGACGCCTGCCCGGCCGAACACCACCCGCGCGCCCTGATCGACGAAACGGTAGCCCGCAAGCTGATCGCCGACCAGGGGCTTTATGGCCGCGCCCTGCGCCTGACCGCCCCGGCCCAATCGGCCAGCGGACTGTGAGCGCGGGTTTTCGCTGTGATATGAGTCGCCTAAACGCTTGACATCGCCGCCGCGGTGGCTATTCTCCGCCGCTCAAATCGTCATTGCTCTTTTTAGGAACGGGGTTCAGGCCATGGCCAAACCTGCCACCATTCTGGTGAAGCTGGAAAGCACCGCGGATACGGGCTACTTCTACGTGGTCAAGAAGAACCCCCGCAAGACCACCAACAAGCTCGAATTCAACAAGTACGACCCCCGGGTGCGCAAGCACGTCCCCTTCCGCGAGACCAAGCTGAAGTAGGGACCGGCGCGCCGCGCGCCATCCTTCGCTTGGCATCAAAAGCCCCGGGCCAAACAACCGTGATTTGGCCTGCGGATCTTGATCCCGATCGAAGACGATGGCGTGGGGATGCCCGACAAAACAAAAAGGCCGCTCCCGGCAAGGGACGGCCTTTTTGTTTGTTCGGCTTTCAGAGAGGCGGCGGACCGCTGGATCAGGCGGCCAGGAATCGGGCAACCGTTTGCAGGAAGCCCGCCACCGAAATCGGTTTGGCGACATAGCCGTCACAGCCGCCCTCGCGGATTTTCTCCTCGTCCCCCTTCATGGCGAAGGCGGTCACGGCGATCACCGGAATCGCTTTCAGATCCCCATCGTCCTTAAGCATCCGCGTGACCTCCAGCCCCGAAACCTCGGGGAGCTGAATATCCATCAAGATCAGATCGGGTCGATGGGCGCGCGCGAGGTCAACGACCTTGCGCCCGTCATTAGTCTGTACGGTATCGTACCCACTCGCCTGAAGAAGATCATTGAAGAGCTTCATATTCAACTCATTGTCTTCAACGATCAGAATGGTTTTTGCCATTGGCTGGCCCATGATTTCAAGATGGTCCTCCCCGCCGGACGACCTTTGACCGGCATGATGGGGATGGAAGAAGACCCTGTCAAACGACAGGTCAGGGGTGTCAAGCGCCGCGCCGCGCCCGCAGACCGATCCACGCCAGAACACCCCAGCCCAGCAGCATGGCGCTACCGCCCAAGGGCGCCACGGGGCCCGCCGGCCAGCCCAGAAGGGCGATCGCGCTCAGCGCGCCGCAAAACAGCACCACCCCGGCCAGATGCAGCCACCCCGCCACCGCGACCAGCCGCCCTCCCACGCCGCGCTCAGCAAGCCAGGCGCAGACGACCAGGGCGAAAGCCCCATACATCTGATACCGCGCCGATTTTTCCATCAAGCCCACGCCGTGGGCGTCTCCCAGGGCGCTGAGCGCATGGGCGGCGAAGGCGCCGCTGGCGATGGACAAAAAGGCGTTGAGGCCGGCCAAAGCCAGCCAGGACCCCCAGCGCATGAAGGATCTCCTCTGTAAGAGCGCAAATCCCGAGTCATTTAAACCAAAGTGCGCGAAAGCACTTTGCTCCCCTCTCAGGATCCTGGAGCGGCACACGAAAAAGGGCGGTGCCCAAGGGACACCGCCAAAGTACGCGCTCTTGAGGAAAAAGAGGATACCGATGCCATCAGGCGCTTTCCGCGGCCGGACCGGCCTTGGCGAACGCCCTTCGACGGCATAGGAACATCCGGCGAGCCAATCGGTTCCCGCGCCGGCCAAGCGGGCGGGATATTGTGACGAGACGCCAAACGGGCGACCGCCTCGCGGCGGGAGGCGCGCCCTTCGCCCTTTTCCGGGCCGCGATGGCGGCGACCTCAGGTCGCGATGGCGGGGCGACCTCAGGTCGCGCTGGCGAGGCGCTCAGGTCGCCAGGGAGGTTTCCCAGGCATCGCGCTCGGCCGGCGCGGCGCGCAGCGCCTGCTCGACCAAGGCCCGGGGCAGACGGATGGTCCGCCCCTCCACGACCAAAGCCAAATTATCCCCGTCCACGGCAAAGCCCTGGACACGATCGAACCGTGATGGTGGAAACAGCCCCATGGCACTCTCCCCCTTTTTATGGATCTTCCGCCCGATTCCCCCGGCGCCCCTTGGGCACGCCCGGGACTTGAACCGGCCTTACAGACAAGGATCCTACGCGGCAAATTCGCAACCACCAGTGAAATGAATGCGACAGCGCCCGTCAAGCCCTTATGAAACTTTAATTATTCTAAACCGCGCACCGGACCGGCCGTCCGACACGTCGATCAAGCGGCGAAGCCCCCCTGACGACAGGCGGGGTTGGAAGGCGGCCAAAAGGCCGGAGGGTGGGGTTGGGAAAGCGGCCGACTCGCAAGCGGGCTTGAGCGTGGCGCGGATTTCTCGGCGTGAGAGGACAGGCTTTGCCTGATCGCGCGAAAACGCCTGGGCCGGAGGGGTGCGCCCCTGATCGGCTCGGGCGGCTGACCTTAGGCCGTGGGCCCCAGGCGAGCGACCGTCGCATCATAGTCGAAGTCTTCGTCAAGGAAATGATCGGCCGGCAAGGGCGCCTGGAACGACAACCCCGCTTGCGGCGCGACGTTGATCTCGATCAGCGCCGCTTTGGCCTCGCTGACCGCGCGGCGCCAGATGACGCCGATGTCGATCCGGTCGATCATGCCCGGGGTGATCGTATCAAGCAGAAGATTATGCCAGGAGACCACCTCGCTCCGCCACCGCGCCCGGTCCGGCGCCTCGGGGGCGGACATCGCCATGATCACCCGTACACAGATCTGGCGCACAAGGCTGGTCGCTTCACGCAGTTCCGACCGTCCCATGTCCTCGATCTCTTCGGCGATATGCTCAAGATCCAAATCATCGGGAAGATCCCGACGGCTGCGTGACAAGGCCCTTAGTCCATCCGCCTGCTGTTGGCACCAGACGAACAGATCGGCTTCATAGGTTTTATGCTCCATCCCCATGGGTCATTCTCCCCTTATTGTTTCAGGGAACCGCCACCGGCCTTGCCCAGGCTGTTCCTGGCGCGGCAAGCCGACGGCCATGGTGTTTCCCCGCCTTGGCACGGCGCGGGGTTCACCTTGCGGATCATACAGGATGGCGCCGCGCTTAACAGCGTTTCCGCAGCCCTTTCCTCGCGCTCGGCCGGCCCCCCGGCCCTTGGACGGCCGGCGTTGACGGCGCCTTGGCAAGGGCTATGGTTGGCCCGGCCATTTCCGCTTTTTTCCCAGTCGCAAAGGATTTCCGCCATGCCCGATCTTTCCCTGGAACGGGCCTGCGGCGGCCGGGTCGCCGGCGTTGACGAGGTGGGCCGGGGACCGCTGGCCGGACCGGTGGTCGCCGCCGCCGTCGTCATCGATGCCGGACGCGCCGATCCCGCCCTGCTCGCCCGCCTTGATGATTCCAAGAAGCTGTCGGCCGCCCTGCGCCAACGGCTGGCTACGGCCCTGCTCGCCGATCCGGGGGTCGAGGTCGGCCTGGGCGAGGCCAGCGTCGCCGAGATCGACCGGATCAATATCCTTCAGGCCACCTTCCTGGCGATGGGGCGGGCTTTGGCCAAACTGGCCCCCCCCGTCGATCTGGCCCTGGTCGACGGCAACCGCCTGCCGCCCCTGCCCTGCCCCGGTCAGGCCGTGGTTCGCGGCGACGGCCTGTCGCTGTCGATCGCGGCGGCCAGCATCGTCGCCAAGGTGCACCGCGACGCGGCCATGGCGACGCTGGCCCAGGCCCTCCCCGGCTATGGCTGGGAACGCAACGCCGGCTATGGCACGGCCGAGCATCTGGCGGCCCTCGATCGCCTGGGAGCGACGCCCCATCACCGCGCCTCCTTCGCCCCGGTGCGCGAGGCCCTTGCCCGATCAGCGCTCCCGGGGCATAAGTGTGTAACGGCCTTGACTTTTTCGTGATGCCACTAACCTAGATCCGGTGGCCGAGTCGCAGCCGGACACCACATCCTGGGCTCCGGCCCTTTGGTTTGTCGTTTTCTCGTGATCGGCTCGCAAGCAATTGACTGACATCGAAGCTTCCCTTGCCGTCCGCCATCCCCTGGAGGGGCAGTCATGACCGACCCGCTGCGCACCAATCGCATCTATCAGGGCGACAGCATCGAGGTGATGCGGTCGCTGCCCAGCGCCTCGATCGACATGATCTTCGCCGACCCGCCCTATAACATGATGCTGGGCGGCGAACTGCTGCGCCCCGACAACAGCCGGGTCGATGGCGTCGATGACGAATGGGACCGCTTCGAAAGCCAGCGCGCCTATGCCGAGTTCACTCGGAGCTGGCTGCGCGAGGCGCGGCGCCTGCTGAAAGACAACGGCACCATCTGGGTGATCGGCAGCTACCACAATATCTATCGGGTCGGCGCCGAGCTGCAGGATCTGGGGTTCTGGACGCTGAACGACGTGGTCTGGCGCAAAGCCAACCCGATGCCGAACTTCAAGGGCACCCGCTTCACCAATGCCCATGAAACCCTGCTGTGGTGCGCCAAATCGGCCGAGGCCCGCTACACCTTCAATTACGAGGCGATGAAAAGCCTGAACGAAGGCTTGCAGATGCGCAGCGATTGGACGCTGCCGCTGTGCAACGGCAAGGAGCGCCTGAAGGCCGAGGACGGCAAGAAGGTCCATCCCACCCAAAAGCCCGAAAGCCTGCTTTATCGGGTGATCTTGTCGTCGACCCATCCGGGCGACATCATCCTCGATCCGTTTTTCGGCACCGGCACCACCGGGGCCGTCGCCAAATTGCTTGGTCGCCAGTGGATCGGCCTGGAACGCGACGAAGCCTATATCGCCGCCGCCCGCCAGCGCATCGCCCAGGTCGAACCGATCAAGGATCTGCGGCTGCTGATCACGCCGTCGAAGAAATCCGAACCGCGCATTCCCTTTGGCACCGTGGTCGAACGCGGCCTGCTCGCCCCGGGCAGCCTGCTTTGCGATTCCCAGCGGCGGTGGACAGCCAAGGTCCGCGCCGATGGCACGCTGGTCGCCACCTCGTCCCATGGCGATCATCGCGGCTCGATCCATCAGGTCGGTGCCGCCGTCCAAGGCGCTCCGGCCTGCAATGGCTGGACGTTCTGGCATATCGACCGCCCCGGCGGCGCCGTTCCCATCGACGTGCTGCGCCAGCAGGTACGGGCCGAACTGGAAGCCTGCGCCCTTTAGCGCGGGGGCGTGAAACCCGCTTCACGCTCCCCGTTCTAAGTCTTTGGCTGCGCCAAAGGTGGGCGCGGCGGGGCTGCCCTTTCGCGGCCTTCCAGGACATAGGTCTTATAGCGCATGTCCTGGCCGAGGACGTGGCGGACGAACCAATCCTTGAGCAGGTCGGCCAGGATTTCCGGCTCGATCGGGCCCTGGGGGATCAGGCTTTCGACCAGGGCGCCAAGGCCGCTTTCCAATTGGCGGTGTTCGGCGCGGTGGTCCTCAAGGCCGGGATAGCCAAGTTGGGCGAGGATCGCCTCTTCCCGAAGATTATGTTCGGCCTCCTGGTGGGCCAAGCGTTTGAGCGGGGCGATCAACGCCTCGGACACCGGCGCGATCTGATTGATAAGGGCCGCGCCCAGGTGATTGATTTCCTCCATCAGCCGGCGATGGTCATCGTCAAGCAAGGGATCGCCGACGCTGTAAACGTCAAGCCAGATCAGGGGGCGCCAAGGGGCGGCGCCTGTCCAAGGCGCGCCGCTCCGGGAAGCGGAGCGGCCATCGACGGCGGGGGAGGTGGATTTTTCCATGAGATCACCCCGAAGGAAAAGGGAGACACCAAACCGGCGAGCGGCGGAAAAGCCCGGTGATCAGCCAAACAGCCGGTCGATCTCGTCCTGACTGATCCCCTTGCCAACGTCCTGGGGCCCATTGAGAAGGCGGTTGTCGCCAGCGGCGATCATCGGCGGATCCTCTTCCAGATCGCGGAAGCTTTCCCGGCCCCAGATCGCCATCATCTTGTCGACTCGTTCTTCGACGAATTTCATGGTGTTGACCACCTTGGTGATACGCTGGCCGGTCAGATCCTGGAAATTACAGGCTTCGAACACCGAGACGGTCATCTCTTGAATTTCGTCGGCCAACTGGCGGATGAAACTGTCTTGCTCCTGGGCCTGGATCTGCGCCGCCGTGGTGGCGATCTTTTCGATCGTATCAAGGATCGTCTCGGTGGCGCTCTCGGTGGCGGAAACCACGGCGTCAAGTTCATTGGCCACCGTGGTCAGACGATCGCCCTCATCGCCCTGTGCCCGCAGCAAGGCGATCTCTTTTTTCGTCGTTTCGATGCTATGGGCAAGGGAATTCAGCTCAATCTTGAGGATGCGAACCTCGGTCCGCTCCTCCTTCTTGCGCGCGACCGCCGCCGTCGGGGTTTCCTCGGGGGGAAGCATCGGGAGGGCAGCCGCACCCGCCGCCACCTGCAACCCGACCACCTTGCGATCAAGATCGCGGACCTCACCGCGAAGCGCCTGAAGCGTCTCGAGGATCTCGGCGAGCCCGCCGCCCTCGTCCTTTCCCCCGCCACCGGAGCGCCGCATCTGACGCTCGGCAGTAAACAGCTTCGTCTTATCGCGATGCGGCATTTCTAATGTAATCCTATGACTTGATCCCGGCGGAAATCATCTTCTGTCGGCGGCAGAGCTAGGTCAACCTATTCGCTTGGGTATACCCATCCTTGGTTGGTTTCTTTTTCTTAAAAACACCGTCAATGACCGAAGAGTCTGTTAAAATCCTGTCTTGAGAAAGTCATATCAGTGAAATTCCCGAATCAGGCGAGAGAGGACTCCCTCCAACCCTTCGGATGAAACCCATGGGACTGCCGTGTCGGCGATAGACGGACCAGGATTGGACTCGCGACTAATAGATATATTCGACCACCTGGACGAGGGGGTGGCCCTCTATGGTCCCGATCATCGTCTGATCCGTTTCAACCGGCCTTTCGCCAGCCTTGTCGAAACCGCCGGCGGGCGTCCCGCCCCAGGCCAAAGGATGGTCGAAATCCTGCGCGATTTGGTCGCGCCGGACACCGGGGAGGAGAATCGGGCCGACTCCGGCCCCGACGACGACGGGCGAGGGACCGAGGACGACGCCGCGGAGCGCCTGGAAGGAGCCCTGCTGGGAACGCCCACCGAGATCCGCCTGGGCCGGGATCGATGGGGTCTGGTCCATGGTCACCGCCTGAAGGACGGCGCCCTGTTTTGCGTTCTCCGCGATATCACCGCGTCAAAAGCCGGGGCCGCACGGATCGCCGAGAGCAACCGCCGCATCCGCGAGGCCGAAAGCCGCCTGGAACGCGCCCTCGAGTCGATCGACCAGGGGTTCTATCTGTGCGACGCCAGCGACACGGTGGTGCTGCGCAACGCCAAGCTCGCCCATCTGCTGCCGGGCTTGCCCCCCCTCGAGCCGGGCACGACCTATGGCGCGATGATGGCCGCCGCCTGTGACAACGGCGCCATCCCCGCCGCCACGCGCCACCGCACCCGCTGGCTGAGCCTGTGCATGGCCCGCCACCATCTGCCGCGCGGCGCCTGGGACTTCGAGAACGGCCGGGGCCGCTGGGTTCGGGTTTCCGAATCCCTTACCCCCGAGGGCGGACGGGTCGGCCTGCTGACCGACATCACCGAGACCCGCAAGGCCTCCGAACAGGTGCGCCAGCGCGAACAGCGCCTTGACGGCATCATGAAGACCGTCGTCGACGGCATCGTCGTCATCGATGAAAACGGCATTATCGAATCGTTCAATCCCGCCGCCGAACGGCTTTTCGGCTATCGGGCCGAAGAGGTGGTGGGCGCGTCGATCAACCGGCTGATCCCGGGCGGCGAGAGCGGCCGCCACGACCGCTCCCTGCGGCGCTATCTGCAAACCGGCCAGGCCGGCATCATCGGCCGGGGCCGCGAGGAACTGGCCCTGCGCCGCGACGGCTCGCTGCTTCCCGTCGAACTGGCGATCAGCGAATTGCGGCTGGACGACCGGCGCATCTTCACCGGCCTGGTGCGCGACATCAGCGCCCGCAAGGAAGCCGATCGCCAGCTGCGCGAAAACGAGGAACGCTACGCCCTGGCCATCGCCGGCACCCATGAGGCCATCGTCGATTGGGACATCGACAGCGACACCATCACCTATTCCGACCGCATCACCGCCATCGTCGGCCTTGATCCCAAGGATCTGGACCGCTCGGCGAGCTGGATCGCGCTGATCCATCCCGACCATCGCAAGGATTACTTGACGCGGATGGACGCCCTGCTGCGCGGCGAGAGTTCATTCTTTTCGTGCGATTTCCGTCTGGCCGGACGGGCGGGAGCCGAGGAACGCTGGCTGCGCCACCGGGCCACCGCGCTGCGCCGCCCCGATGGCCAGATCTATCGCCTGTCGGGCGCGGTCGGCGACATCACCGACAGCCGCCGCGGCGAGGATCGCCTGCGCGAGGCCAAGGAGGCCGCCGAATTCGCCAATCGGGCCAAAAGCGAATTCCTGACCAATATGAGCCACGAGCTGCGCACGCCGCTCAACGCCATCATCGGCTTCTCGGAGGTCCTTCACAGCGAGATGTTCGGACCGCTGGGCGCGACGCAATACCTGGACTATGCCGCCAGCATCCGCGATTCGGGGCGCCATCTGCTCGACGTGATCAACGATATCCTCGATGTCAGCCGCATCGAGGCCGGGCGGGCGACGCTGTTTCCCGAACCGCTTGATTTCGCCGAGATCGTCGCCTCGGTGCACCGGCTGGTCAACCAGAGGGCCGAGGCCGCCGGCGTCCGCCTGAAGATCACCCTTGATCCGGCGCTGCCGCCCCTGCTTGGCGAGGCCCGCCGGCTCAAGCAGGTTCTGATCAACCTTCTGGGCAACGCCATCAAATTCACCCCGGCCGGCGGCGAGATCGCCCTGTCGGCCAGGGGCGATGAGGACAAAGGCCAGATGGTGATCGAGGTCAGCGATTCGGGGATCGGCATGGCGCCCGAGGATATCCCGCTCGCCCTTGAGCCCTTCCGTCAGATCGATGGCCAACTGGCCCGGCGCTACGAGGGGACCGGCCTGGGACTGCCGCTGTCAAAAGCCTTCGTCGAACTGCACGGCGGGACGCTCCGAGTCGACAGCACGCCGGGCGCGGGCACCCGCATCACCGTGCGCCTGCCCGCCGGAGCGGTGGAATCCTAAAAGGTCCACCGCCCCGCGCGGATCGGACGGCCGTATCGTCAACCGCCGGCGGCGTCGAGGGCGGCGCCGATGTCGGCGGCCAGATCCTCGGGGTCTTCCAAGCCGACGGAAAAGCGGATCAGCCCTTCATCGATGCCCTGGATCAGTTTTTCTTCCGGGCTCAGGCGCTGGTGGGTGGTCGTCCACGGATGGCAGGCCAGCGATTTGGCGTCGCCCAGATTATTCGAGATATCGACGATCGACAGCGCGTTGAGGAAGCGATAGGCGCTGGCCCGTCCGCCCTTCAGCGACAGGGCGATGACGCCGCCGCCGGCCTTCATCTGGCTTTGCGCCAAGGCATGGCGCGGATGGCTGGCCAACCCGGGATAAAGGGCGCGGGCGACCGCGGGGTGGCCTTCGATCAGCCCGGCCAGGGTCAAAGCCGTCGCGCTGTGGCGGTTGATGCGCAGCGACAGGGTTTCCAGGCCCTTGAGCATGACCCAGGCGTTGAACGGGGCGAGGCAGGGACCGGTATGGCGCAGGAACGGCCCGAGATAGGTCTCGTTGAACGCCTCGTCGCAGAGGACGGCGCCGCCCAGGCAGCGGCCCTGGCCGTCGATCCATTTGGTCGCCGAATGGACGACGACATCGGCGCCGAAGTCGCGCGGCCGCTGCAAAAGCGGCGTGGCGAAGGCGTTATCGACCACCACCGTCGCCCCAGCGGCATGGGCGAGGTCGCAAACCCCCTTGAGATCGACGATGCGCAGCGTCGGATTGGACGGGGTTTCCAGGAAAACCGCCCGGGTCGGCTTGGCCAGGGCCTGGGCCCAGGCGTCAAGGTTCTCGGTATCGACGAATTCGGCGCTGACTCCGTATTGGGCCAGCAGATCGCCGATCACCCAGGAGCACGAGCCAAACAGATCGCGCGCCGCCACCACCCGATCGCCCGCCCGCACCTGACAGAGCAGGGCCGAGGTGACGGCGGCCATGCCGCTGGCCGTGGCCTTGCAAACCGGCGCCCCTTCCAGGGCGGCGAGTCGCTCTTCGAAAACGCTGATCGTCGGATTGCGGAAGCGCGAATAGACATAGCGTTCGAGCGTGCCGTCGAAAGCCGCCTCGGCCTCCTCGGCATTGGGATAGACATAGCCGGAATTGAGAAACAGCGCTTCGCTGGTTTCATTCAAACCAGTCCGAGCCAACCCGCCGCGCACCAGTAACGTATCGGCCCGCCAAGTCGCAGGGCCGGTGGGCGCTTCAAGAGACGGAGACTGGGCGGGGGAAAAATCGCTTTCACGGGGCATAGGGGCCCTCCTTCGTGTGACGTCCAAAAGAAAAAAGCCCGGCGATCCGAGGCCGGGACTTTCGTCACACGACCCTTTTAGCTGTTTGTTTAACGTGGGCGCAAGCCGGTCTCAAATCCCCACGAATCTGGGGCCGACCCTAGCGCCGCTTTCCGCCCATCGTCAAGATCCCGTTCGCCCAAAGCCAGACAAGCGAGTCGCCGCCGCCACCGCACCGGACAGGCGGGGGCATGGAGGACGGTTTTGTTACGAAGGCAAAGCGATGCCCCGATGCCGCTTGCCTCAAGGAAGCGGGCAGAGACCTGAACTTCAAAGGGAAACCCTGGCGTTCCGTGAGTGAGGCGGGAAAAGGATCGATAAAAATCCTGGTCGAACCGAGACTAAAGCGTATACCGTCACCCCGCGGTTCAAAGACCCGTCGCCTTGGGGCGACGATTCGGAACGGAAAGACCCGGAAAGCGGCCTGATACGGGGCGGAACGTCCCCGACACGGCGTGACCGGAGCCTTTCAGGAATAGCGGCGGGAGAGCCCATGAGTACACAACCGGTCCAAGGAGCGGCCGCCGAACCAAAAGAGGCTAGGCCGTCCTACATCGCCCCCGATCTGGTGGTCCGCGGCAAGATCAGCTGCGCGGGCGACCTGCATGTCGGCGGCCGCATCGAAGGTGAAGTCACCTGCGGACAGATTTCCGTGATCGGCGGCGGCGCCATCGATGGCGTCGTCCATGCCGAACGGCTGACCCTCGAGTCGGGCTCGCAAATCAGCGGCGATGTCTGGACGACGCTTCTTGGCGTCAAGGGCGATGCCCGGGTGAGCGCGCGGGTTCATGCCCGCGGCGCCCAGCGCGCCTTCGCCGCGGATAACGCCGAAGAGAGCCGCCGGGGCTCGCCCGCCTCCCGCTCTTCGGTCGTCGAGGCGTTTCCGGCCGCCTGACGCCCGCCCAGACCGACCATTCGCGGCTGACACGGGCGGCGCGGCTTTTCGCAGCCCCGAAAACAGGCTAGGATTCGGTGCGACGTGGGTTTGATCCCGCGAGTCGCGATGGCATGTCCTTGCTCCGTCCAACGACGGCCGCCGTTCGCGGCCCCCAGCCTGATAGCCGCGTTCCCAACCCATGAGTGATTCTACCCAGACCTCCCAGCCCCTTGCCGGCACCGATACTCCCCCCCAGGATCCACCGGGCGGGACGCCGATCGTCGAGTCCCCCAAGCCCCCCGCCAAGTCGGCGGACGAGGCGCCTGGAGGCCCACGGGGCGGGACGCCCGGAGACTTAAGGGGCGGAACGTCCGGAGACCCAAAGGGCGGAACGGCGGCGGAGCGGTCGGCCCACCCCCCCCTGCCCCTGGGCATTCTGCCAACCGCCGGCGGGACCGACGACGGCGACGGGACCGCCGAGAACACCGAGCGGTCTTTCACCTTGCCGGCGACAACGGAGCGCGGCGAGCGCGCCGGCCGTGGCGAGCGGGGGGCGCGCCGCCCGCGCAGCGAACGCCTGCGGCGCAAACACCGCCTGGGCAGCACGCTGATCTGGGTGGCCGGGCTGGGCACCGTCTTCTGGCTTGGTGTCTTTGCCGTTTACGTCGGGGCGACCGTCGGCATCGAAAACATCTTGCTGTACCAGCCGCTGGAAATCGGCGGCATGGTCTCGGGCGCGCTGGTGCCGATCCTGCTGCTGTGGCTGGCCGTCGCCTTTCACGACCGCGCCGCCAAGTTCGGCGAGGAAGCGGAAATCCTGCGCCACTACCTCGAGCAGCTTGCCTATCCCGATGACGCGGCGGTCGATCGCGTCGGCCAGATCACCCAGGCCCTGGTCGCCCAGGCGACGGCCCTGAACGAGGCCTCGCGCACCGCCGTCGCCCGCGGATTGGCGATGCGCGACGATCTGCGCCGCGAGACCGAGGCCATGGAAAGCACGGCCGCCCGCATCGCCGCCGACGCCACCCAGCTCTCCAGCGGCCTCGACCGCCGGATCGAGGGGCTGACGCTCGCCTATACCAAGGCCGGCGACCAGGGCCGCGAGTTGGAAACCCTGCTCGACCGTTTGCAGGGGCAGTTCACCCAGACCGTGCGCAAGACCGGCGACGAGGCCCGCGCCTTTCGCGACGCCCTGACCGACGACCTTGTGCATCTCGACACCCTGATCCAGCGCTCGGCCGAACAGACGCGGATGCTGGCCGGCCTTGGCCAGTCGATCGAACGCATGCTTGACGACTCCGAAGGGGTCGCCGGATCGATCGAACGCCGGGCCGACACCTTGAAGATCCTCTATGGCGATCAGAACCGGGCTCTGGCCCGGGCCAGCGAACAATTGTCCGATGAGGCGGCGCGGATCGCCGAAACCCTCGGCAAGCAGTCGGCGACTTTGGCCCAGGTCACCGAAAGCATGGTCAGCCGGGTGCGGCTGGTCGACGAGACGCTGACCTTACAGGGCCGCAATCTCGCCGAAACCAGCGACGCGGCGCTCGGCCGCCTCAAGGCGGTCGATGGCCTGCTTAGCAAACGCACCGAGGAATTGACCGGAATCGTCGAAGAGGTTCTAGGCCGGCTCGACGAAACGACCGACGCCTTCACCCAGCGTTCGCGCGATCTGGCCACCGCCGGCGAAGAGGCCTCGCGCGGCATGGACGGCGCGGCCGAAACCGCCGGCAACGCCTTGAAGGCCATGGGGCTGGCCATGGGCAAGGTCCAGGAAAAGAGCAAGGGCGTGGCCGAGTTGGTGATCGGCCATGCCGAAACCCTCGACCGTCTGGCCGGTCAGACCGCCACCCAGACCGAGTCCATCCGCAGCGGCCTCAAGGGCCAGACCGACGACCTGATGGGCGTGCTGACCTCGGTCCGCAGCCATATCGATCTGGCCTCGGCGGCGATGGGCAAACAGGCCCGCGACCTCAACGCCACCGCCGAAGGCGTGGTCAGCGCCCTGAAAGACGTGTCCGGCTTGGTCCATACCAGCGGCGGCGAATTGGCGCAGACGGCGACCCGGGTGACCGTCGATCTTGAAGCCGCCGCCAGCACCCTGCGCCGCAACGCCACGGAACTGGGACAGGCCGGCAAGGGCACGGTCGACAGCCTGCGCAACGCCGGCGTCACCCTGGTCGAACAGGCCAGTCTGGTCAAGGACGCGGCCGCCATCGCCGGCAAGGCGATCGCCGAGGCCGATGGCGCCATGCGCGGCCGCGCCTCGGCGGTGTCCGAAGCCGGGCTAACCGTCGAAAAGACGCTGAGCGTCGCCGCCGAGAAGTTCAACATCCAGGCCGGGGCGCTCGATCGCGTCCTTGCCTCCTCGCGCCAGGGATTGGAAACCGCCCTCTCCGACCTCGGACGCCAAACCTCCGAGATGGGAAAATCGGCCGAAACGGCGGCGCGGCGCATCGTCGCCCTGTCCGAGGCCATGGGCCGGGCCGGTGGCGATTTCGACGAGCGCGCCGCCCGGGGCGTCGCCCTGGTCACCCAGGCCGCCGACCGCCTGGGCGAGGTGGTTCAGGAAGTCTCGACCAACGCCGAGCGGGTGACCGGCGCGGTGCGCGCCGCCGCCTCGGAATTCCGCCGCGAGGTCGGCGATGTTTCCGACGGTTCGAAGGCCGCCCTGCGACCGATCCGCGACTCCCTTTCGGCGCTGCGCCGGGAGACCGAACAATTGAGCAGCGTCGCCGCCAATGCCGCCGAAAACGCCCTTGGTCCCTATCGCTCGGCCCTGGCCTCGCTGCGCGGCGAAACCGAACAACTCGGCCTGTTGGGCGGCAATGCGGTCGAGGTCATCGTCACCCCCTTCCGTGAGGCGCTCGCCACCCTGCGCAGCGATACCGACGCCCTGGCCAATGACGGCAAGGCGGCGGCCGAAGGCGCCATCGCCCCCTTCCGCGAGGCGCTGGCCGGCCTGCGCCGCGATACGGAAACCCTGACCTCGGCCGGACGGGTTCTCGCCGAGGCCACCCACAAAACCTCGGGCGCCTTCGTCAAGCAAACCGAAGGGCTGATCGCCGCCTCCCACGAAGCCGAAAAACGGCTGCGCGAGATGAAATCCCTCGAGGACGATCTCGATATCGAAAGCTTCCTCAACTCCTCGACCTATGTCATCGAGAAGCTCGATTCCCTGGCCGTGGACATCACCCGGCTGTTCGCTCCGGCGCGCGAGGAAGACCTGTGGCGGCGCTATCACAAGGGCGACCAGGGGGTTTTCCTGCGCCACCTCGCCCGCGCCATCACCCCCGCCCATGCCGAAGCCATCCGCCTTGCCACCACCAAGGACAAAAGCTTCCGCGACTACGTGTCGTCCTATGTCAGCGAATATGAATCCCTTTTGGAAACCACCCGCAAATCGCCGCGCGCCGACGTGCTGACCGCCCTGTTCATCGGCTCTGATCTCGGCAAGGTCTATATGGTGCTGGCCAAGGCGCTGGGCCGGCTGGAATAACCCGGCCGGCGCGCGACACGACGGGGCCGGCGCGTTTCATCGAAAATAGCGTTGCGAACGATTATCAGTCTCGATATAATCCCCTCCTCTTTTGATGGACATAAGGGGATACCAGATGGATCGCCACGGCACTTTGCGGGTCATTAGCGGCGCCGCGCCGGCGGGCCCGGGTGGTATCCTGGTGGAAGCGGCGCGCGGCTGGGCCCGCCGCCCCGGCCTTCCCGGCGGCTTCACCCCGGCGGTGGCCCGTCAGGTCTGCGCCAGCGGCTTGGCGGCGGCCTTGGGTCCTTTGGAAAGCCTGCTGGCCGTTCTGACGGTTCACGGCCAGTCGCCCCTTGATCTTTCCCCCCCCGGCACGCCGCTTTTCCGCAAGGATGAACTGCTGCTGGCCCGGGTTCTCGAGGGCGCGGTGGCCGAGGGGTTGGTTGAAAGTCCGGCGGTCGCCCGCCTTGGCCGCCGCCTTTCGCCGCGCGGCGAGGCCCTGCTGCGCCGCACCCTGGCCGATCTGGTGCGGGCAAGCCACCTGCGCACCACCCGGGCCCCCCTGCCCTGCGGCCCCGCCCATCCTTTGGCGATCGTTCTCGCCGCCGAATAGGCGGCGCGAAAAAATCCGCTTCTCCCAAAAAGCGCCAAGCGCCGCGCGCTTTCGCCCAACAGTCGGAAAACCTTGACGGTTTTCGACCTTTCCGCCTTTTGCCCCTCAGCCTTGCCCACCCGCTGGCAAGCCGGCGGGCCCCTTATTCCCGCTCAAGATAATCCCCTCTCGATTGAAGATCGCCCATACAGACCTACGTATAGAGTTTGAGGCTGTTGCCGGATGCTCCTGAAGCCCTCCCGCGCTTCTTGACGGAACGACCGGCCGGGTGGAGACGGGACCATGGTGATCTTGGAGGCCCCGTCGGCATTGATGCCGGCGAACGATAACCTGCTGCTCAGCGGCGCTCAGGAACGTCTAAGCCGGGCGCTTGACGGGCTGGTCGCGGCGCTTGACCGCCAAGCGGAAGCCTTGCGCGGTTTCCGCGACAATTGCCAGAAGCTGGAACGCTCGGTCACCACCTGTGGCGATGGTCTCAGACGCTATCAGGCGGCCCTTGAAACCATCGACACCGAAGGATTGCGTCGCTCGGGCGACAGCCTGTTGGCCCTGACCGAATCCTGGCCCGAGATGGCCGAGAGCGACTCGCGCTAGAGAGCGGATCCCGAGCGTTCCGAACCAGGGCGCGACGGTGATTTGCTTGGCTATCCCTAGAGGAGAGCGGCGCGCCTGAAGCGAATTTCGGGCACGCCGCCCTAACCCTATCCCCGCTATTCCCAATCGGATATAAGTCTTTGCGGACATTACTGGGGATAAGAGGGGATCAGGGTGGACACTCCGTCACGCCGCGACGTTCTTGCCGGGCTCGGCCTCGGGGGGATCGCAAGCGCCCTGACACGGGCGGGCTGGACGCGCCCCGCGCGGGCGACTGAGGGCCGGCTATTTCGCGACGATGCCGATCGCAGCCTTTCCCTGCCGGCCGCCCTCGGCTCGGTTCTGCCCGCCGGGCCGGTCGCCGCCGTCTGGCTTTACACCCTGGCGCCCGATCTGATGGCCGGCTGGCCCGATGCCCTGTCGGCCGACCAGCGGGCCCTGATCGCCCCGCCCTACGCCGATCTGCCGGTGCGCGGCCGGGTGGCGCTGCGCGGCGGCACGGTCAATCTTGAAGCCCTGGCCAGCCTGCGCCCCGATCTGATCCTTGATGTCGGCTCGCTCGATCCCTCCTACCGCTCGGTCGCCGAGCGCGTGCAGGGGCAGACCGGCATCGCCTATGCCCTGATCGACGGCGGGCTTGACCGGGTGAGCCAGACCTATGCCCGCCTGGGCGATCTGCTTGGCCGGCCGCAACGGGCCGCCGAACTGGCCGCCTGGGCAAACGCCGAACGGGCCGAGATCACGCGGCGCCTTCCAACCCCGGCCGACCGCCCGGCCATCGCCGTCTATTACGGCCGGGGGGCCAAGGGGATGGAATCGGCGGCCTCGGGGGCGATCACCACCGAAGTCATCGACCTGCTGGGGGCGCGCAATGTGGTCGCCGCCGGCGGCCGGGGGTTGGTGACGATTTCGCCCGAAAGCCTGGTGGTCGCCCGGCCCGAGGTGATCCTGGCCACCGATCAATCGTTCCTGGACGCCCTGCGCGGCGAGCCCCGGTGGCAAAGCCTGCCCGCCGTGCGCGCCGGGCGGCTTTACAAGGTGCCCGCCCTGCCCTTCGGCTGGGTCGACTATCCGCCGGCGATCAACCGCCTGCTCGGCCTGCGCTGGCTGGCCAAGCTGCTCTATCCCGAGGCTTTTCCCGAGCCCCTGGCCCCGGTCGTCCGCGATTTCTTCGCCCGCTTCTATCAGGTCACGCTCAGCCTGCCCCAGGCCGCCGCCCTGGCCGGCGAAGACCGGTAGGGGAAGCCCCCACCGGCCTTGGGCAAGCGTCAGAACGTCACTTTGCCCTTGAGGAAGTAATTGCGCCCCTCTTCCGGGTAGCCCTCGCTGAGCTCGTAGCGGGTATCAAGGATGTTGTTGACCCCGGCTTCCAGGCTGATCGCCTCAGTGACGTCGTAGCGTACCGCGAGGTCGGAGATGACGTACCCATCGACCTTGGTTCCAGCGGTATCGGAATAGCGTTCCGAGGCCAGGGTCACGCTCGGTCGCACCGACAGGGCGTCGGTCAGCGCATAGGCGCCATAGATCACGCCCTTGTGACGCGGCGCGTCGGTGACGTGGATCGCCGATTTCTCGTTCTGGGCATTGAGCAGCGTATACGAGACGCCAAGCTCGGTGCGCGGCAGCACGGTGGTCTGGATGCCCAGTTCCAGACCCTGATGAATGGCGTCGCCAACGTTTTGCATCTGGCTGACATTGCGGGTCAGGGCGACCGATTCGATGGCGTCGGAAATCGCGCTGTGAAAGACCGAGGCATCGATCCGCGTGTTGCCAAACAGCGTCTGCTCGACCCCCAGTTCATAGGTGGCGGCGCGCTCGGCCTCCAGCGACGCATTGGGCAAGCCTCGGCCCATCCGATAGGAATAGCGGTCCTTCAGCGTCGGGAAGCGGCTTTTATAGGCCATCGAGGCGTGCAGGGCGCCGGTGTCGCTATAGCGATAGACACCCTTGATCTGCCAGTTGACGGCGTCGCTGCTGGTCAGCGGGAAATCCGTGATGGCCTTGTTTTGGTAATCCTCGGCCTTCTGGGTATCGCGCCAGTCGTAGCTGAGGCCGGTGATGAGATCGAGATCCCGGGTGACATGGGCGGTGTGCTCGGCGCCAAACGACCAAGTGTTATCGATATCGGTGCGGGTCGGCTCGCCGGCGTTGTGCTCGCGGTGAACGTCCTGCTTGAAATGGGCCGCCAGCTTCAGCGTGCTCCATTCGGCCAGATCGCCGCCAACCTCGCTCGACCCGCCGACCGAGTAGTCATCGTAATAGCTGGTGAACGACGATGCCCGGGCCTGGGTGTCGTAATCCTTATCGTCGAAGGCCTTCAGCCGGTTGACGAACGAGTCATAATAGGCCCGGGTCTTGAGCGACCAGCTTTCGGAAAGCCCCGTCCGCGACAGCCAATAAAGGCTGCGCTTATCCCACTTCGGCCATTGCCAATAGCGCGAGGTGACGCTGCGGTCATCGCCCATATAGGGCGGATTGCCCTTTTCGCCGTGCTGGTAGATGAGGTTGAGCGCGTATTCGTCATCGTCGCGCGGGGTGATCGCCGCCTTGAGGTTGAGCTTGACATCCTCGGCGGCGGAATTGCCGCGATACCCGCCGTTCTCGTCGCGCCCGCTCACCCCATCGGCCAAGCTGAATCCTTCCAGCTTCGACCAACTGCCGCTGCCCTGGACCCAGCCCAGATCCTGGCGACTGCCCGCCGAGAAGGCCGAATAGGCGCCGTTATAGCCGCCGTCGCCAAAGCGCACCCCGCTTTCAAGCTCGCCTTCCAGGGCCTTGGTCGGCTTGCGGGTCACCAGATTGATCACCCCGCCCAGGGCATTGGGGCCGGTCAGCACCGAGCCGCCATCCTTGGCGACCTCGATCTTCGACAAATCGAAGGTGGTGAAGCGCCCCAGATCGACATTGCCGTCATAGGGCACGTAAACCGGAATGCCATCGATCAGAACCGGAACCTGACGCAGCGTGAAACCGCGCACGCTGACCATTTCCTCGTTACGGGCGCCGCCGCGCGACAGCGTCACCCCGGGAACGCGATCGATCGCCTGACTGACCGTCTGGGCGTCGTGGGCGCGCATCTCCTCGCCCCGCACCGTATCGCTGGCCGCCTCGCCGCGCTCCCCGGGGGCGGAGACCAGGATCTCGCCCAATTCAAAAACCGATGCCTCACTTGGCGAAGCCCCCCCGGCCACGACGGTTCCGACCGCCAACAGGGACATGGCAATACCCTTCATGGTTACCCTCCATAGGCATGAACGTATATAGCGCTGGATAAACGGCCCCGTCGGGGGCCGCGAGTCTGGGGGGGGAGATTGGAAAAGGGGGGAGACGGAATGAAAAACGGCGGGAAGACGGAACGGGAAAGGCGCGCGGACGTGACGGGTCAGGCGGTGACCGGCGCCAGCGCTTCGAACCATGCGGTCAGGGCGGCGGGCCGGGGGTCTAGGAGATCGCCCATATCGCCGGTAAAGCGCCGCCAGCCCTCTTCGAAGCGACGGGCCACCGGGATCAGGAAGGGGGTTCCCGAAGCCAGGATATCGAGCATCTCCTCGGACATGCCCGCCCCTTCCAGCTCCAGATGGCCGAAGCGATTGCCAACGATCAGCGCCGGGCGCTCCTCAAGGGCTTGGCGCAGGGCGACGGCGGCCTCGGCGATGGCGGCCGAATCGATGGAGCAGGCGGTGGAGTGGCGCCCGAGGTTTTGCGAGATGACGATCCGCCGCGCCTTGCCGATCACCCGCACAACGGTGCGGGTCACGCCCTCCGCATCAGGCTCGCGGCCCTGCAGCAGGCCGCCGACGCGCAGCTTGCGGGCCAGAAGACCTTCGACGAAATCACCCACCAGGGCGTCGATGCCCTCTTCCTGATCGTAAACCACCCCGGCGAAGCGGGGCAGGCCCTCGTCATCCATCGCGCGCCCTCTTATCCGATCGCCGATCCGGGCGCTCACCCGGCCCGATCTGGCGAAGTCACAGGTTCCTTGACTTCAGTCTCTTATGCACGATCCTATACAGCGTCAACCGATTCAGTCCAATGGTTAAGAGAGCCTCCAGAGCGGCGAGTGGAAAAGGCAAGAGGGGGTTTCCCCGTGATCGCCGCTCTAATCCGCCGAATCCACTGATCGAGGTCCGCCGCCGGGAGTTTTGATGCCCAAAGGTCTTCACCCGCCGCTGTCCCGTCCCTTTCGTCTTGGCCGGGCGATCCCGCGAACGGCCCTGGGCGGGGCCCTCTGTCTGGTCGTCACCCTCACCCTGATCTCCTTCGCCATCGGCCCCTATGGCGTCGCCCCGGGCAAGGTTCTGGCGATTCTGGCCAGCCGGGCGCTTCCCGGCCTTGCCCAGGCCCTGAGCCTGTCTTGGACGCCCGAGGACGAGGTGGTGGTGATGGCCATCCGCCTGCCACGCATCCTGGGGGCGCTTCTGGTCGGCGCCGCCCTGGCCACCTCGGGGGCAACCTTTCAGGGATTATTCCGCAATCCGCTGGTCTCGCCCGATCTGCTGGGCGCGGCGGCGGGGGCTGGGTGCGCCGCCGCCGCCGGCCTTTTGCTGGGGCTTGGCGGCCCGGCCATCCAGGGTCTGGCCTTCCTTGGCGGACTGGCCGCCGTCGGACTGACCTGCTTGATCGCCAAAGGCCGTGGCGGTGCCGGCGACGGCCCCTTGATGATGGTGTTGACCGGGCTGATCGTCGGCACGGTGTTTTCGGCATTCATCGGCCTGATTAAAACCCTGGCCGATCCCGATAACACCCTGCCGGCCATCACCTTCTGGCTGATGGGCAGCCTGTCGGCGATCACCTTGGACGATATCGCGCTCGCCGCTCCGCCGATCGGCTGCGGGGTGGGGCTGGCCTGCCTGCTGCGCTGGCGGTTGAACGCCCTGGCCTTCGGCGATGACGAAGCCCGGGCGCTTGGCATCGATGTCGGCCGCGTCCGACTGGCGGCCATCGTCGCCGCCACCTTGATGACCGCCGCGGCCGTCGCCATCGCCGGCATCATCGGTTTGGTCGGGCTGGTGGTGCCCCATATGACGCGCATGCTGCTTGGCCCCAATCACGCCGTGCTGCTGCCAGCCTGCGCGCTGTTGGGGGGAGCCTTCCTGCTTGGTGTCGATGATCTGGCGCGCAGCCTGGGGCCGACCGAAATCCCGCTTGGCATCCTGACCGCCCTGATCGGCGCGCCCTTGTTCCTGGCGCTGCTTCCCGGGGCGCGGCGGGGATGGCGATGAGCCCACCGCCTTTGCTCGCCGTTACGGATCTGGCCTGCGGCTATCGCGGTCGCCGGGTGCTGGGGGGGATCGGGTTCACCCTGGCGGCGGGGGACCTGCTTTGCCTGCTCGGTCCCAATGGCATCGGCAAGACCACGCTGTTTAAAACCCTGTTGCGGCTGCTGCCCCGCCTTGGCGGCGAGATCCGCCTGAACGGCCGGGATGTGGCGGGGTGGACGGCCAAGCGCTTCGCCGCCGTGGTCGGCTATGTGCCCCAGGCCCATGTGCCGCCCTTTCCCTTCAGCGTGTCCGATGTGGTGGTTCTGGGACGGGTCGCCCATATGGGGGCCTTCGCCGCCCCCTCGCGCGCCGATCGGCTGATCGCCACCCAGGCCCTCGACCTGCTGGGCGCCCGTCATCTGGCCGAGGAGCCCTATACCGAAATCAGCGGCGGCGAGCGCCAGTTGGTGCTGATCGCCCGGGCGCTGGCGCAAAGCCCTTCCCTGCTGATCATGGACGAACCGACCGCCAATCTGGATTTCGGCAATCAACTGCGCGTGCTCGGCCATATCCGTAAGCTGGTCGAAGACTCCGGGCTGGCGGTGGTGATGACCACCCACGATCCCAACCACGCCCTGCACCACGCCACCCGGGTGGCCGCCCTTGGCCGCGATGGCCGGCTGGCCGTCGGCGCTCCCACCGAGGTGGTGAGCGCCGCCTTCTTGCGTGAGACCTATGGCGTGTCCTGCCGCCTTGCCCCCACCCCCCTCCCCGGCCGCCCCGAGGCCCGCACCTGCCTGCCCGGCGACGATCCGGTCGAAAGCCTCGGTCCGCGAGGATAAGCGGAGCGGGCTAAGGACGGATCCAGAAGGGGTCGAGGCGGGGATCGGCGCCGAAGTCGGCGCAGGTGAATTCCCGTTCGGCCCTGGGAAACTCTCTTGCCACCTGAATGCCAGTTGGGCGGATGAAAAGGCGCCAAGTCTCGAGCCGCTGGGGTTTGGTCGCCCCAAGAGCCGCCGGCGTCAGGACGCCAAGATTGCAGCCGCCATCGGGATCACGGACCGATCGATAGCGAATGGCCTCAATCCTTGCCGATCGGGCGATGTCGGCCAAATCCTGGCAGGCCGTGTAATCCAGCCGGTTAACCCATTTCGCCTCATCCTGAGCCAAGGGGGGAAGCGTCAAGTCGATAAGCCGGTCCGCAACGCAGGGAACGCTGAACGCCATATGGTCCGTGGGACGCGCGGGCAAGTCCGTTCCGGGGGATTCGACGAAGAACAGCAGGCGGTAAAACGCCAGTTCGGCGATAGCGGTCTCGACGCTCTCGCTGGCGTAGAACACCCCGTCTTGCTGACCGGCTCGGCGAAACCGCGATCCCGTTGGATAGGGACCATAGCGAAACGGCGTTGACAGAAGATAATGGAACTGACGGCACGAGGGGGGAACGGGTGGCTTCACCTCGTCAATCAGGTCTTCAAGAAGGCGCTGCTCTTCAAGGCTGTCGACCAGTCGCATGGTCGAAGCCCGCGACTGCGCCTCGACCACCCGCCAGACATCCTGACGATAGGGCCGGACTTCAGAGGACAGCGCGTCGGGAGTCCACATAATCCGCCGTCGCCACCAATCCTCTTACGGTTTTCATCAGATCAACGGGGCGGGCCCGCAAAGCGTGGTTCTCGGCGTTCAACCAGGACCGGCTGGAACCATCATCGCCGCCGGTGATGGCGTCGAGGCTGCGGAAAATGCGGACAAAAAACTGCGCCAACTCGAATTCCTTGCGGCCGCGACGCAGCACATACTGGCCCGCGCGCATCCGCGACACCGAAGCTTCCGACAGGCCGATGATCTGGGCCAGACCGGCATTGGTCAGACCGAAATGATCCGATGCGCGCACGGTGGCCTTGGAGAGGACCAGCCCGGCGGCATGGGCGTCGGGTTCCGCCAGGGGACGCGGACCAGTCATCGGCTTTCTCCCGAATGTTATGTCACCCATTCTTTCTATAGAGAGTGGCTTTGGCGGGGACTGACGTCAAGACGCGGCAATCGCCCCTCGAACGCAAACGGCGGCGCGCCTCGTTCGAGGGGTCCGGCGGGCGAAATCGGCTTTTGAGGGGCTTGGGGAATTTTGGAGCGGGTGAAGGGAATCGAACCCTCGTATTCAGCTTGGGAAGCTGATGTTCTACCATTGAACTACACCCGCGTCGGCCAAGGGATATAAGCGAGACGCGGGCGTTTGGCAAGGGCCTCGGCAAGGGAGACGGCGCGCGCCGCCTCCCCGCCACGACCGGCTTGGCCTCAGCCCATGATGTTATAGCCGCCGTCGACGAAATAGGTCGCCCCGGTCATCGCCTTGGCGCCATCGCCAACCAGGAAGGCGGCCAGCGCCCCGCAATCATCGATGGTCACCAACTGGTGCTGGGGGGCGCGCTTGGCCGCGGCTTCCAGCAGTTCGTCGAAGCGATCGAGGCCCGAAGCCGCCCGCGTGCGCAAAGGCCCCGGCGAAATGGCGTTGACGCGGATCCCCTTGGGACCGAGATCGGCGGCCAGATAGCGCGTCACCCCCTCAAGCGCCGCCTTGACCGGTCCCATCATGTTGTAATGCTCGACCACCTTCAACCCGCCATAGAAGGTGACGGTCAGCATCGAGCCGCCGTTTTTCATCAGCGGCTCGGCGTATTTGGCCATGCGCACGAAAGAATGGCACGAGACATCCATCGCCAGCGAGAAGCCTTCGCGCGAACAATCGATGACCGGGGCGTGCAGGTCTTCCTTGGGGGCGAAGGCGATCGAATGCAGGAAGAAATCCAGTTGGCCCCACTCCTCGGCGATGCGATCGAAAACGCCCTTGAGCTGGCCGGATTCGCGCACGTCGCAGGGACCAAGCAGCAAGGCGTCCAGATCCCCAGCCAAAGGCTCGACATAGGGCTTGGCCTTTTCGTTCAGATAGGTGACGGCGATATCGGCGCCCATCTTCTTGAAATAGCGCGCACAGCCAAAGGCGATGCTCTGGTCGTTGGCGATGCCCACGACCAGCCCCTTCTTGCCCCGCAGGCTGAATGGAGTGTCCATAGATGCGATCCCTTGCAAAGTGGAAAACGGCAAGCCCCCTTGCCGCCCACCGTCGGAAAAGGGATTGCTGCAACGCAATATAAGGACTGGGTTCGGGTGTTTTGAGGGGGATCAAGCGGCTTTTTTCGCCGCTGGGCCGGGACCTTAGCGTCCCTGTCGCCCCCATCCTTCCCCCGGCCGCTTCGGCCGGGGCGGCTCACGGAGCCAAAGGCCCCGCGATCTTGTTTAAGCGCGTCGCTCCGCGATCTTCTTTAGGCGCGTCGCTCCGCGATCTCTTTTAAGCGCGTCGCTCCGCGACGACTTTCTGATAAAGCCCCCCGAAGTAGGTTTCCTTGCGCCAGGTGAACGACCCGGCATCGCTGGCGAAGTCGCTGATTTCGCGCGTACACAGGCCCCAGGCGAAAGGCTCCAGGGTGCGGAACACGAAAGCCATGATCGGGCGCAGCGGATGCAGCGCCGCGTAGCGGTGATAATCGACGAACACCACCTTGCCGCCCGGCCGCACCGCCGAAAGCATGTTGTCCACGATCTTGGACTTCACATGGTCGGGCACTTCATGAAGCAGGAAGAAGCAACACACCCCGTCGAAATCGCGATCAAGCGGATCGGCGGCATCGGCCCGGCGCAGGGTGACCTGGGGCAGACCTTCGACCTTGCGGCGGGTATGGTGGATCTGCACCGGCGCCACGTCGTGGACTTCCAGATAACCCTCCGGACCAAGGCGCTCGGCGAGATGACGCGAGAACGGTCCATAAACGCAGGCGGGCTGCAGAACCTCTTGGCCGGGTTCAAATTCCTTGAACGCCGTGGCCATCAGGCGGGTCATGTTTCCCCACAGGATCGCATTGACCACGATTTCGTGGTCAAGCCATTCGACATTGCGGGGATCGAGATAGGCCCAGGTATAGGTCTCTTGCAAATACGCGGGCAGCGGTTTGATGGGATCAGCGACCACCGGACCGGTTTCCGAAAAGGACTGCGAGGCGGGAAAGGCGCTCTCTTCGGGACCGACAGGGCGGACCGCACCTTGGTGCTTAGTCATCCACAACTTTCTCCGGAGGGGAAATCCAAACGGGGCGGGAAGCACTTGGTCATCCGACGTAACGAGTGTCAACCAGATCATACAGCGGCGGGCCGAAAAGGGAAACGTCCGCCCCCGAAAAGCGAGGATACTGCTCTTTATATCAATTCAAAGAAACAGCGCAACAGATTATATTACCCAAGTTTATTTGCGTGTCTAGAATATCCTCAAAGACTGTGAGGCTCCTGCTCTTAGCGCCCCTGAACCGTTACAGCACCCCGGGGAAAGCGGAGCGAACACTATTTAGAAGAATTTCAGTCTCTGGGCCACCGGAAAAATCCGTCCCCCGGCGGCGGTCCGCCATCGCTAGCCGCCCTGATAAAGCGCATGGGCCCGCCGCTCGAAAGCGTCGACCAGTTTCACCGCCGCCTCGGAACTCATGCCCGCCAGCAGGTTCTCCAGGCTGCGCGAACCCAGATCAAGCGTCATGTCCAGCCGGGTCAGGCAACCGCCCGGTTGGGCGTCGAACCACCAGTCGAGGGACAAATCGCGCACCGGCCCGCCGCCTTGCGACGCCACCGAGATCCGCCGGGGCGACACCAGCAGCGTGCGCGAGGTGAAGCGCAGGCGCACCGGCCCCATGCCGATCACCTGATCGGTGCGATAGATCTTGGCATCGGGCCCGTCGCCGGCCGGAGCCGGTCGGGAGTCGATGACCCGGGCGGCGATCCACCACGGCACGAACTGGGGATAGCGTTCGACATCGGCGACCAAGGTGAACATCTGAAGGTCGCTAAAGGGCAGGAAGCGCTCGGCGTGGTGAACACTCATCGATTGGCGATCGTCCCGGGCTTGAAAAAAGGGGAATGAAAAGAACGGGCCCTCCCGTTCCAAGATCTTGATTAGGGGAGTAAATCATCGCCGCCCCCCGGTCGGGATCGCCAGGGGGAGGGGATGTAATCTAGCCGGTCAGCCCCAGGCGTTGGGCGGCGATCACCGCGCCGGTCCGGTTATTGACGCCAAGGGCCTTGAGAATGGCCGTCACGTGAAGTTTGACCGTTCCTTCCGACAGGTCAAGCACGCGGGCAATTTCCTTGTTCGACTTGCCCTGTCCCAGCAACCGCAACACCTCGCCCTGTCGCGGAGTCAACCGTGAGGCGGTGGGACCAGTCGGTCCGCCGGCCCCGCCCGCGGGCGCTTGAACCGCCACCGGTTCAACGATGACCTCATCGTCAAGCAAGGCGGCCGGCAGATACATGCCGCCCGATAAAACCAGCTTGAGGGCGCTGATCATCACCCGGCTGCTTGATGTCTTGGGAATGAAGCCCGAGGCGCCCAGCCGCACGGCGTCGCGCACCAGCTTGCGGTCCTCGCTGGCCGAAAGCACCACCACCGGCGTTTCGGGTGCCGCCAACCGCAGCGCCTGCAGGCCTTCGCTCCACGGCAATCCGGGCATGACCAGATCGACCAGGATCAGGGTGAAGGCCTCGGCCCCGTCGCCATTGGTCGAAACCAGACGCAGCGCCTCGTCATAGGTACAGGCCTCGACGACCTCAAGGGCCGGATCAAGGCTGGACAGAACAAGCCGCAAGCCATCGCGGAACAATTCGTGGTCGTCGGCGATCAGGATTTTCAAAGGGCAGACTCCGCCACAGCGGTCGCGGACAACAGGCGGCGACCCGGTCCAGACCCCGCCCGATATCGCTTGCCCGGGCGCGCTGGGAGCAAGTATGCCAAAAGTCAGAGGGCGGAACCAGTCCGAGACTTAGGTCTTAAAGCTCTTCGACCAGGATATCCGGTCCAGCCACCGTTTCGGCCAGATGACAGGGCGATTGCTTGGCGGCCTTTTTCAGGCGGGCGATCACGCCGCCGATGCGATCAAGATCGCCGATGGCATGACCGGGGGCGAGATGGACCAGCGCGGCGCTGACCGAAAGCAGCGGCAGGCGGCGTTCGATCCCGTCGCGATCGCGCGCCAGCACACAGCCGGCTTGGCGGGTCTCGTCGTCGTAGAAGGCCGTGACATCGGCGGCGAACTTGTCGATCAGGGCGCGGATGCGCGCCGTCACCGCCGCCGGCACCCCTTCGCGCAGAGCGGCGAAAAAGTCGTCGCCGCCGACATGACCGATGAAGAACCCGGCCTCGGCCAATTGGCTGCGCAGCAGATCGGCAAACAGCAAGATCGCCCGATCGCCCTGGCGGAAGCCGTATTTGTCGTTGAACGGCTTGAAATGGTCGAAATCCAGATAGACCAGACTGGCCCCCTGGCGATCATCGGCCAGGATTTCACCCAATTCGGTGTTGATCACCGTGTTCCCCGGCAGACGGGTCAGCGGATTCTGATCGCGGGCGACCTCAAGGTTCTTGTCGTTGATGACCCGCAACAGCGAAGCCGCCGTCAAAAACCCCCGATACCGGCCATCCTGGGTGATGATCAGCCCGTCGCTGGAGGGAGTCGTGGAAAAAGCCTCCAGGATCTTTTCGGCCCGGGTATCGATGTCAACGCGCGGACAGCGCGTGAGAAAGGCGCTCAGGGTGCGGCCCAGGGCTTTGTTGCCGATCAGATCCTTGCCATAGAGCGAATAGGTGTATTCCTTGAGATCGACCTCGCGGACGATGCCCAGCGGTTCGCCGCGCTCGTCGACCACCGGAAAGAACGTGCGATCCTTCTGGCGGCGAAAGCGCTCGAACACATCGGCCATCTTTGTCGAAATCATCAAGGGATCGATTTCGTCCATCTGGGCGGCCACCAGATGTTGGTCGCCACGGCCTCGGCGCTGGCTGGTGGCATTGAGGGCGGCGACCTGGGGATAGACTTCGGGCAGGCGCCGGGGGTCACGGTCGGGCTTGGCCAGCACCGGCCCGCGCACCAGATCGCAGCCGGCGTCGCGGCAGGCATGATAATCGGCGAGATGCTCGACCTGGGGGGCGATCACCTGGGCGCCCAGCAAATGGGCCACGTCGACCAGATGCCCCAGAAACAACCGCCGCGTCTGGTCGATCGCCTGGGTCGAGACGAAATAGGGATCAAGCACGACATAATCGGGCTTCACCGCGGCCAACAACGCCAAGCCGGCATGACCGCCGCCAAAGCCATCCAGGGCGATCGAGCCGACAGCGCCGCGCATCTGCACCACCGCTCCGGCCACCCGGTCCAGCGCCCGCTCGCCAGACCCGCCGCCCAAATCAAGGATCGACCGGCGCTCGGACAGGCTGAGCGTGATCACCCGGCGATCGACGCCATGGGCATCAAGAAGCATGGCCAGCCGCGCCGCCATATCGGGCCAGCGCACGACAAGACCGAAATCAAGGCCAAGAAACAGGCGCTGGTCGCGCCCGGCCGATACGGCGGCGAACAAGGCGATGGCCGACGACCAGACCGCCGCCTCGATCGCCTCGCGCAGAAGAAGATCGTCTTCCTCGCGCCCCCCTGGGGGCGGACCGGCCACCGCCTGATAGCCGATGACCCGGCCACTGCGCAGGCTGATCACCGGATCAAGAGCGACGTCACGGCCCAGGGAAGACAGATCGGCAACGCAAGATGCTTGAACGGTCATGCGCCATCCTCTTCACCCCCGCCATGCCCGGCACGGCGGACGTCGATACGATAGCCGACGGCGGCGGTGAATCGTCAACCTCCGATCCACAAAGAAACAAATAATTCACGCCTTTTGGTTGCGCCAAAAGGATAGGGTTCAGCCTTGGTTCGCCTGCCCGTTGGTGCCGATCAGCGCGATCAAGGCCTTGACCGTGTTCTCCGCGCCCTCGGCGATTTGGCTGATGCTGGCATCAAGCATGTAGCACGGCGAAGAGACAAGCCGTAAGGCACGGTCAACAACCACCTCGGCGTGCGTCGCCTTTTGGTGGTGCGCCCCCAAGGCCGTGATCGCCTCCGCCGTCGCCGCATCCGAGCCGATAGTCAGGACGCCTTCGCCAAACACCCGGGCCAGAACGACCGGGGCGATGCACAGGGCGCCGATCGCCAATCCGGCCGCCCGCGCCGCCCGCAAGGCGCGCTCGACGGTGGGATCGACCGCGCAGTCGGCGCCGTCGATGGCGAAGCTACACAGATTTTTCGCCGCTCCAAAGCCGCCGGGCAAAATCAGGGCATCAAACGCCGCCGGGTCGAAATCGGCCAGATCGTCGATGGCGCCGCGGGCGATGCGCGCCGATTCGCACAGCACATTGCGGGTTTCGCCGGTGGGCTGGCCGCTGCGGTGGTCGATCACGTGATACTGCGGCCGATCGGGCGCGAAACAGCGCGCCACCCCGCCCTGGCGGTCGATCGCCAGCAAGGTCAGAACGCTTTCGTGGATTTCCGCGCCATCAAACACGCCGCAGCCCGAAAGCAGCACCGCGAACCTGGGCTTGTCTGTCATAGTCGTTCCTCTCCATATTCCGGGTGGGACGGGTCTCTCGCTCCGTTCTCACTCCAGGTTAGGACCCGGACATCGCCATGCCAACCCGCAGTTCCCCAGCCGCCGTCTCTCCGTCCACCGCCTATGCCGCCCTGGAACGCCGCTTCGCCCGGCTGAGGGCCATCGAAGACTCGATCGCCTTCCTCCATTGGGATCAGTCGGCGGTGATGCCCGCTGGCGGGGCGTCAAGCCGCGCCGATCAGCTCGCCACCCTGGCCGGTCTCCACCACGACCTGCTGACCGCGCCCGACACCGCCGAGATGATCGCCCTGGCCGATCCGCTGGCCGAAGCCGAAAGCGCCGAGGACGGGGCGTGGCGGCTGGCCAATCTGGCCGAGATCACCCGCATCCATGCCCATGCCATGGCCCTGCCCGGCGATCTGGTCGAAGCCCTGTCGCGGGCCGGCAACGCCTGCGAGCGGGTCTGGCGCGAGGCCCGGCCACTGGGCGATTTCGCCCTGGTCGAAGGCCCGCTCGGCCAATTGCTTGGTCTGGTGCGCGACTCGGCGGCCGCCAAGGCCGAGGCCCTGGGCGTCGCCCCCTATGACGCCCTGCTCGATCAATACGAGCCCGGCGGCTCCTCGGCCCGCATCGATGGGATCTTCGATGATCTGGAGGCCTTCCTGCCCGATTTCCTCGGCCGGGTGATCGAGCGCCAGGGAGCGGCCGCCGAGGCGCCCGCCGGTCCCTTCCCGATTCCCACCCAACAGGCGGTCGGCCGGGCGACGATGGAAAGCCTGGGCTTTGATTTCGACCACGGCCG
The DNA here is from genome assembly GCF_000013085.1 of Rhodospirillum rubrum ATCC 11170. Classification (NCBI taxonomy): domain Bacteria; kingdom Pseudomonadati; phylum Pseudomonadota; class Alphaproteobacteria; order Rhodospirillales; family Rhodospirillaceae; genus Rhodospirillum; species Rhodospirillum rubrum. The sequence continues at coordinate 3,727,062 of NC_007643.1, forward strand.
CCTGGATGTCTCGCTCCATCCGTTTTGCGGCGGCTCGCCCCAGGATCTGCGGCTGACCACGCGCTATGACGAAGCCGATTTCACCAGCGCCCTGATGGGGGTGATCCACGAAACCGGCCATGCGCTGTATGAACAGGGCCTGCCGCGCGACCGCCTGTCCCAGCCCGTCGGCCGGGCGCGGGGGATGAGTGTTCATGAAAGCCAGTCGCTGCTTTTCGAAATGCAGGCCGGGCGCTCGCGCGCCTTCATCAGCCATTGCGCCCCGGCCTGGAAGGCGGCCTTCGGCGGCGAGGGTGAGGCGTGGCGGGCCGACAGCCTGTATCGCCATTTCACCCGGGTCGAGCCCGGCTTCATCCGCGTCGATGCCGACGAGGTGACCTATCCCGCCCATGTCATCGTCCGCTATCGCCTGGAAAAGGCCCTGATCGAAGGACGGATGGCGCTGGGCGATCTGCCGACGGCCTGGAACGACGCCATGGAACGGCTGCTGGGCGTGCGCCCGCCTAACGACCGCCTGGGCTGCCTGCAAGATATCCATTGGTATGATGGCGCCTGGGGGTATTTCCCCACCTATACGCTGGGAGCGATGACCGCCGCCCAGGTGTTTGACGCGGCGAGCCGGGCGGTTCCCGATATCGGGCCGGCGATCGGCCGGGGTGATTTCACCCCGCTGCTCGGCTGGCTGCGCACGCATATCCACGCCAAGGGATGCCTGCTGTCGACCGACGCCCTGCTGCGCGAAGCCACCGGCCGACCGCTCGACGCCAGTGTGTTCAAAGCGCATCTGACGCGGCGTTATCTGGAAGACCGCTAAGCTTGCCCGCCGGGGAACGGGGCATTACTGTCCCGCCGGCGAGCGCGCTTTCCCGCCACCCGTGCTGGAGTCCGAACAGGTGAGATATGTAAGCACACGGGGTCAGGCCCCGGTCCTGTCCTTTGATGATGTCCTGCTGGCCGGGCTGGCCAGTGACGGGGGGCTTTATGTCCCGCAGACCTGGCCCAGTTTCTCCGAAGACGATATCCGGGACATGCGCGCGCTGACCTATCAGGAGTTGGCGGTGCGGGTGATGGGCCCCTTCATGGGCGCCGCCGTCACCGATGACGAATTGACCGAGGTGGTCGAACAGGCCTATGCCGGCTTTTCCCATCCCGCCGTCGCCCCGCTGGTGCAGATCGGCGCCCACGACTGGGTGATGGAGCTGTTCCACGGTCCGACCCTGGCCTTCAAGGATTACGCCCTGCAGGTCGTCGGCGGCCTGTTCGACCTGATCCTCACCCGGCGCGGCAGCCGCATCACCGTTGTCGGCGCGACCAGTGGCGATACGGGCAGCGCCGCCATCGAGGCCTGCCGCGACCGCGAGGCGGTCGATGTCATCATCTTGCTGCCCAAGGGCCGGGTCTCGGAGGTCCAGCGCCGCCAGATGACGACGGTGACCAGCTCCAACGTCCATGCCATCGAGGTCGAAGGCACCTTCGATGATTGTCAGGCCCTGGTGAAGGCGCTGTTCAACGACCCCGCCTTCCGCTCCGAGGTCAATCTGGCGGCGGTCAATTCCATCAACTGGGCGCGGATCATGGCCCAGACGGTTTATTACTTCTGGGCCGCCCTGCAGCTTGGCGCGCCCGACCGCTCGCTTGGCTTCAGCGTGCCCACCGGCAATTTCGGCAATGTGCTGGCGGGCTATTGCGCCAAGCGCATGGGCCTGCCGATCGACCGTCTGGTGGTCGGCTCCAACAGCAACGACATCCTGACCCGCTTCCTGGAAACCGGCACCATGCAGTCGCGCGGCGTGGTTCAGACCCACAGCCCGTCGATGGACATCCAGGTGTCGAGCAACTTTGAGCGCCTGCTGTTCGAGGTGGTCGACCGCGACAGCGCCGAGGTCGAGCGGCTGATGGCCCAATTCGCCCTGACCGGCGGCTATACCCTTGATAGCGCCCTTCATCAGGAGCTTCTTGGGCTGTTCCGCGGCTTCCGGGTTGATAACGACGCCACCTTGCGCGCCATCGCCGAACTTTACGCCGCCACCGGCATGATCCTTGATCCCCATAGCGTCATCGGCGTCATCGCCGGGCGCGAAGCCGGCCACCGCGACACCGGCACTCCGATGGTCGCCCTGGCCACCGCCCATCCGGCCAAATTCGCCGATGTGGTTGAACAAGCCACCGGCCAGCGCCCGGCCCTGCCCGGCGCGCTTTCCGACCTTTTGACCCGACCCGAACGCCGGGCCGAGGTCGCCAACGACCCCGAGGCGGTGAAAGCGCTGGTGCGCAGCCTCTCGCGGGTCCCTGGAGCATCCGCATGAGCCAGTCCGTCCGTGTCACCCGCCTGCCCGGCGGGTTGACCGTCGCCACCGATTTCGTACCCTCGGTGGAAAGCCTAACCCTTGGTGCCTGGGTCGCCACCGGCACCCGCCACGAGGCCCCCGCCGTCAACGGCGTGTCCCATCTGCTCGAACACATGGCCTTCAAGGGCACGCGCAAGCGCAGCGCCCGCCAGATCGCCGAAGAGATCGAAGCGGTCGGCGGCCATCTCAACGCCTATACCAGCCGCGAGAACACCGCCTATTACGCCCGCGTGCTGCGCGAGGACGAAGACGTGGCGCTCGATATCCTGGGCGACATCCTTCAACATTCGACCTTCGATCCGACCGAGCTGGGCCGCGAGCGCGAGGTGGTGGTTCAGGAGATCTATCAGGCGATCGATACGCCCGATGACATCATCTTCGATCATTTCCAGGAAACCGCCTTCCCCGATCAGGCACTGGGCCGGCCGGTGCTGGGCACCGAAAAGGTGGTGCGCGGCCTGACCCGCGAGATCGTCGACGGCTATATGCGCGCCCATTACGCGCCCGAGCGCACGGTGGTCGCCGCCGCTGGCCGCATCGATCACGACGCCTTCGTCGCCAAGGTCACCGAGCACTTCTCGGCCCTGCCCGGCCGGGGGATTCCCGCCGAGGAACCCGGTCGCTATGCCGGTGGCGTTTTCCGCGAGGAACGCGACCTTGAACAGGTCCACATCGTTCTGGGATTCGAGGGCATCTGCCACGGCGATGACGATTATTACGCCGCCAGCGTGCTCTCCACCCTGCACGGCGGCGGCATGTCGTCGCGGCTGTTCCAGGAAATCCGCGAGAACCGGGGGCTGGCCTATTCGATCTACAGCTTCTCGTCGAGCTATCAGGATACCGGGCTTTACGCCATCTACGCCGGAACCAGCGAGAAGGAAGCCGCCGAGCTGATCCCGGTGTTGTGCGACGAGACCGCCCGGCTGGCCGATAGCCTGACCGAGGTCGAGGTGGCCCGCGCCCGCGCCCAGCTCAAGGCCAGCATCCTGATGGCCCTGGAAAGCACCTCGTCGCGCTGCGAGCAGATGGCCCGCCAGATCCAGGTCTATGGCCGGCCGATCGGCATCGACGAGGTGGTGGCCAAGCTTGATGGCGTCACCATCGATCAAGTCGCCGCCTGCGCCCGACGGATCTTTACCCGCCCCCCCACCCTGGCGGCGATCGGACCTTTGGCCGGGGTCGAGGACTACGATAAGATCGTCGCCCGCCTGAAGCCGTGACAAGATCGTCGCCCGCCTGAAGCCGTGATGGAAAGGCGGGGAGGAAATGGCCCGAGCGCCGTTTCCTCCCCGCTTACCGATTTGTAATTCCCCGCCCATGGAGTGGCGAGACGGACTGGGGCATTCTATCTGGGTAGGACGGATCCCGACCGCGGACCCCCCACCAACGGATAGCCCATGCCCCCACCCCCCGCTTCCCGGCCGCGCCGGCCTTCCCGCCGTACCCTTGTTCTGATCCTTGGCCTTCTCGCCGCCTGCGCTCTCGGCGCCTGGGCACTCGGCTGGTTCGGCGCCAATGGCGACAAGGCGCCACCGCCGCGCCAGCAGACCGTCGAGTTGGGCAGCGTCGAAAACGCCATCACCGCCGTCGGCTCGCTCCAGCCCAAAACCTATGTCGATGTCGGCGCCCAGGTCTCGGGCAAGGTCTCCCATCTGCCCGTCGTCATCGGCGACCGGGTGGAAAAGGGCGATCTGCTGACCGTCATCGATCCCCGCACCTATGAAGCCCGGGTGCGCACCGACAAGGCGGCTTTGGCCAAGCTGCACGCCGACCGCCGAAAGGCCGAGGCCCAGCTTGGGCTGTCGCGCCAGCAACGCGCCCGCACCGAACGGCTGTTCCAGGCCAAGGCGACCAGCCAGGATTCCCTGGATTCGGCCCGGACCACCGTTCTTGTCGATCAGGCGGCGATCGAATCGATCGATGCCCAGATCGAACAGGCCCTGGCCGAGCTTGACGCCGATCAGGCCGATCTTGATTACACCCAGGTCTATGCGACGATGAGCGGCACCATTGTGTCGATCGCCGTGGTCGAGGGGCAAACCCTGAACTCGGTGCAATCGGCCCCCGATCTGATGCGCATCGCCGATCTCGACACCATGACCGTCAAGGCCGAGGTCGCCGAGGCCGATATCACCGCGATCAAACCCGGCATGCCGGGCTATTTCACCACCCTGGGCGGCGGCGGACGGCGCTGGCAGGGCACCGTGCGGCTGATCGAGCCGACCCCGGTCACCGACAACGACGTGGTGCTTTATAACGTGCTGATGGATGTGGCCAATCCCGATGGCGCGCTGATGACCGACATGACCGCCCAGGTCTTTTTCCTCAAGGACCGGGCCGAGAACGTGCCGGTGGTGCCGCTGGCAGCCTTGACGCCGACGGCGACGGCCGGCACCTGGACGGCCAGCGTGCAGGGCCCGGGCGGCCTGGAACAGCGCACCGTGACCACCGGCGTCGTCAATCGCGCCCTGGCCCAGGTGGTCGACGGGCTGGCGGTTGGCGACAAGGTGGTGCTGCCGCGCGCCACCCCGGGCGCCACCGCCGGCGGCTTCAAGCCGCCGCCGATGCTTTAGATCCCACCTTTCAGACCCCGCCTTTCAGAAAGGTCGCCCCATGGCCGACACCCCCCCGCCGCTGATCGAGTTGATCGATCTGGAACGGGTTTTCGATTCGAGCGAGGTTCCGGTCCGCGCCCTTGACCGGGTTTCCCTGACCATTCACGAAGGCGAATTCGTCGCCATCATCGGCCAGTCGGGCTCGGGCAAATCCACGTTGATGAGCATCCTCGGCTGCCTCGACCGCCCGACCGGCGGCCTCTACCGCCTGGGCGGCATCGATGTCGCCAGCCTTGATCCCGTCGCCCTGGCCGGCCTGCGCCGCGATACCTTCGGCTTCGTCTTCCAGCGCTATAATCTGCTTGCCGGGGCCTCGGCGGCCGAGAACGTCGAAATGCCCGCCGTCTATGCCGGCCAGCCCCGCCACCAGCGCCTGGAACGCGCCCATGCGTTGCTTGATCGCTTGGGGATGGGGGCGCGCAGCGGTCACTTTCCCAATCAGCTTTCGGGCGGCCAGCAGCAAAGGGTCTCGATCGCCCGGGCGCTGATGAACGATCCCCGGGTGATCCTGGCCGACGAGCCGACCGGCGCCTTGGACAGCGCCAGCGGCCGCGATGTCCTCGCCCTGCTTGAAGCCCTGCACACCGAGGGGCGGACGGTCATTCTGATCACCCACGACCGCGACGTGGCGGCGCGGGCCGAGCGGGTGATCGCCTTGCAAGACGGCCGGGTGGTTGAGGACAGCGGCCGGCCGGCCCCCGTGGGCAGCGACCGCCCGCTCGGCCGGCCGCCCGGCGGGGCGGCCTATCTGGGCATGGCCGCCAGCTTCGGCGAGGCCTTGAAAATGGCCGGGCGCAGCCTGCGGGCCAATATCTTCCGCACCGCCCTGACCCTGCTTGGCGTGGTCATCGGCGTCGCCGCCGTCGTCACCATGATGGCGATCGGCGAAGGCAGCAAACAAGACGTGCTGACCCGCATCCAGTCGATGGGCACCAATCTGTTGCTGGTGCGTCCGGGCGCGCCGGGCATCCGGCCAAGCGGCACCGATGTGTCGTTGACCCCCACTGACGCCGAGGCCGTGGCCCAGCTTGCCGGCATGGCGGCGGTGGCGCCCGAACGCATGGCTTCGGGCATCACGGTGCGCCGCGAGGGCATTGATTACCGCACCACCATCAATGGCACCTGGCCGGCCTATGCGGCGGCCAAGGACTGGCCGATGGCCTGGGGCAGCTTTTTCGACGCCACCGACCTCCAAGCCTCGGCCCCCGTCGCCGTGCTGGGCCAGACGGTGGCCAAGAACCTGTTTCCCGGCGAAGAAGACCCGGTCGGGTCCTATTTCCTGGTGCGCAACGTTCCCTTCCTGGTCATCGGCGTTCTCGAAGCCAAGGGCGCCACGCCCTTTGGCCAGGACCAGGACGATATCGTGCTAATCCCGCTGACCACCGCCTTCGCCCGGGTTTCCGGCGGGCGCTATCTCAGTTCGCTGACCGCCCGGGTCGAAGACGCGACCACCATCGACGAAAGCCAAGCCGCCATCGAATCCCTGCTTCAGGCCCGCCACGGCAAGGTCGATTTCCAGGTGCGCAATACCCAATCCTTGCTCGAAATGGTGGAAAAGACCCAGAACAGCCTGACCCTGCTGCTCGGCGCCGTCGCCTTGATCTCGCTGCTGGTCGGCGGCATCGGCGTGATGAACATCATGCTGGTCAGCGTGACCGAGCGCACCCGCGAGATCGGCATCCGTCTGGCGACGGGGGCGCGGGCCAGCGATATCTTGCTGCAATTCAACACCGAGGCCGTCGCCGTCTGCGGCGTCGGCGGTCTAGCCGGCGTCGGCCTGGGGCTGGGGGCGGCGCTGGCCGTCGCCGAATTCGGCCTGCCGGTGCGCTTCACCCCGGGACCGCCGATCGTCGCCTTCTGCTGCGCCTTTCTGACCGGACTGCTGTTTGGCTATCTGCCCGCCCGCAAGGCCGCCCGCCTTGATCCCGTCGTCGCCCTGTCCGCCGAATAGAGGACCCTTGCCATGCGTCCCGCCGTTTTCCCCGCCGCCCTGGCCCTTTTTCTGGGCGGCTGCTCGCTGGTTCCCGACAGCGAGCGGCCAGCGCTTGCCATGCCGGCGGCCTTCGGCGATGCCGCTCCGGCGCCCGCCGCCACGCCGTTGGCCGATGCCACATGGTGGCGGCGCTTCGGCTCGCCCGAGCTTTCCGCGCTGATGAGCGACGCGATGACCGGCAATCAGGATCTGGAAGCCGCCTTCCGCCGCGTGGCCCAGGCCCGGGCCAGTCTGGCGGGAACCCGCGCCGGCTGGTTCCCGACGCTCAGCGCCAGCAGCAATGCCAACCGCAGCTTGCACAACACGGCGCGCACCGCCGCCGCCACCGAAAAGACCACCTATGATGTCGGCGGCGATCTGTCGTGGGAGGTCGATCTGTTTGGCAAGACCCGCGCCAGCGTGCTGTCGGCCGAGGCGACCGCCCAGTCCCAGGCCCTGGCCCGCGACGCCCTGGCGCTGTCCATCCAGGGCGAGGTGGCCACCGCCTATGTCACCGCCCTGGCCGCCAAGGACCGGCTGGCGATCGCCCGGGAAAATCTGGCGACGGCCCGCGAAATCCTGGCGCTGATCGAAACCCAGGTGAGCATCGGATCGCAAGCGCCGCTCGAACAGGCCCAGCAACGCTCGACCGTCGCCGGGATCGAGGCCAGCCTGCCGCAGTTGGAAGCCGATCTGGCGGCGGCGCAGACCTCCCTCGCCGTGCTGTTGGGCCGCGCCCCCCAGGGCTTCCGCATCCAGGCCCCGGGGCTGAACGCCCTGGCCTTGCCGGCCATCGCGCCCGGCCAACCCTCCGACCTTCTCGAACGCCGCCCCGATATCCGCGAGGCCGAGGCCACCCTGATCGCCGCCAATGCCGATATCGGCGCCGCCCGCTCCGCCTTCTTTCCCACCCTGACCCTGTCGGCCAGCGCCTCGCTAAGCGGCGCCTTGAGCGGCGGAACGACAACGGCGGGGTCGCTGGCCGGCAACCTGTTGGGCACCATCTTCGATGCCGGCAAGCGCGAGGCCGATCTGGAAGTCGCCCGCCAGCGCTGGGCCGAACTGGCCGCCACTTATCGCACCACGGTGCTGACGGCCTTAAAGGAGGCCGAGGACGCCCTGGTGACCGAAGACACCGGGGCGCGGCGCGAGGTGGCCCTGGCCGAGGCGGTGGTCCAATCGACCGAGGCGCTGCGCATCGCCCGCACCCAGTATCAGGTGGGCGACGGCGATTTCCTGGCCGTGCTCACCGCCCAGCAAACCGTTCTGTCCTCGCGCGATTCCCTGGCCCAGGCCCGGGGGGACCGCTTCCAGTCGGCGATCGATCTGGTCAAGGCCCTGGGCAGCGGCTGGCGCGAACCTACAGCTTCCCCTTGATCTCCGACTTGGAGTAATTGCTGAAATGCCCCTCGCGGGCGGCCTGCTGGCGGAACTTGGCAAGCTTGCCCGACGAGGTGGACGGCGCCGCCGTCCGCCCGAGCAGACGTTCGGGCTCGGTCGCCCCGCACTGCGGGCAAACCGCCGTCTCCGACAGGCCGAGCAAAACCTCGAACTCCGCGTTACACGCCGGGCAATGGTAGGAATAAAGCGGCATCTCCGACATCTCCTGAAAAAAAGAACAGTAACGCATAAAATTGCGGGCATTCGCGCTGCGCCACAGAGCGAAAGTCGGCTTCAGGCCCCTTCGGCCAAGACTCAAGGCCTAGGGCGGCGATGGCGCCGAAAACCGGTGTTCCCTTTTCCGCCCGCCGCTCTCAATCCTTAGCCCATGATACGCTGAAAATCCCTCGCGCCGTGTAACACGCGAACAACCCGCACCTCGTCCCCGTCTTCGATAAAGAAGATCAGGTACCGCCCATGCCGCGCCGAGCGCAGGCCCTCGTGCAACTCGTCACGCGTTGGGAAGCTGGCGGGACGGTCTGCCGCCTGGATCATCCGAGCTTCAATTTCGGCCACAAACGATGCCGCGCGCTCCGGATTGTCCAGCGCGATGAAGTCGCCGATTTCGATGAGATCCAGCCGGGCGGCGGGCAGAATGACCAAGCGCGGCACGGTCAGGACTTGGCGGCATAGCGCGCGCGCAACTCGGCGAACACCTGATCGGCCGGGATGCCCGGGCCGCTATCCAGCCCCGCCTTGATCGCCGCCCGCACGGTTTCCAGGTCAGGGCGTTGCGCGTCGCGACGCCCCATCCAGTCGCGCAAGGCCTCGCGAACGACCTCGCTGGTCGATGCGTATTCTCCGCCCGCGACCGTCTGGCGCAACGCCTCGGCCAGGTCCTTGGGCATTGTGATGGTCATTCGTTCGACGGCGGGCATGGGGGCACTCCAATCGGGAAGCATACGTTGGCATACTTATGGTGCTTTCACCATCGATCCAGCCCCTTCCCCCTCGGTCCGATCGTCATGAGAAAGCGGGAACCCGATCCTCGGCGCCGCGGAGTCGAGACCCTTGCGAATCGGCGCTTAGCGGTGGTACCTCGGTTTGCAAACAAGCTTTAATTCCCCAAACTCCGGGGTCCGTTGGCCAATGACGCAAGCAAAATGAGGAACGTGTACTGTGATCGATATTGAGTTCCATAAGGAAGAGCGGATCGATGCTCTGGGCCTTAACGCCGAAGCCCGCTCGCTGCTTCGTGAAATTCAGCCCCTGGCCGCCGCCTGCATCGACCGGGCCCTTGATGGCGCCTATGACCGCATGCAGCGCTATCCCGACTCGCGCCGCGCCTTTGACGGGGTGGACATCGCCCAAGCCAAGCGGGTGCAGCGTCAGCATTGGCTTGAAGACGTGCTGTCGCCCGAGCCCACCGACTCCCAATTCGCCAATGCCATCTTATTGGCCCAAGGACGCCAGAAATCGGGGTTGGCCCTGCGCTGGTACTTCGTGTTCTTCATGGCGATCCTCGATGGCCTGATCGAGGGGATCACCCCGGCTTATCGCCGCAAACCCGAGCGGCTGAGCAAGGCGATCTCGGTGCTGACGCGGGCGGTCTTCTTCGATCTCGACCTGTTCACCGCCGTTTACGTGGCGGCGGCGGAAGGGGCGGCGGCAAGCGAACTCAACCGACAGGCCGACGCCTTCGAGGCGCAGGTTTCCGATATGGTCAAGGCGGTCGCCGCCTCGATCGCCGAGGTTCAAGACACGGCCAGAACGATGACCGCCGTCGCCGACCAGACCCAAGCCCAGGCGCTCACCGCCCTGACGGCCGGCGACGAGGCCGGGGCCAATGCCCAGACCGTGGCCGCCGCCACCGAGCAACTCAGCGCCTCGATCATCGAGATCGGCCGTCAGGTCGGCCAGTCGACGCGGATTTCGGGCGAGGCGGTGACGGCGGCGCGCGATACCGACCACTTGGTTCAGGGACTGGCCGAGGTGGCGCGAAAGATCGGCGACGTGGTCAAGCTGATCAATTCGATCGCCAGCCAAACCAACCTTCTGGCGCTGAACGCCACCATCGAGGCGGCGCGGGCCGGCGAGGCCGGGCGCGGCTTCGCCGTGGTCGCCGGCGAAGTCAAGAACCTCGCAAATCAGACGGCGAAGGCCACCGAGGAAATCTCGGGCCAGATCGCCGCCGTGCAGAAGGCCACCCAGGGCGCGGTCGGCGCCATTCGCGGCATCGGCGCCACCATCACCGAGGTCAGTGCGATCACCGCGGCGATCGCCGCCGCCGTCGATCAGCAGCGCGCCGCCACCGAGGAAATCGCCCGCAGCGTGCAACAGGTGGCGCAGAGCAGCGCCCTCGCCACCAAGGGAATGACCACGGTGACCCAGGCGGCCGAAGAGACCGGCGGCGCGGCGCGCCAGCTTCGTGACGGCCTCGACGGCCTGGGTCACAAATCGGCGCGCCTAACCACCCAGGTCGATGATTTCCTGGGGCGAATCCGCCAGCGCGGTTAGCGACTCAGCGTCGCGCTCCGGGTCGGAGCGCTCGGGATTTGTTCTAATCCTCAAAGGAGCTCATCGCCTTGAGAAGGGCGATGAAGCTTTGGCGCATCCCGTCATCGGGCAGCGCCCAAAAGGCCTGGGCCAGGTCCAGGCTTTGGGTCAGGCGCAACGGATCGGGCGGGGCGCTCCCGCCTTGGGCCAAGCGCCCCATGTCCTCGGCCAAAGCCCCGTCATGCCGGGGATCGCCGCGCTCCAGATCACTGAAAAAATAATCGATGGGAACCGCCAGCGCCTTGGCGATGTCATAGAGCCGGCTGGCGCTGATCCGGTTGCGGCCGCGTTCGTATTTCTGGATTTGCTGGAAAGAGACGCCGATTCGGCGCGCCAGGGTTTCCTGGTCAAGGATCAGGGCGGTCCGACGCTGACGGACCCTTTGACCGACATGGGCGTCCACATGATGGATGGTGCGGGTATCGCTCTCGGGCATCGTTTCTCGACCATTCATGACTGGAGGAATAGCCGGAGGCTTGCGTGATCCAACCGGCCGGAGCCGCAGATTGTTCCCCCAAGCGGGCTACAACCTTACCTCTCACAATCTTGAAAAATACCGAGAAACGAGCACTCCGTCGAGTGCTGGTTTATATTCCGATAAACACCACCTATGGGTGTAAGTTTTACCCACCGGCAAATAAAAACGGGACTCCGCGGTTTGGCGAAGTCCCGTTGGGAAAAGGTTCGGGGCCGTCTGATCTGGGGTCGTCTGAATCGAACCGCCGCGCAGCAGGTTTCTTGGGCCGCGCGATGATAAAATCAAAAGCGGCGCGCGGTGACCAAGGTCTCCACACGCCGCTTTAGCATCTTGATCGGGAAGCCACTCGTCGTCGGACCCGGATCACCAGCCCCCGGGATTGGCCTTAGTGCAGCTTGCCCGGCAGGTCGGCGATCGCCGCGTCGATCAGGCGGTTCTGATCGGCCTTGGCCAGCGACCCGGCCATCAAGGAGCGCGCGGCGGAGACGGCGACATCGACGGCTTCGTTGCGCACCTGGGCCAGGGCCTGGGCCTCGGCCTGGGCGATGCGATCGACGGCCTGCTGTTCGCGGCGGCGGATCGAGGCCTCGAGATCGGCTTCGGCCTTGGCGCGCAGACGGGCGGCCTCATCCTTGGCGTGGCGAATGATCTCGTCGGCTTCCTTCATCGCGTCGCGCTGGCGGCGCTGGTACTCGGCCAGCAGCGCCTGGGCGTCGTCGCGCAGCTTGCGGGCCTCGTCGAGCTTGGCCTTGACCGCGGCACCCCGACCGTCCAGGGCCCCAAGGATCTTGTTCTTGGCCTTGATATAAACAAAGCCGACGACCATCAGGAAGGCGATGGAGACCCAGAAGGCCGGATCGGCGAACAGGCCGCCGTGGCTGGCGGCTTCCCCACCGTGCTCGGCGGTCTCGGCGGCGAGAGCGAGGGAGATCATCGGCCTTACTCCTTGATCGCGGCGGCGACGGCGGCGGTGAGCGCGGCATCGTCGACGCGCAGCCCGGCGAGCTTGCCGACTATATCGCTGGCGACCGCGCCGGCCACTTCGCGCACGTGGGTCAGGGCTTCGTCGCGGGCCTGAACGATGCGGGCCTCGCCGTCCTTGATCCGGGTGTTGAGAGCCTTGGCGACCTCGGCGTTGCGCGCCTCGGCGGCCTTGGCGGCGGCCTCGGTCACGGCGCGGATTTCGTCATGGGCACGGGCCCGGGCTTCGGCCAGGGCCGTTTCGTAGGCGGCGATGGCGGCTTCGGTCTCGGCCTTCAGGGCTTCGGCCTGCTTCAGGTCGTCGTTGATCAGCCGCTGGCGCTGTTCAAGCACCTCGGCCAAACGGGGAATGGCCAACCGGCTCATCACGAAATACATCGCGACAAGGGCGATCACCAACCAGACGATCTGCGAAGGGAAGGACGAAGGATCGAATTGAGGCATGGAACGGGCTCCCGCGTCGCATACGAGGGCGCAGACGAACCGGCCTTGACGGTCCCTTCCAAGGAAGGAACATCATCACCCCCCGCGAGAGGGTCGATGGCCGGACGCCCACGATAGACAGGCAGACTGCCACGCGCGGCGGGCGCGCACCGGAGGCTCCCGGGAAATCCCCGGGATCCGGCGCGCGGCCCCGACCGCTTGCGGCGAACGCGCCGACTTAGGCGGCGAACAGCAGGATCAGCGCCACGACCAAGGCGAACAGGGCGATAGCTTCGGTAACGGCGAAGCCGATCCAGCCGTAGAGCTCGACGGTGCTCTTGGCGGCCGGGTTGCGGCCGACGGTGGCAATCAGGTTGGCCCAGATGTTGCCAACGCCAATACCCGAACCAATCATGCCAATGGCGGCAAGACCAGCGCCGATCATCTTCGCGGCTTCAGCGTCCATGAGTTTACCCTTTCAAAAGAACCAAGTTGGACAGGGGTGAGGGGCTCGCCTCAGCCACCGACAGCATTTCGGAAGACAGCGCCGGGGGCGCTATCGGCCTTTAGTGCATGTTGATGGCGTCGTTGAGATAGATGCAGGTCAAGATGGTGAAGACATAGGCCTGCAAGGCGGCAATGAAGAACTCGAGCACGGTCACGCCAAGGACGACGGCGAACGGCACGACACCGCCGACGACACCCAGCATTATCACGAAACCGGCCAGAACCTTCAGCATGATGTGGCCGACGGTCATGTTGGCGAACAGTCGGACCGACAGGCTGAAGGGCCGCGACAGATAGGAGATCAGTTCGATCGGGATCAGCAGCGGCGCCGTCAACAGCGGGGCGCCATGCGGGAAGAACATCCGAAAGTAATGAAATCCGTGTCGGGCGAAACCAATGATGGTGACGGCGATGAAGATTCCCACGGCCAGCGCCGCGGTAACCGCGATATGGCTGGTGAACGTGAAGGAATAAGGCAGCATGCCCAGCATATTGCCAAGAAACACGAAAACGAACAGGGTCAGGATATAGGGAAAGTACTTCATCCCTTCCTTGCCCACGTTGTCGCGGATCATATTGGCGACGAATTCGTACAGCATCTCGGCCGCGCTCTGCAGGCGCCCCGGAATCAGGGTGCGCCGCGCCGTCGCGTTCCAGAAGAACGCGGCCGCCAGACCAACGGTCAGGAGCATGAGCAGCGAAGAGTTGGTGAAGGACACGTCGACACCCGCGACCTGGATGCTGACGAGTGGTTTGATCGCGAACTGTTCAACCGGACTATGCACGGTCTTTGTTCCCTTCCGCTTTCTCTTTGCGCTCGATCGCCCGGCCCAGGCCCACGGAATCATCCAGGCCCTTGACCACGCGATAGGCATTCATCACCCCGGCCGCCCCCCCCAGAACGAGGAAAACAACCATCGCCAGCGGCGACGTTCCCAGCCACGAGTCAAGCCCGTAACCGATCGCCCCGCCGACCGCGATCGTCGTGACCAGCTCGATGCTGATCCGCATACCGATTCCCAGGCCGGAAGCCCGGGCCGGCCCGGAACTCCCCGCTCCGTCCGCCTCGGCGCCATCCGCACCCCCCTTCGCCTCGGTCAGGCGGCGGGAGATGTCTTCCAGCGAGGGGGGAGTATCACGATCGGTCATGCGGCGGCAGCCCCTTTTTCCAGGCGGCACGAACGTCCCCGCGAAGTGCCGGGGACTCCCGCAAGACGCGGCACCCTCCCCCGCGGCGAACAGTCCGAAAATCGCGGGCAAAATACGGAGCGTGGCGAGGGGTGTCAAGGAGGAAAACCCCGGCGGAGGTGCAGCGCGCCCGGAGCAAAACGCCTGAATTTCAGGCAGTTAGGCCAAAACGGCGGCAGGGCTCTCGGCCTCCACCAGATCCTCGGCCTGGCAAAGGTCGACGGAAACAAGGCTCGAGACCCCGCGTTCGGCCATCGTCACCCCGAACAGACGGTCCATGCGGGCCATCGTCATGCGGTGGTGGGTGACCACCAGGAAGCGCGTTCCGGTGGTATCGGTCAGGTGGCGGAGCATGGCGCAGAAGCGATCAACATTGGCGTCATCGAGCGGCGCGTCGACCTCGTCGAGCACGCAAATCGGCGCGGGATTGGTCAGGAACACGGCAAACAACAGGGCCGTCGCCGTCAGCGCCTGCTCGCCGCCCGACAGCAACCCCAGGCTTTGCAGCCGCTTGCCCGGCGGGCTGGCCATGATCTCCAGGCCGGCTTCCAGGGGATCGTCCGATTCGATCAAGGTCAGATGGGCGCGGCCGCCGCCGAATAATTTCAGGAACAGGGTGCGGAAATGGCCGTCGACCCGCTGGAAGGACTCGAGCAGCCGGCTGCGGCCCTCGCGGTTGAGCTCGCCGATTCCCTGGCGCAGCCGGGCAATGGCGGCGACCAGATCGTCGCGCTCCAGACGCAGCGAGGTGATCTGCGCGTCCAATTCGCCGGCTTCCTGTTCGGCGCGCAGATTGACCGGCCCCATGGCCTCGCGTTCGCGCCCCAGGCGCAGCAGGGCGGCTTCGGCCTCGGCGACCGGGGCCAGGGTCTCATCGGCGCCCAGACCGGCCTGGCCGGCCAGGGCTTCGGGGGCGCAGTCGAATTTCTCGGCGATGGCGGCGGCCGCCGCCTGACAGGCGAGACGGGCCTGATCCAAGGTGGCCTCGCCGCGAAGCTGAACCTCCCTGGCCTGGGCCTCGGCGCGCTCGGCCTCTTTCAAGGTCCGCCCGGCCTCGCTGAGGCGGCGCTCGGCGGCGCTCAACGCGTCGCGGGCGGCAAGGCGGTCGCTTTCGGCGGCGCGCAGGGCCTCGACCAAAGCCGCCTTCTCGGCGGCGATCGCCTCGGGTCGGCCGACCAGCTCCGCCAGGGTCGCCTCGGCGGCGGCGAAGCGACGGGTCAGTTCGGCCTCCTGATCGGCGGCCTGATCGCGCCGCGCCCGCCACGAGGTGATCTCGGCGGCAAGGGCGCCCAGCCGGCGCCCGCGCCCCTCGGCCTCGCGCGCCACGCGATCGCGGGTCGCCCGCGCCTCCAGCAAGGTCGTCCGCCGCTCGGCCAGGGTGGCGCGCAGCTCGGCCACCGCCGCGCGGGCGGCGGCGCTGTCGTCGAGAGCGGCCAGGGCGCGCGACTGGGCGGCCACCACCGCCTCGGCCTCGGCGCCATCCTCGCGGGCCCGGGTCAAGGCCTGCCCCAGGGTGGTCAGCCGCGATTCGCTGGCCGCCGCCCGGCGCTCCAGGGTGGTCAGGGCATCACGGGCCAAGCCCATCTGGCGCTCGCCCGCCCGCACCGCCTCGCGCGCCGCCCGATCCTCGGCGGCGACGGCCTCGAGGCGGGCGCGCGCCGCGCCGTGGGCATCGCGGGCCTCGGCCAGGGCGGCTTCAGCGTCTTCGCGCTCGGTGGCCAGGGCGCCAAGCCGATTGCGGGTCTCCAGGCGGGCGGCCGACAGGGCCGCGCCGTCGCGGCTGCCGGGCCGGCGCACCAGCCCGTCCCAGCGCCACAGCCCGCCGGCGCGGTCGACCACCTCTTGGCCCGGCGTCAGTCTGGGTAGCAGCGCCTGGGCGGCGGCGGCATCCTCGACCACGCCGACCCGGCCCAGGCGGCGGGCGAGAAGCGCGCGCACCGCCTCGGGGCCTTCGACCAAATCGGCCAGCGGCGTCGTCGCGTCCGGCGGATCGGCGGCCAGGGCAGGCAAAGCCACCCAACGCACGGCGTCCTCTTCGGCGCTACCGGCATCAAGATCATCGCCCAGGGCGCTGGCCAGGGCCTTTTCGCCGCCCGGACGCACGCTCAAAGCCTCGACCACCGGCAGGGTCCGCCCCTTGGGCGCGGCGCGGGCCAGGGTGGCTTCCAAGGCGCGGGCCTCGGCCCGCAACCCGGTCAACCGTCCCTCGGCCCGGCGCAGGCTGTCTTGGGCCAGATCAACCGCCGCCTGGGCGGCGGTGCGGGCGGCCTCGCCGCTTTCCACCCGTTCCCGGGCGGCCTCGAGGGCGGCGACCGTCCGATCCCGGGTCTGGATCGCCTCCTCCAGGGCGCCGGGCGCGATGGCCTCGCCTTCGGCGGCGCGGATCTGGCCTTCAAGCTCGGCCAGCCGGGCCACCACTTTGGCGCCGCGGGCGATCGCCTCGCGCAGACCGCGCTCCTGGGCGGCGCGGCGGGCCTCAAGGTCGGCCAGGGTGGCGGTGGCGGTGGCCAGGGCGGCATCGGCCTCGGCGACCCCGGCTTCGGCCGCGCTCAGCCGCGCCTCGGCCTCGCGGCGGGCAGCGTCATCGCCGGCGGCCTTGGCCTCGATCGCCCGCCGCTCGCCCTCCAGGCGGGAGATGGCCGCCTGGGCATCGGCGGCGCGGGCGGTCTCACGGGCGCGGTCGGCCTCGGCCTGGGTGCGGCGGGTGTGGTTTTCCTGGGCGGTCTGGGCAAGGCGCCGGCTTTCGGCCTCAAGCTGCTCGCGGGCCAAGGCCAATCGCTGCAAGCGGGCCGAGGCCTCGGCCTCATGGCTGCGAATCGGGCCGATGGCCTCCTCGGCGGCGGCCTGCTCGCGGTTGGCGGTGATCGTCCGCCCGCTCAGCACCGCCAGCTCCCGACCGCCTTCGGCAAAGATCCGCCGCGCCCCGTCAACGGCGCGAATGGCGACCAGCCACCGCTGGCGCAGCAAGGCCGCCTCGGTCTGGCGGATGGCCTCCGACAGCGCCCGGTAGCGGGCGGCCTGACGGGACTGGCGACGCAAGCCGCCAAGCTGGCCGTCAAGGGCCGTCACCACGTCTTCAAGCCGCTCCAGATTGCCCTCGGCGGCGCGCAGGCGCAGTTCGGCCTCGTGGCGGCGGCTGTACAGGCCGCCGATGCCGGCGGCCTCTTCCAGCAGGGCCCGGCGCTGGGCCGGCTTGGCGGCGATCAGCGCGCTCACCCGCCCCTGGCTGACCATGGCGGTCGAGCGGGCGCCGGTCGCCGAATCGGCGAACAGCAGTTGCACGTCGCGGGCCCGCACGTCCTTGCCGTTGACCCGATAGAGCGAGCCGTCGCCGCGGGCGATGCGTCGGGTGACCTCAAGCTCCTGGGCGGCGTTGAACAGCGCCGGGGCGCCGCCCTCGCGGTTATCAAGCAAAAGCGTGACTTCGGCGACATTGCGCGGCGGACGGCTGGCGGTGCCGCCGAAGATCACGTCATCCATGTCCTCGCCGCGCAACTGCTTGGCCGAGGTTTCCCCCATGACCCAGCGCAGGGCTTCGACGACGTTGGATTTTCCGCAGCCATTGGGCCCGACGACACCGGTCAGCCCCGGTTCGATCATCAATTCGGCCGGCTCGACAAAGGATTTGAAGCCGACCAGACGCAACCGGGTGAAATGCAGCAAGCCCGCCCGCCTCAGCCGCCGACCAAGGGATCGAGAACCTTGCGGAAGGCCTCGATCGGCTGGGCGCCGACCAGAACGGGTTTGCCGTCGATGACGAAGCTGGGGGTCGATTCGACACCGATGCGCCCGGCCTCGGCCTCGCCCGCCTGCACGCCGTTGAAGACATCCTGATTATCCAGGCAGGCCTCGACGGCGGCTTTGTCCATGCCGGCCAGGGCGGCATAGCCCTGAAGGGCGGCCAAGGGATCCTTCGCCGTCGCCCAGGTCCGCTGATTGGCAAACAGCGTGGTGATCAGCGGGAAGAAATTCTGCTCGGGCGCGCAGCGGGCGATCACCGAAGCGCCGACGGCCAGGGGTTGCCCCAGGGAATGGTCCTTGAAGACCAGCCGCACCTTGCCCGTATCGATATACTCTTTTTTCAGCTCGGGCAGGATCTGGGTGTGGAAATCGGCGCAATGGGGGCAGAGCAGCGAGGAATACTCGACGATGGTCACCTTGGCGTCGGGCGAACCCAGGGCGCGTTCGCTATAGGGTATCGAGGCCGCAAGGCCGGGGGCGGCGATCCCGGCGACCAGGGCGGCGGCCAGAAACAGCGGACGGAGAAACTGGGGCAACGCGAAATCCTCCTTGGGAAAGCTGAATGCCCGAAGCCGGGCCGTGGGCACTATATAAAGCCGCGCTCCCGCGCCACAAGCGCCGGCGCGCGGCCGCCTTGCCGCCCCTTAGCCGGGACGGCGCCGGCTGCGCCCGGCCTCCAGCCGGCCGACGGCGGTTCCCAGGCGGGCCAGCGCGGCGCGCAAATCGGCATCATCCACCCCCTCAAGCCCGCTGCCCAGGCTGGCGGCGCGCTCGGCAGGCAGGGGCGGCGGTTCACGCACTGGCGCCGTTCTCGTGCGCAGCAACCGCCCCTGATGCAAGGTGATGCGCTCGACCGCCGCCCAGCCGAGGAAGCCGTTGACCCGCTCGATCACCTGGGGCAGGCGATGCTGAAGCTCCAAGGCCACCGCGCCGCCTTCGACGCGCAGGTGCAAAACCCCGCCCGCGCCCAGCACCCCGCCCTCGCCGCCCGGTTTGCGCCGGGCGCGGACCAGCCGCATGGGATGGACATGGGCGGCCAGCATCGGTCCCACCACCTCGGCCCAGCGCGACAGCAGGGCCTCTTCGGCCAGACCGCGTTTGGCCAGAAGCGGCAGGGCCGCCCGCAAGGTAATCGCCGACAGGGCGCGCGGCCCATTGCCCCGGCGCTCGGCTGACGCCGGGCCGGGAGGCGGCTTATCCGATGGGGTAACGGCCAACCCGTGGGTCCTTTCGTGATGAAGGGCGGCCTTGACCCGGCCGCCCGCCCCGATGATAGGGTATGGTCCCCCCGTAAGGGAACCGATGAAGCGCCCCGGACATGACCGCCCCAACCCCCGATTCGCTGCCCCCCGCCAGCGTGCTTGGCGAGCGCCTGCTTGACTGGTACCGGCGCAACGCCCGGACCCTGCCCTGGCGCGCGCCCTTTGGCGAGCGCACCGACCCCTATCGGGTCTGGCTATCCGAGGTCATGCTCCAGCAAACGACGGTGCCGGCCGTCATCCCCTATTTCCAGGCCTTCCTCGCCCGCTGGCCCACCGTCACCGATCTTGCCGCCGCCCCCCTGGACGAGGTGCTGACCGCCTGGGCCGGCCTTGGCTATTACGCCCGGGCCCGCAATCTGCACAAATGCGCCCAGACCATCGCCACTTGGCGCGACGGAACCTTCCCGGCGACCGAGGACGAGTTGCACACCCTGCCCGGCATCGGCACCTATACCGCCGCCGCCATCGCCGCCATCGCCTTCGGCCAGCCCGCCGTGGTCATGGATGGCAATATCGAACGGGTAATGGCCCGACTGTTCGCCGAGACCGAGCCTTTGCCCCAGGGCAAAAAGGCGCTCTACGCCCGCGCCGCCCAATTGACGCCGACCGCCCATCCCGGCGAGCACGCCCAGGCGCTGATGGATCTGGGGGCGACGTTGTGCACCCCGCGCAAGCCGGCCTGCGGCCTGTGTCCCTGGCGCGATCCCTGCCTGGGCCGCCGGCTGGGTCTGGCCGAGACCCTGCCGGCCAAGGCGCCGAAAAAACTGAAGCCGACGCGCTGTGGCATCGCCTTTTGGGTCACCCGACCCGATGGCACCGTGCTGTTGCGCCGCCGCCCGGAAAGCGGCCTGCTGGGCGGCATGATCGAAGTGCCCTCGACCCCTTGGCGGGAAGACCCCTGGACCCTGGCCGAGGCGCGGGCCGAAGCGCCGCTGCCCGCCGAGTGGGTGCCGCTGGCCGGACGCGTTCGCCATACCTTCACCCATTTCCACCTCGACCTCGATGTCGTCGCCGGCCGGGTCGGCGCCAGGGCCAATGCCCGGGGGCTGTGGGTGCCCTTTGACCAGTTCGATCGCCATGCCTTGCCCGCCGTGATGCTCAAAGTCGTGCGACTGGCTTTGGCGCGCACCCATTGACTGGCTTTTCAGGCGTTTTTTTTAAAGGCTGTAACCGTTGGTATCTTTTAGAAAAATTTTACTTAAGCGGCTTTGACACAGAACTTATGCCGATCGTTCTCTTGACGGGTCTCAAGTCAATGGGCACTTTGGGGGTATTCCAGAAACCGGGGGGAACCGGGGAACGGAAGGAGTCTCCACGATGTCTGAGTCAGCTCCCTATGGGATGAATGACGCCGAGGCCTCGCAAGGCCTTGAAGTGGATAATTTTACCATCACGCTGAAAGGACGCCAGTTGACCGTCGCCCAGGCGGTTGGCCTTGGCCTTCTCAAGCACGACAGCCAGACCGGCAGGTTCCGTATGGGGGAGCATTATCGCCCCTCCACCACCCTGCGTCTCTGAGCCTCGTTCTTTTTAGGTTTTAGTCATTGCCAAGGTTGGGCCACGCTCCGCAAAGGGAGCGTGGCCGTTTTGGTTGGCGCCCGATGTCAGCCCATGCGGGCGCGAAAATACTCGATGGTCCGGCCCAGGCCGTCTTCGACGTCGATGGTCGGCGCCCAGTCGAGCAGGGCCCGGGCCTTGGTGATATCGGGGCGGCGCTGGCGCGGATCGTCGGCGGGCAGCGGATGGAACACCAGATCCGAGGCCGAGCCGGTCATGGCGATGATTTTTTCGGCCAGGGCGCGGATGGTGATCTCGTGGGGATTGCCCAGATTAAGCGGGCCGGGTTCGCTGGGCGGCGTCGCCATGAAAGCCAGCATGCCGTCGATCAGATCATCGACATAGCAGAACGAGCGGGTCTGCAAGCCGTCGCCATAGAGCGAGATCGGCTGACCGCGCAGGGCCTGCAAGATGAAGTTCGACACCACCCGGCCATCGTCGGGATGCATGCGCGGCCCATAGGTGTTGAAGATGCGGATGACCTTGATATCAAGGGCGAACTGCCGGTGATAATCGAAAAATAGGGTTTCGGCGCAGCGCTTGCCCTCGTCGTAGCAGGCGCGCGGCCCGATGGGATTGACGTTGCCGCGATAATCCTCGGTCTGGGGATGGATGGTGGGATCGCCATAAACCTCGCTGGTCGAGGCTTGCAGGATCCGCGCCTTGGTCCGCTTGGCCAGCCCCAGCAGATTGATGGCGCCATGGACGCTGGTCTTGGTGGTTTGCACCGGATCGAACTGGTAGTGGATCGGGCTGGCCGGACAGGCGAGGTTATAGATCTCGTCGACCTCCACATAGAGCGGGAAGGTCACGTCGTGGCGCATCAGTTCGAAATAGGGATTGCCGATCAGATGGGCGACGTTCTCGCGCTGGCCAGTAAAGAAATTATCGACACACAGAACGTCGCAGCCCTGGCCGATCAGCCTTTCACACAGGTGGGAGCCCAAAAACCCCGCCCCCCCGGTCACCAATACCCGCTTGCGCGTTTTCATCACGATCTCCCGATCATGCGTTGCGCCAAAAATGGCCGAGAACAGGGAAAGTTTGGGTCAAAGCGCCGCCGCCCGGCCGGATTCAGCCGGCCTTGTCGAAGACGACGCGGAACCCGGTGGCGAGCTGCGAGGGATTTTCCATCGAGACTTCGAAGGGGATCTGGGCGCCGGGCGCCAGCACCGATTGGGGCGGCGCGGCCGTCACCTGCTGAAGAACCTTCTGGCTGTCGTCGATCACCGTCAGGCGCAATCGCGGCACTTCGCGGTTCTCGTCGGAGGGGTTGAAGAGCAGGCCGCGAACCACCAGAAGACGGGTTTCGTCGCGGGTTTCCAGGGTGCTGACCACGTTCTGGAAAATCACCTCGCTGCGCGGATCGGTCACATCGATGCCAAGCGCCGTATAGACCGGCGCCAGACCGGGCACCAGGGCGACCAGGGGATCGCGCAGGAACCAGCCGCCCAAGGCCAGCAGCCACAGCGCGACCAGGGTCATCACCACGACCTTGAGGGCGGTGGCGCCGCGCCGCCGGCCACTGGGCCGCGGTCCGGTGAAGACCCGGGGGATGGCCTCGGGTTCGCCGGCGGCCATGAAGCCGTCAAGGTCCTCCAGATCGTCGTCCTCGCCAAGAACGCGGGTCTGGAGGAAGTCGTGGAGGTGGTCGTCATCGGCGAAATCATCGCCGGCGATCTCGGGCGCTCCCCGCGCCTTGTCCTTGAGGACGCCGCCGCCCTTCAGCGTTCCCAGAATACTGTCGAGCTTGGCCAGATCCTCGTCGAGGGCGGCGTCATCATGGGCGGGAATCCGCGAGGGCGGCTCGGGATCCATTTCCAACGGTAGCCCGTCTTGCTTGCCAAGACGCGGCGGGGCCGCATCGAAAACCGGCGCCGAGGGCGCGGCGGCCGGACGGGGCGGGTTTGGACGGGCGGGACTTGGGCGGGGCGGAGGGGGCGGGGGCGGGGCGAAAGCAGGCTCGGGGAAATCCGGCTCGTCCTGAGCGAAGGGGGAATCGTCGTAGCCCTCGTCAATGGAAAAAGACGACGCGGCACCCTCGGCCTTCGCCTGCCAGACGTGAGCGCATTTGGCGCATTTCACCTTGCGCCCTTCCGATCCAAGGGCGCCATCGGGCAAGGTGAACTTTGCCGCGCAGCTCGGGCACGTGATGATCATGTGTTTTACGGATCCGCCGAAGTGCTATCTTTGGTTATAGGGGCTGGCCGGTCGCGGTGGCAAGCCACCATAACATGGCCCCAAAAAGGTTAATCCTTGGTTTTTCAAGGTGGGGCCATGAAGCGTGGGTCGATAAGCCGCTTGAGGCGGCATAGCGGGAGCGATGGGGCGTGGCGGGCATTTTCCGAAAGCAGCGAGACCGACGCCAGGACGCGGTGGCGGTGCGGTTCGAAGCGGTCGGCCTGCGCTATGGCAGCGGCCCGGAGATTTTCACCGATATCGATTTCTCCCTGCCTTCGGGGTCTTTCCACTTCCTGACCGGCGCTTCGGGGGCGGGCAAATCGTCGCTGCTCAGCCTGCTTTATCTCGCCCAACGGCCAACACGCGGCTCGATCACGCTGTTTGGCCAGGAGGTCACCTCGGTTCACCGCCAGGAACTTCCCGCCGTCCGCCGGCGCATCGGCGTCGTCTTTCAGGATTTCCGCCTGCTCGATCATCTCTCGGCCCTTGATAACGTCGCCCTGCCGTTGCGCGTCGCCGGGGTTTCGGAAGAGGAAATCCGCCGCCATGTCCCGGAACTGCTGTCGTGGGTCGGCCTGCGCGAGCAGATGAACGCCCGCCCGCCCACCCTGTCGGGCGGTCAGAAGCAGCGCATCGCCATCGCCCGCGCCGTCATCAGCCGCCCCGACCTGTTGCTGGCCGACGAACCCACCGGCAATGTCGACGACCGCATCGCCACCCGCCTGCTTCATCTGTTCATCGAGCTCAATAAATTGGGGACCACCGTGCTGATCGCCACCCATAGCGAGGGGTTGATCCAACGCTTCCGCTTCCCCCGCCTTCACCTTGACGGCGGCGGGCTGGCGATCGTCGATCCGGTCACCGAAGAGGTGCGCGCCCTGGTCGGCGCCGAGTCGACGCCGATCGGCCGGGAGCCCCGCCCGTGAGATTTCCGCGAACCGATCTGCCAATCGCCGAAGACGGGTCGGGCCGTTTCCTGGCGATCATGGTCGCCGTCATGGTTTTCCTGGCCACCCTGGCCATGGCCGGGGCGATGGCGGTGCAGACCGTGGTCGACCGCTGGAACCGCGACGTCTCGGGCACGCTCACGGTTCAGGTGATGCCCGCCGAGGGCTCGCCCGAGGAAAGCGGCAAGACCACCGAGGAGTGGGTCGAGCAGGCCCTGGTCGTTCTGCGCGCCGACCGGGCCGTCGCCGATGCCCAGGCGATTCCGATCGAGCGCCTGAAGGCGCTGATGGAGCCCTGGCTGGGGGCGGCCGATCTGGTCGACGACCTGCCGATGCCACGGCTGATCGACGTCACCCTCAAGCCCGACACACCCTTCGATCTGGCCGCCCTCGGCCGCCGGCTGAGCGAGGCGGTGCCCGGGGCAACGCTTGACGATCACCGCCTGTGGCTGGCCAAGCTGGTCAATCTGGCCGAGGCCCTGGCCTCGCTGTCGCTCGCCGTGCTGGTGCTGGTGACGGCGGCGACCTCGCTGGCGGTGGTTCAAGCCACGCGCACGGCGATGACCACCCACCGGCCGGCGATCGAGGTTCTGCATATGATCGGCGCCCATGACGCCTATATCGCCCGCCAGTTCGCCGCCCGCTCGCTTGTCCTTGGCTTGATGGGGGGGGGAACGGGGCTTATTCTCGCCCTTCCCGCCATCCTGGGGATCGGGTATCTCTGCCGCGACATCGAAGGCGGCTTCGTCCCCGACGTCGGCTTGGGCGCGGTTCACTGGCTGATCCTGGTGTGCTTGCCGCTGGCCGGCGGACTGGTGGCGATGCTTACAACGCGGGTGACGGTTCTGCGAACCCTCGCCCGGATGCTTTGACGGCAGCTTCGGCGGGCCGCGAGGTATGACGGCGGCCTTGGCAGGTCGCAGGGAAAGACAGCCCCCACTGCGGGTGGCGGGAAACGGGACGGAACGATTCGAGAATGGGGAAGGTGGCGCGACGACTGGGTCTTCTGGCCCTGACGGCATTCGGACTATGGCTGGCGGGGCTTGCGCTCTTCGCCTCCACGGTGCTGCCTTCGGCCATCGAGGACGATCAGACGACCACCGATGCCATCGTCGTGCTGACCGGCGGCTCGGAACGCCTGCCCGTCGGCCTGGACCTGCTGGCCCGTGGCCTGGGGCGCAAGCTGTTCTTGTCGGGGGTCGGCGTGGAAGTCACCCTAGACGACCTGCGCGCCGCCATCGTCGATGTGCCCGAGAACCTGCGGAGCCGGGTGGTGCTCGGCCATGCGGCCCTTGATACGGTCGGCAATGCCGAGGAAACCGCCCATTGGCTGGCGACGGAACATTTCACCAGCCTGCGTCTGGTCACCGCCGCCTATCACATGCCGCGCAGTCTGGTGGAATTCCGCGCCGCCATGCCCGATGTGCGGATCATCGCCCATCCGGTTTTTCCCGGCTCGGTCAAGCAGCAGGAATGGTGGATGTGGAAAGGCACGGCGCGCTTGATGGCCGAGGAATACAGCAAATTCCTGGTCGCCTGGCTGCGCCGGACCCTGTCGCCGGTCAATGTCGAGGCTTTGGCCGCGCCGCTGTTTCCGCCCCCGGTCGGGCCGTCGTCTTCCACCCCCTCCCCCTCCTCCACCGGCGAGACCCGATGATGGCCCTAGCGCGCTCCGTTCTTTTCAATATTTTCTATCTCGGCTGGACGATCACCATGGGCGTCCTGTTCGTCCCCGTCCTGGCCTTTCGCGCCCATGCCGTGCGCGCCGTCGCCCGCTTCTGGCTCAAGGGCTTCGTTCTTGGCGCCCGCGTGCTGCTGGGGCTCAAGCTCGAGATTCGCGGCCGCGAGAACCTGCCGACCGGTCCGGCCATCATCGCCTCCAAGCACCAAAGCGCCTTCGAGACCTTCGTCTTCCATCAGCTGGTCGAGGATCCGATCTATGTTCTGAAAAAAGAACTGGTCACCATCCCCTTCGTCGGCTGGTACATGGCGCGCTCGGGGCAGGTCTCGGTCGACCGCAAGGCCGGCGCCGGGGCGATGAAGGCGATGATCCGCGATGTCCGCACCGCCCTGAACAAAGGGGGAACGATCATCATCTTCCCCGAAGGCACCCGCACCCTGCCCGGCGACTGCCCGCCCTATCAGCCCGGCGTGGCCGCCCTTTACACCCAGATGGGCGTTCCCGTGGTCCCCGTCGCCCTCAACTCCGGGCTGTTCTGGTCGCGCAACAGCTTCATGAAGCGCTCAGGCACGGTGGTTCTTGAAATTCTGCCGCCGATCCCGCCCGGTCTTGACCGCAAGGTCTTCATGACCCAGCTACGCGAGCGCATCGAAACCGCCAGCGCCGCCCTGGCCGGTTTGCCGGCGCCGTCGCTGACCCTGGCGGCCCCGGCGGACCCGGCCCCGTCCCTGGGCGCCTGATCCCTTTTCAGACCCTTTCCTTTTCGCGTTTTTCCCCCACCAAGGAGTTTCCCCCATGGACCGCCAGCCTATCGTCGAAAGCATCTGGCGGGAGAAGTACCGGCTGGTCGACCCCGATGGCTCGTCGCTTGAGCAGGGTCCCGAAGACAGCTTCGCCCGGGTCTGCCGGGGCATCTATGCCCGCGACCCCCGGCGCGCCGTTCACGAGCCCCTGGCCCTAGAGGCGATGAAGGCGCTGGAATGGTGCCCGGGTGGGCGCATTCACGCCGGAGCGGGCACCGATCGCCGAGTCACCCTGATCAACTGCTTCGTCAATATGATCGTGCCCGACCGCATGGACGGCATCATGGAGGCGCTAACCCGCGCCGCCCTGACCATGCAGCAAGGCGGCGGCATCGGCACCGATTTCTCGACGCTGCGGCCGCGCGGCGCCAAGGTCCGGCGCACCGGATCGGTGTCGTCGGGGCCGCTGTCGTTCATGGAGATCTGGCACGCCATGTGCGGCACGATCATGAGCGGCGGGGCGCGGCGCGGCGCGATGATGGGCACGATGATTTGCGACCATCCCGACCTGCCGGCCTTCATCACCGCCAAGGCCCAGGCCGGACGGCTGACCAATTTCAACGTCTCGGTTCTGGTCACCGACGCCTTCATGCGCGCCGTTGACGAGGATGCGACCTGGGATCTGGGCTTTTCCGTGCCGCCGGCCGATCCGGCCCGTTTGGTGGCGGTTACCGAGCGCAACGGCGAACCCTGGTACGTCTACGAGCGGCTGTCGGCCCGCGCCCTGTGGGAAAAGATCATCCGCACCACCTATGATCACGCCGAGCCCGGAGTGATCTTCATCGACCGGGTGAACGAGCGCAACAATCTGGCTTATTGCGAGACCATCTCGTGCACCAACCCCTGCGGTGAACAGCCGCTGCCGCCCAATGGCGATTGCAACCTGGGTTGCGTCAATCTGGCGGTTCTGGTGCGCGATCCCTTCACCCCCCAAGCCCGGTTCGACGACGCGCGTCTGGCCGAGGTGGCGGCGATCGGCGTGCGCTTCCTTGATAACGTGCTCGATGTCTCGAACTTCCCGGTCGAGGATCAGGCCAAGGAGGCCCAGGCCAAGCGCCGGCTGGGGCTGGGGATCATGGGCCTGGGCAACGCCTTGCAGATGCTGGGTCTGCGCTATGGTTCGCCGGCCGCCATCGCCGAAACCCGGCGGATCATGGCGCTCTTGCGCGATGCCGCCTATCGGGCTTCGGCCGAGCTGGCGGGCGAGCGCGGCCCCTTCCCGCTTTATGACCGCGACCAGCTGCTGGCCCGCCCCTTCATTCAGGAGTTGCCCGACGATCTTCGCGCCAAGATTGCTGAACAGGGCCTGCGCAATGGTGTGATGCTGACCATCGCCCCGACGGGGACGACGGCGATCTATTACAACAACGTGTCGAGCGGTCTGGAGCCGACCTTCGGCTGGCGCTATTTCCGCAAGGTGCTGCGCCCCGATGGCGGCCACGACGAATTCGCCGTGATCGACGCCGGCTTTGAAAGCTGGTGCCGGACGCGGGGCCTTGATCCGGCCACGGCGCCGCTCACCGGCCTGCCCGACTCGATGGTGACGGCGCTGGAGCTGTCGGTCGAGGATCACCTGCGCATGCAGGCCGCCTGTCAGGAGTTCATCGACGCCTCGATCAGCAAGACGATCAACTGCCCGGCCGACATGAGCTACGACTCCTTCGCCGCCGTCTACAAGCTGGCCTATGAGATGGGCTGCAAGGGCTGCACGACCTATCGCCCCTCGGGCACGCGCGGCTCGGTGCTGTCGCTGGACGCGACGACGCCCGCCGCCGCCCCGGTCCAGAAGGCGCCGGCGCCGCGCACCCCGGCGCCGCCGATGCGGCCGGAGTTTCTGGAGGGCCGCACCTATAAACTGCGCTGGCCGTTATCGGACGAGAACTTCTACGTCACCATCAACGATGTGCGCGACGAGGCCGGCGGCCGACGGCCCTTCGAGGTGTTCATCGCCTCGCGCTCGGCCGAACACGCCGAATTGCTTTCGGCGCTGACCGTCACCCTGTCGGCGGTGATGCGCCGCACCGACAACCCGGCCTTCCTGGTCGAAGATCTCGAACAGGTGCGCGGCGCCCAGGGCGTTTGGGTCAAGGGCCGCTTCGTCAATGGCGTGGTCGCCCTGGTCGCCTCGGTGATGCGCCGCCACCTCGCCGATCTCGGCCTGATGGACCAGATCGCCGAGCGCGGCGCCCCCGAGGAGGAAACCGCCCCGGCCGCGCCATCGGCCGATGCCTCGGCCCCTGCCTCGGCGGGGGCGCCGATCGGCGACCGCTGCCCGGCCTGCGGCCAGCCGACCTACTTCCGCCAGGAAGGCTGCTCCAAATGCGCGAGCTGCGGCCATTCGACCTGCTCATAAGCCTCCCGTCCGCCCGACCTTAGGGTCGGGCGGGTACGGCGCTTAGAGCGGCCTGCGGATTTCACGCGGGCCGCCCTAGGCGGTCAACGGTGGCGAGCAGGCGGGCCAGGGCCGGGTCGGGAATGCCCAGACCATCCAGATGGGCCAGGGAATTGGCGAGGTAATCGCGCGCCGATCCACCGCTGCCCTGGCCTTGGGCGATGATGCGGGCGGCATCGACGTCCTCCAGGCCGCCCCGGTACTGGTCATGGGCGCAATCGGCGATGAAGACGTAAGCCTCGACCCGGCGACCGTCATCAAGAAGCACGGGCAGCATGCGCTCGAGATAAACATTGCTGATCAACTCGCGCGCCCGCAGATAGGCGACGACCGTCTCGCGGTCGTCGTCGCTCACGCGGAAGGCCCGGCCATGGCAACGGCCGCCCTCTTCCAGACCAAGCACCAAACCCGGCCGCTCGGGCGTGCCCCGGTAATGGATCGACAGCACGCACATGGCCCGGTGATAGCCCTCCAGCAGGGCGGGCCGGGTCTCGACATGGGCGAAGCCCGGGCGCCACATCAGCGAACCGTAGGCGAATACCCAGAATTCATCGTTCTGCGTCATCTTGCGACCATGCTAAAGGATGTCATGATACCCGTGGTGGGCGAACACCGCTCCCGGGCATGGGGCAAGGAGAACACAGAGTGGCCGATCAGGGAAAGCGAAAGCCGGCGACGGGTGGACCCAAGCGACGCGATGACGCCGTACCCCTCTCGGGTCGCGATCCGCGCTTCCATTCTCCCGAGGCGGCGATCCCCGCCGCGCCGCCCCCGCGCTCCCGCCCGCTGTTCCTGCGCGTCTATGTCTGGGCGCCGCTGCTGCTGGCGCTGATGAGCGGCCTTTACGCCGGCTTCTGGGTGTACACGGCGCGGCAGGCGGGACAGGCCCTGGATCGCTGGATCGCCGATCGCGAGGCCGAGGGCTTCGCCCCGCGCCATCGCGGCATCGAAACCGGCGGCTTCCCCTTGGCCGTTCGCCTGACCATCACCGCGCCCTCGCTGACCGCGCCCGAGGATCTGGGGGAATGGAGCTGGTCGGCGCCGCGCCTCACCGCCTCGCTCACCCCCTTCGCCCCCCGCCATGTCACCCTGGACGCCCCCGGCCCCCATCTGATCGCCCTGCCCGGCGACGGCGAGGGAAAAAAGCCGTCCCTGGCGATCTCGGGCAAAACGATGACGGCGGCGCTTGATATCGGCCCCGATGGCGCCATCAGCGAATCCAAGGTCGCCCTGGAGGATCTATCGATCAGTGGCGGAACCAGCGCCCCGACCACCCTGGCCAGCCTTTCCCTGCACACCCTGGCCGGGGCGCTGTATCCGGCGGCCGGCGGCGGGGCGGCGGCGCAAAGCGCCATCCTTGAAATGCGCGGCCTCCGCCCGCCGCCCGATGGCCGCATCGGGCTGTCCGAAATGCTGACCGCGCTGTCGATGAAGGCGCGGCTGATCGGCCGCCTGCCCGGTGGCCCGCTGGAGCCGGCCTTGACCCGGTGGCGGGACGACAACGGCACCCTGCGCATCGATGACCTGTCGGTGACCTGGCCGCCGCTCAGCTTGCGGGCCTCGGGCAGCCTGGGCATGGACCGCGACCTGCAGCCCTCGGGCGGGCTTTCGGTTCAGGCGCGCGGGCTGTTCGAGCTGATTCGCGGCTTCGCCGACCAGGGATGGACCCGCACCGTCGATTCGGACATGGCCCGCATGGTGCTTTCGGGCATGTTCCGCGACGGCCAGATCACCCTGCCCGTCACCATCCGCGACCGCGTTCTCTATGGCGGTCCGGCGCGCCTGCTTGACCTGCCGACCGTGACCTGGGGACCCAAGGGCCCGCGCGCCCTCAACCGCATCGCCCCGGGCTTCGCCATCGACCAGCAGGGAAAAGCCCAGCGTCCCGTCGACTCCGAGGCGCCCCCCCAACGCATCGTCCCCCGCTAGACCAAATCCCCAGCACTCTGACGCGGAGTGCGACGACGATCTGCTTGAGCATCAAGATCTTAGAGCGGCGGTGACGCGGAAAACCGGCCCCCGGTTTTCCGCTCGCCACTCTGGACAGAACCTAGTCGAAACACTATCCTGGCGGAAGAATCATAGACCATGGGCCAGAACCGCCCCCGCCTTTCAGCCAGCGATGCCAAGCAGGGACCAGAGTGAGGGTAAGGTGATAGGGAACGATCAACGGTCTCATCTCTACAAGATGGCGGACTCTCTGCGCCATCTCGATTGCGACTCCGACGACATCATGATTCTTGGCCACGATCTGGCCCGCCGCATCGAAGACCACCTCAAAGGCGCCCCCGTCCCCGACCCGCTCTCCTTCCTCCCAAGCTCCCGCCCCGAACGCGACTGAGAACGCGGCGCCCTACTTCCCGCTGGGGGACTGAACGCGATCGCCCGAAGTCTGTTCAAGGCGATCAATCACGGCATCGCGGGGGGCGGCGATCAGATCAAGATCGGGCCCCGCACCACCACTCAAGCTTACCCTATCGGCTGAGTCCGCCTTGCCGCGCAAGCGATCACGCAGGCGGTCGATCCGCTCGCCCAAACGGGCGCGCTGGGCGAGATCAAGGGTCGCGACCAGGGCGCCGGGAATTGCCAGCACCAGCGCGGCGACGGCAAGCGGATCGCTGCGGTAAATGACATCATCCTTTGGCAACGAACGCCGCTCCACCGGGGTACCGATCACTTCGGCAAAGAACGCCTCGACCTCAGCGGCAAGCGCCTGAGCGTTGGGACCGGTGATGTGGAGGAAGAGGGTCATTCAGATGGCTTTCGGATAGAGGCCTGAAGAGTTCGGATATTTTCTACAAGCTCTCTGTTCAAGAGCTTTGTGAAGGCTTCGGCAGCTTGTTCAAGTACGCGCACCGCCTCTTCTATCTGCCCGGTTTTCGCAAGAACCTGACCAAGTTCCAAGCCAACCTTGCCGATATAGTCCAGGCGGTCGATCTGGCAAAAAAGGTCGAAACTCTCGGAGAGTTCGCTGACGATGGTAACAGCCTCGTTGTTTTGCAGCCCACTCTTTTTGAGACGGATCTTGGCGCAGGCAAGGCGGATATGGGCAAGGGTGCTCAGATCCCGCATCTGTTGCACTACCGGTAGGCATTGCTCCAGATAGATGCACAACGCCCTATCTGTTTTCCCTTGGCTATCGAGAATATCAGCGATCTTGGTAAGGGTCACCGCGCGCTCACGCTCGTAGCCCACCCCCTCAAAAACGGGCATAACCTCCTCGCAGAAGATATGCAGAGCCGTATCCATCTTGGCGCGCGTGACGAGAATCTCGGCGATCTGGCCCCAGGCCGTCGCGCGCGCGTGCTTGTCGCCCAGGTGGTTAAAGCTCTGTACGGCATGGTACAAAAGCGCCTCAGCCTCCGCCAACCATCCCGCCCATCTGAGGAAATAAACACCTGCCCAAATCGCTTTCTTCAAAATCTCTGGTGGGCCGCCCGCTATCAAAGCGAGGTCGGCGAGCACAACAGCCTGGGCGTTTGCCGACAGTTGTCCGTCATCGTTGGTCCAAGCGGCATACAATTTCTCGACCACGGCGGCGGCCAGGAAAGTTTGCTCGGTCGCCGATAGGGGCTCAACCAGCGGCCGGGCCAGCGGATTGACCGCTGCTTCCAGCCTGCCCCCGGGGCCTTGGTAGCGATCAAGCAACCCCAAGCCCTGAAGCCGCTCCACCGCTTGATCTGGACAGTCAATCCCGGCGGCGCGGCCCGCCGTCTCGACGACAGTCAGCGGGACCTCCAGCGGAAACAGCGTTGCGGCGCGAAGCTGGGCAACCTCGGTTAGCGTCAGCATCGCTCGAAGGGCCTCCAGCGACACCCGCTGGAAGAACTCTTGCGCCGCGCTATCTTCAGATGGCGCCTTCCCGCTGATGAGATAGCCTTCCACCGCCTCCACCGCCCGCGTTGCGGCGGCGCGATCGCCCATTTCCAGAAGGGGACGGGTTAGAATTTCCTGCAAACCGGGATTGCCGCCCGCCGCCGCGCGGATACGCCCTTCCAGTTGATCGAGATCGGGATCGGCGCCCGGGCGACGCAGCCGGCCATTCAATCGCGCCGCCGTTCGCATCTGCTTGGCTCGCTGCGCCGGGTCCATTGGCGGCAGCGCAATCACGGTAAGCCTTGCCGCCAAGTCGTCGCCCTGGGCGTCGCGGAGTGCAAAGGTATAGCGGCTGGTGATCAGCAGCCGCGATTTGCTGTGCCGTTGGGACTCGCAAAAGGCGGCGATCAGCGCGCCGAAGATAACATTGTCGTCCGGGGTTTTGAACGGTGTAGCCGATTCGCCGGGTTTTGGCGCATCCAAGCGTTGTTCAAGATCGTCGATGATCAGCAGGATGGGCCGGGTTCCGCCATGCCCACTGAAGGGATCTTTCAGAAGCTTTTGGACGACCAGCTTCAATGAAGCGGGATCACTAACAATCGACGCCTCATAGGCTTTGGCGATAGCGGCTTGCTCGGTCTCGGGGAGCGCTGCGACCAGGGCATTAAACACCGCCAGAGCATCGTAGCGCTCGACCACCACCACCACGTCATGACTGTCTAACCGGCTGGCGATGCGCTCGGCCAAGCTTGATTTGCCAAGATTGCCCATTCCCTGGATCAACACACCGGCACTGCCGGCGCTCCAGGCGCGCAGCGCCGCCTGGAGCGGGCGGCGACGGCCGACGAATTGGTCGGCGGTCGCTACAGGCACCCGCCTGTTGGTCTTATCAAGATACGCCTTGTCGGCGGGATTGCGGTGAAACGGGCGCGTTGGCTTGCCGCTCGGGTTACACAGCGCACCACCGCCGCGTGGCCCCAGATAAACCCGCGCCAGATGCCAATGGATACCGTCGCCCTCGTTTCCATTGGCCTTATAGGTACCCAACACCTTCCGCCGCGCCACCGCCGCGGCGTGGATAACTGACCGCCCTCCGGCGAGTTCACCATAAAAGACCTCG
Source organism: Rhodospirillum rubrum ATCC 11170 (assembly GCF_000013085.1). Lineage (NCBI taxonomy): Bacteria > Pseudomonadati > Pseudomonadota > Alphaproteobacteria > Rhodospirillales > Rhodospirillaceae > Rhodospirillum > Rhodospirillum rubrum. Next base: position 3,761,010 of record NC_007643.1, read on the forward strand.
GCGAAGGCTATGGCGTCGCCATCCTGGACGGATCCGTCCCAGCCTACCGCATTGCCGACTCCGGCACGCACCAGCGCCTGGGCAAAACGCGCCGCACCACTCTCCGCTCGCTCCGCCGTCCGGCAAGCCGATAGGAAAACCAGCCGGGGCATCTGGGTTTCGTCGCCAAGCAGCGCGCAGAGCTGACCGGCATCCACGCGGTCGAGTCCTCCTTCCGCCGTCTCCAGAGCCAGGAACGGACCGGTCTCGCCCAGGTCCCCATGGCAGGTGAGATGCAGCGCCTCCCAGCGCCGGGTTTGCTTCAGGCGCAACCCAAGACCCGCTAGGCTACCGCTTTCCTCGACCGCGAGATGGGCGTTCAGGCCCTGCGTGGCATCGAGAAAAGCGGCCTCCTCGCGTTCATAATCAAGGACATGCTGGCCCTCGACTTCGGCGGCCATGAATAAAACCGCAAGATCGCCATGCTCGGGCTCATCGGGCGTTTCCGACGCACCCAAACGGCGGGCGACCAGAAAAAGTTGATGCGGGTCCGCCGCCAGAAACCGCCCCTGGAGAGCCAACAACTCCCATGGAACATCCAGCAGAAGCGACGCGCCGTCGTCTGGATCGGCGGAGGCTTCAATCTCCAGGCAAACCGGCCCAGGCCGTTTCAAACAGCCGTTAAGCCAACCATCTCCATCGTTGAGAAAATCGGCGATGTTCTGGCCAATCGCCAACAGACTATCGGCATTTCGGCTCCGAACCGCCGTCGCGTAATCGGTGGTCCAGCCCTGCAGGCGGGCAATGCCTAGGGACCCAAGGGGCTTTCGGACAACCTTTTGGCCGTCCTGGCACAGCAAGGAATCATCACTTCGTCGGATCCGTAACATCCCCATGGTCCTCCGCCTCCCAAGGTAGCGCGAATACGACGCCAGAGGACGATGACCACCATCCCCTGAGACAACCAAAACAAGAGTTTATGCGGCAAAGTGGGCAAATACCACGGGATTTCAGGCTCGCTTCCGCCGAAACGCTAAGCCTGTTTGGCTTCAATCACCGCTTGGCGGATGGCGCGGGTTTTGGTGAACAGGGCTTCCAGGGTGTCGCCCTCGCCCCAGCGGATCGCCCGCTGCAGGGCGGTCAAATCCTCGGTGAAGCGCTGGAGGATTTCCAAGACCGCCTCGCGGTTGTTCAAGAACACATCGCGCCACATCACCGGATCGGACCCGGCGATGCGGGTGAAATCGCGGAAGCCGCCGGCGGAAAAGGCGATGACTTTTTGCGACAGGTGGTCTTCCAGATCGGCGGCGGTGCCGACGATGGTATAGGCGATCAGATGGGGCAGATGCGAGGTGATGGCCAGCACCTTGTCGTGGGTGTCGGGATCCATCGTCTCGATGACCATGCCCACCCGCCGCCACAGCTCGGCAACCTTGTCGACCGCCCGCGCGTCCGTGGTCGGCAAAGGCGTCAGGATGCACCAGCGGCCTTCGAACAATTCGGCGAACCCCGACTCGGGGCCGCTTTTTTCGGTGCCGGCCACCGGATGGCCGGGCACCAGATGAACGCCCGCGGGCAGATGGGGGGCGATCATTTCGATCACCCGCGCCTTGACCGAGCCGACATCGGACACGATGGCGCCCGGGGCCAGCGCCGGGCCGATGGCCCGGGCGATCGCCTCGCCGGCCCCCACCGGGGTGCACAGCATCACCAGATCGGCACCGCGCACGGCGGCCACCGCATCCTCGCCCGCCTCGTCGCACAGACCCAGGGCCAGGGCGCGGGCGGCGACGCCCTCGCCCTGATCGGCCACGGCGATGGTGCGGGCCAGCCCATGGCGCCTGATGGCGCGGGCCAGCGACGACCCGATCAGCCCAACGCCGATCAGGGCGACGCGGTCAAACAGCGCAGAGGACGGCGCCGTCGTCACCGCCCCTCGCCAGCCATGAAGGCGCCAAGGGCTTCGACCACCGCCTGCATCTCGTCATCGCGGCCGATGGTGATGCGCAGGCAGTTGGGCAGGCCATAGCCCGCCACCCGGCGGCAGATGATGCCCTGCTGGCGCAAGGCGGCGTCGGCGGCCAGGGCGGTGAAGGGGCCTTCGGCATCGAAGGTGGCAAGAACGAAATTGCCCGAGGACTCGCCAACCCGGATGCCCATCGCCTGCAGTTTTGCGCGCGTCCACTCCCGCCACAGGGAATTATGGGCCCGCGACAGATCGGTAAAGGCCGGGTCCGCCAGCGCCGCTTCGCCGGCCACCAGCGCCTGACCGCAAATATTGAACGGCCCGCGCACGCGGTTGAGAACGTCGATGATATGGGCCGGGCCATAGCTCCAGCCCAGCCGCAGACCGCCCAAGCCGATCTTCGAGAAAGTGCGCAGCATCACCGTATTGGGGTGGCTGTCGACCAGCCGGGCGCCCGCGTCGTAATCGTTGCGCTCGACATATTCCGCATAGGCGGCGTCGACGACCAGGATGATGTCGTCGCGCAGGCCCTCGCGCAGGCGCACGACTTCCGAGGTCGGCAGGCAGGTGCCGGTCGGATTATTGGGATTGGCCAGGAACACCAGCTTGGTGGTGTCGCGCACGGCGGCCAGCATGGCGTCGATATCGGCCGTCAGATCGCTTTCCGGGGCGAGAATCGGCTCGGCCCCGACGCCGCGCGCATAGATGCCATACATCAGGAAGCCATAGGCGCTTTGCACGATGCTATCGCCCGGGCCGGCATAGGCGCGGCACAAAAGACCGATCAGTTCATCGGACCCGGCGCCGCAGACGATGCGCGCCGGATCAAGGCCATGGGTGCGCCCCAGGGCCTCGCGCAGGGCGGTGGCGTTGCCGTCGGGATAGCGATGGGCCTCGCCGGCCGAAGCGATCAGCGCGTCGCGCACCCGCGGGCTCGCCCCCAGGGCGCCCTCGTTGGACGACAGCTTGATGATCCGATCGACACCGGCCAGCTTGGACTCGCCCCCGACATAGGGGCTGATCTCCATGATGCCGGGACGGGGCTGAGGAATAATCGCTTTGGTCATGGTCCGATGCCTTCGCTGGACGGAAAACGACAAGGATCGTGGGCGCGCCTCGATCAAACCGCGTTAAATGCTACCCCTTTAACGCGGAAACTTTGATCTCGATTCAATAAATGAGAGCGGCGCTGACACGGAAAACCGGTATCCCCTTTCCCGCTCGCCGCTCTCGATCAGGGGGCGCCGTCAAGATCGCGGGCGGAAAACGGTTCGGCGTGAACGCCGATAACGACCAGCCGCGAGATCGGGCCGCTTGTCGCCAGGGCCAGCCGCTCATCACCCGGGGCGACGAAACCGGCCACCTCGACCAGACTAAGCCGGGGGCCCGACTCCAGGGTCCGCACATCCATCAGCCCGACCGGATCGAAGCCAGCCTCGCGCAGACCATCGAGCACGGCGGCGCGGCTGGCGTCGGGGCCGCTTTCGATGCACAGCAAGGCGCGATCGGCGCCGCCGCTCGGCTCGGGATCAAGGCAGGCGATGGCCAGGGCCTCCAGGCCGCCGGTCTCGACCACCGGCAGGCGGGCGACGACGCGCGGCGTTCCGGGCAGGTCCGAGGTCAGATGCAGCCACCAAGCGGTGGCGTCCTCGGCCCGGGGCAGCGGCAAGACGCCGACGGTCGCCCGGCCCTCGGCCACTTCGCGCACCACCTGACCGACGGATTGATGGGCCGACAGCGGGGTGAAGGTGCCATACTGATTGCGCGCCAGCTCGATATAGCCCGCGCCGCGTTCGGGCATCCAGACGGCCAGGGAAAACCGCCCCTGCATCGACACGATGGCCGAGAACAGCTCGCGCCACAGCCGCACCAGCACCCGGCGGGGAAAGGCCCCGGCATGACGGGCGAGCAGCCGGCGCAAGACGATGGTCTCGCGGCCCGGTCGCAGGAAAATGTCACCGCCGCCGCCACCGGTCTTGGCGGCGCGGACCTTCGCGGCAATAGTGGCCCGGTGAACGATCAGGTCGTGGATCTCGTCGTCGATGCGATCGATTTCCGCGCGCAAGGCGTCCAGCGAAGGCGTTTCCTCAGGCATTACGGCTCCGACATGGCAGGACGGCCCGTTTCCGGGCAAAATGGGGGGGTCGTCAGGTTTAGCCCAAGCCGGGGCGATGTCAAAGAAAACGTTGACAGACGGGGTACCCCTTTCTAGCAATTCATCCCCCGCCCCCCGTCCCGCCCAAGGCGGGCGGGTCGGCCCGATCGGAAGGAAGCAGCGCCGCGATGAATGTCCTGCCGGCGGCATCCCAACCGCTCAATCAAAGCGTCACGCTGTGCGTCGACGCGCCCATGCGCCTGGACAGCGGCCTGGAGCTGGGGCCGCTCACCGTGGCCTATCAGACCATCGGTCGCCTCAACGCCGAGCGGACCAACGCCATCTTGATATGCCACGCGCTGACCGGCGACCAGCATGTCATCGGTCCCCATCCGGTCACCGGCCGGCCGGGCTGGTGGGAGACCCTGGTCGGTCCGGGCAAGACCATCGATACCGATCGCTATTTCATCATCTGCTCGAATGTTCTGGGCGGCTGCCTGGGGACCACTGGCCCCAAGGAGATCAACCCGGCGACCGGCAAGCCCTGGGGGCTTGGCTTTCCCGTCATCACCATCGGCGACATGGTGCGCGCCCAGGCCCTGTTGCTCGACCACCTGGGCATCGAGCGGCTGTTTTGCGCCATCGGCGGATCGATGGGGGCGATGCAGGTGCTGCAATGGGCGGTCAGCTATCCCGAACGGGTGCGCGCCGTGGTGCCGATCGCCGGATCCTGGCGCCATTCGGCCCAGAACATCGCCTTTCACGAGGTCGGCCGCCAAGCGATCATGGCCGATCCCGATTGGAACGGCGGCGATTACCTGAACCAGGGCACGGTTCCCCGCCGGGGGCTGGCGGTGGCGCGGATGACGGCGCATATCACCTATCTGTCCGAACCGGCGCTCCAAAGCAAATTCGGCCGCAAGCTCCAGGACCGCGCCTCGATCACCTATGGCTTCGATGCGGATTTCCAGGTGGAAAGCTATCTGCGCCATCAGGGGGCGAATTTCGTCAAACGCTTCGACGCCAACAGTTATCTCTACATCACCCGGGCGATGGATTATTTCGATCTGGCCGCCGAGCATGACGGCGTGCTGGCCCGCGCCTTCCAAGGCACCAAGGTGCGCTTTTGCGTGGTGTCGTTCACCAGCGACTGGCTGTTCCCCACCGCCGAAAGCCGGGCGGTGGTGCGGGCGATGAACGCGGCAGCGGCCGATGTCAGCTTTGTCGAAGTCACCACCGACAAGGGCCACGACGCCTTCCTTCTCGACGAGCCCGAGTTCCACGACACCCTTCAGGGCTTCCTTGATGGCGCGGCCGACATGTTCGGCCTGCCGCGCGGCCTTTTTTCGGGGATCCGTCCATGACGCCCACCGGCCCCACCGGCGCCATTCGCTATGACCTGCAGCTGATCGCCGACATGGTGACCCCGGGCGCCCGGGTTCTCGATGTCGGCTGCGGCGAGGGCGATCTGCTGTCCTATCTGCGCACCTTCAAGCAGGTCGATGGCCGGGGGATCGAGCTGTCGATGGCCGGGGTGCGCGCCGCCGTCAGCCAGGGCGTGCCGGTGATCCAGGGCGACGCCGATACCGATCTGTCCGATTACCCCGATGGCGCCTTTGATTACGCCATCCTCAGCCAGACCCTGCAGGCCACCGAGCGGCCGCGCGACGTGCTGATCAACATGCTGCGCATCGCCGATCGGGCGATCGTGTCGTTCCCCAATTTCGCCCATTGGCGCGGCCGGCTGCATCTGCTGGTGCGCGGCCGCATGCCGGTCAGCGAATACCTGCCCTATGAATGGTGGGAAACCCCCAACATCCATTTCTGCACCATCCGCGATTTCCTCAAGCTTTGCCGCGAGCTTGATCTGACGGTGGAGCGCGCCCTGGCGCTGGACGAACGCGGCCGGCCCGAGCGCTTCCCGGCCAATTGCCCGATCGCCAATTTCATGAGCGCCCAGGCGGTCTTTCTGCTGGCGCGCGGAAGCCGCCGGTGAAAGATCCCGCGCGCCGGCCGGAACCGGGGCGGACCCGCGTCATCCTGATCCTGACCGGCCTGTGCCTGGCGCTGGGCCTGGCGGCGGCGACCCTGGCGCTGACGCGGTTTTCCGATGATCCGCTGGCCCTGGTCTTCGAGCGCCGGGAACGGGTGGTCTTCGCCCTGCCCGATGGCTCGGGCCGCATCGTGCTGACGCGGAGCACCCTGGGGCCGCTGATCGAGGGTCATCGCCGCACCCTGGTGCTGGAACGCGCCGGCCAGCCGGTGATCGAAACCATGCTGTTTGACGCCCCCGAGCCCGCCTCGCCCGTGAGGGTCTATTGGATCGACGCCGAAGAGACCGCGAACGCCGGCCCCTATTTGCGGCTGGTGGAAGCCGGCGGCGAAGTGCTGGTCGATCCGCTGACGCCCGCCGTGGTGCGCGTTCTGCGCAAGCCGAGCGGCGCCGTGCTGACCTCGCCGGCCGGGGATGCCCGGGCCGGCGGCGTCATCGGACCCGACGGCGCGCTTACCCTAACCGATGGCCTGGACGGCGCCCGCCTTCCCCCCTCCCCCGGCCGGTTGATCGGCGAGATCGTGGGGGCGGACGACGGCCCGCTCAGCTTCCGTCCACACCCGTGAAGGGGGCCGGGTTCTTGAAGCCCGCGCGCGAACTGCCTTGAAGGGGCTGGGACAGCCCGACCCCGACATAGACCCGCCGCGACGCCACGGCGCTACGCAGCACCGGAGCGGCGATCTGCTTGGCGCAATCGACCACCACCACCCCACCGAACGCCGGAAACAATCGGCAGCCGATTTGTTCGAGCAGGCTGGCCGAGCCCATCACCATGCGCGAGCGGCTTGGCGGCATGAACAAGGCGGTGGACGAGGCGATCGGCGTGAACAACCGGTCGCGCAGCAGGCGGGTCAATTGGCCCTCGGAATAGGGCTGGCCATTGGCGAAGGGCGAGCGTTCCATCCGCGCCCAGGTGGCCCGGCGATTGGGCACCACCACCATCAGCCGGCCGTTATCGGCCAGCACCCGCCAGCATTCGCGCAGCAGACCATGGGCGTGATCGGCGAATTCCAGGCCGTGGATCAGCAGCAGCCGATCGATCGAGCGATCGGGCAACGGCAGCTCCAACTCGTCGGCCAGGGCGCCTTGCACCGGCCCGACCGAGGGCCAGCGCACCGCGCCCATCGGCGCGGGCATCATCGCCACCACCCGCTCGGCCTCATCGGCAAAGGGTTGAAGGAAGGGCACCGCATAGCCCAGGCCCAAGACCCTGCATCCCCTCACCTCGGGCCACAGGGCGCGCAGGGACCGGCCAATCAGCCGGCGGGTAAGCTGCCCCTGGCTGGTGGCGTAAAAGTCCCTAAGATCGATGACATCGCTCCACATGGGGCCGATCATAGCAGAGGTCGCGCGCTTGCGGAGCGGATCAATAACCCCACATGGAAAGCGCGTGAGCCGGGTTGGGCGCATCGCGCGAAACGGGCGGCGGAACGATCCCCCCGCTTCAGATCACCGCCGCGAGGCCGGCCAAAGCAGGACAGGACCTTGAGCACTCTCGACATCCATCAGATCGCGGTCCTTTCGGACAATTACATCTATCTGGTCCGCTGCCGGGCCACCGGCGCCTGCGCGGTCATCGACCCGTCGCTGGCCGAGCCGGTCCTGGCGGCGGCCGAAAGCCTGGGCTGGACGATCACCCATATCCTCAACACCCACCACCACTATGACCACACCGGCGGCAACGAGGAAATCAAGGCCGCCACCGGCTGCGAGATCATCGGCTTCGCCGGCGACGCCCATCGCCTGCCCGGGATCGACCGCACCGTGGTGGAAGGCGACCGCGTGGCGATCGGTCAGGCCGAAGCGCGGGTCATCGAGACTCCCGGCCACACCCTGGGCCATATCGCCTATTGGTTTGCCGAATCGTCGGCGCTGTTTTGCGGCGACACGCTGTTTTCGGCCGGCTGTGGCCGGTTGTTCGAGGGGTCGGCCGGTCAGATGTGGGACTCGCTGCGCAAGCTGCGCGCCCTGCCGGCCCAGACCCTGGTTTTCTGCGGCCATGAATATACCCAGCCCAACATCACCTTCGCCCTGACCATCGACCCGCGCAACGAGGCCCTGCGCGCCCGGGCGCTGGAGGTCGACGCCCTGCGCGCCGCCGGCCGGCCGACCGTGCCGGCCTTCCTCGGCGACGAGGCGCGCTCCAATCCGTTCCTGCGCGCCGATTCGGCCGATTTCCAAGAGGCCTTTGGCATGACCGGCGCCGATCCGGTCGAGGTTTTCGCCCGTACCCGTCTCAAGAAGGATCATTTCTGACCATGACCGACGCCCCCCGCTTCCGCCTGCGCCATTCGCCGACCTCGCCCTTCGTGCGCAAGGTTCTCGCCTTCGCCATCGAAACCGGCCTGCGCGATCGCATCGATCTGGTTGCGACCGACCCCTGGGACGCCGCCACCGATCTGCGCGACGACAACCCCTTGTGCAAGGTTCCCACCCTGATCCGCCCCGATGGCTCGTCCCTGGGCGAAAGCAGCCTGATCTGCGCCTATCTCGATGACCTCCACGACGGGGAAAAGCTGTTCCCGACCGAGGACGGGGCGCGCTTCGCCGCCCTGCGCCAGTTGGGGCTGGCCGATGGCCTGATCACCGCCGCCGTTAATCTAGTCATCGAGGGCCGCCGCGCCGAAGGGACCCGCGACGATAAATGGATCGACCGCCAGAAGCTGGCGATCCGCTCCACCCTTGATGTCTTGGAAAGCGAAGCCGGCCCCTTGACCGGCGCTCCGGTGACGATCGGCGCCGTTTCGCTGGGCGCGGCACTCGGCTATCTCGATTTCCGCTTCCCCGACATCTTCTGGCGCGACCGCCATCCCGCCCTGGCCGGCTGGTTCGAGGATTTTTCCCGCCGCCCGTCGATGGAAGCCACCCGCCCGCCGGCACCCCAGCCCAAGGCCTGAGGCGATAGGAAGGGGGGGGCGCCCGCCGACGGGTTCGCCCCTCCCGCCCCCGGTTGGCAGGGGAGGACGCCCCTATAATCCCAGACGCTCCCGCCAGACGGCGGAGACCGTTTGGGGAAGATTGATCAGCCAGAGGGCGACGATGATGATCGCCCCGCCGATCAGACTGTGGGGGCTCACGGCCTCCCCCAGAACCATCATCGAAAACACCGCGGAAAACAGCGGAACCAGGAACAGGTAGGAACTGGTCACGGTGGCCCCCCGTCGGGAGAGCGCGGTGAACCACAGCCCGAACGACCCGATCGAGGCGGGACCGACCAGCCAGATGAAGCAGGCGATCCCCCAGCCGGTGATCCGATCGATGTCATACGCCTCGCCGCTCAGCTTCGAGATCGCCAGCATCACCAGCGCGCCCAGGGTCAATTGCCATCCGGTGAAAACGAAAACCGATTTATCGAATTTGTGTTTCTTCGAGATCAGGGTGCAGAGGGCCCAGCAGAGCGAGCCGGCCAAGGCGATGACGATGCCGCCCAAACCATGATCCGCCCCGCCGCCCAGGCAGAGCGAAACGCCGAGGATACCGCAGACCAAGGCGACGACCTTATGCCAGGACAAGGTTTCGCCCAGGGCGAAATGGGCGAGGATCGCCACCCAGAGGGGGTTGGTGAAAAGAAGAAGCGAAGCCATCGAGGCGCTCAGCGTCGTCAGGGCCAGATTGAGAAAGCCCATCGTTCCGGCGGTCTGCAGGCAGCCGACGACGAGAACGAACAACGCGCCCTTGATGACGGACCCACCCGAGGCGGGAAGGATGGCGCCCAGGCCGTCTTTCGCCGCGCAAAACGCCAGAATAAGCCCCCCCGCCAGCAAGAACCGCCATCCGCCGGCATAGAAGGCGGGCATCGCCTCCTCGCTGATCAGGTATTTCCCGCTGGGAAACGATGACCCCATGAAGGCGGTGCACAGGATCATCCCGGCGATAAAGCCGCTCTCCTTCGATTTCAGATACCCGAGGTCCATCGCTTGGCTCCGGTCCACAAGAAGAACGACGGCGGAATTCGCTAACGGGAACGGCGCGCAGGGGCTCGCTCTAAAAACCATATAAACCGGTTAATATGGTTTTGTAAAGAAGCCGGGGAACCGCCGCGACCCGCAGGCGGAGCGCGGGCAGACGGGCGCCTTTGGCCATCGACCCCGCCATCGGCAAGCTGTCGAACGGTCAAAAGGATCCCGGCGCGCGGAGTTATCCCCCGCCCGCCCGATCAGGTTTTTCTTTCAGGAGTGTTGGAAAGCCGCTGGAGCGTCGCCCGCGGCCTCAGGGGTCCCGGTGGCGTTGCCGGAAGGCGTCGCCCTTGGCCCGGCTGCCGCAGCGGTCCATCGAGCACCACCGCCGGCGCCGGCTGCGCGATAGATCGAGAAACAGCATCTGGCAATCGGGCTGGGCGCAGGCCTTGATGCGGCTGCGCAGCGCCCCGCCCAACAGGTCGATGGCATCGCCGGCGATGGCGGCAAGCGCGGCCAGGAACGGATCCGCCGCGAGCAGGCGGACCGTGACCGAAGCGGCGTCGAGCTGCGGCGTGGCCAAAGGAAAGGCCGCCGTGGCGTTCAGATCATCGACGGCCGCCGCCGGCAAGACCGCGTCCGCGCTGGCGGCCGTGGCGAGGGTCCAGATGGTTTCGCGCAAGGCCCGCAGCGCCGCCTCCTGCGCCGGGGACAACGCGGGAAGATCCTCCACCCCGATCGCCTCGCGCAGCCACCGCGCTGGCGCCCCTGGAGCGGCGAGGACATCGTTGGGCAGGGAGCCGCGCCGGCGAACCGTGGCGGCGAGATCGAGCGACAGCCGGCCGGAATTGAAACGAAATTCCTCGGAAGGTTTCATGGAGTCTGAATAAACCGGTTTATAAGGTTTTTCAACTATCGCGCCCAAGCCCTGATCGCGCGCTGGCCCCATGAAAAAGGGGAGCGAAAGCCCCCCTTTGTCGCCCATGGAAGGGATACCAGCTTAGCCGAAGGTGCGCGGCGACAGGTAATTGACCATGTAGGAGCGAATCGAGCTTTCCATCTGATTGTTGAAATCGCCCATCAGCTGCTCGATCAGCGAGAACCACGCCGAATCGCGATCGTTGACGCTGGCGTTTTCGGGCACCGTCACATGACGCCAGACCTTGGCCGAGGCCTGGGCCAGGGTGATGCCGGTGCTGGGGTCGATCAGTTCGACCGTCGCTTCCAGATTGGCGTCATAGCGCTCGGACTGGTCGGTCTTGAAGGCCCCCTTGAGCCCTTTTTGCACGCCCAGATATTTCGCCGTGACCGAAGCGTCGAGGATGGTCATCAAGACCGTCAGACTGGATTCGCCCGAGGTCTGCAGCCGGTCGAAGGCCCATTGGCGGGCGGCGCGGGCCGGCGGCAGGGGCATTTCCTGCTCGACATTGGGCGGACGCAGCGGCGACTGATAGGACTCCTGCACATCGAGTCGGCCAGCCCGCAGCACCATCGGCGGCAGATGGGTGAAACGCAGATCGGCGAAGCGCGGCGGCGGCTCGGGATGGGAACAGGCGGCGGGAAGCACCGCGAGTCCCCCCAGGCTCAAAGCCAGAAAGCCGCGTCGCGAAACTGAATAACCGGGCTTGTACATCCTACTCCCCGTTGCGAGATGAAATCCGCCCCCGCCCGGGGGCCTACGCCGGTCCCGTCAGACCCCGTTCTCGGACTCGCCCGCCTCGGCGGCCAGGGCGTCGAGCTCCTGAACGGATAGCGCGTATGTTGCTTTGCAAAATTCGCAGGTGACGTCAATAGTCCCGTTATGCGCTAAGGAAACAAGTTCTTCGCGCGGAAATGTGGCAAGGGTGCGGGCGACCTTGCGCCGGGAACAGCGACAGCCGAAAAACACCGGACGATAGGGCGCCACTTCAAGCCCTTCGCCATGGAAGGGCCGGTGCAACAGGGTTTCGGGCGACAGCGCCGGATCGAGCAATTCCGTAGGCGTCAGGCTTTCCATCAGGATGGTCGCCGTCTGCCAAGCGTCATCCCAGGCCTCGCCGCGCGCCTGCCCGCCCTCGGGGGGCATGCGCTGAAGCATCAGGCCGGTGGCCGCCCAGGGGGCATCGGGCCCCAAGGCCGGATCGGGCGGGGCGACCGCCACCTTGAGCGCGGTCGGCAACTGTTCGGACTGATCGAAATAGCTGGCGACGCAATCGGCCAGGAAGTCGCCCTCCAGGCTGACGATCCCTTGATAGCGTTCGGTATTGGCACCCTGATCGACGGTGAAGGTCAGATGTCCGGCGCCGAGAAGTTCCAGAACCGGCGCGGTGATCGGCCCGCTCGGCAGGCGCTCGGCATCGAAGCGGGCGACGCCGCGCACCATGCCGCCGCTGGTCACATCGGCGACCAGGGCCCGCACCGCCCCCTCGCCGCGCACCTGAACGGTGAAGACGCCGTCGTATTTCAACCCCGAGGCCAGCCCCATGGCCAAGACCAGGGTCTCGGCCAGCAGCGCGGCGACGGCGGGGGGATAGTCATGGGGCCGCAGCGTGTCCGCCACCGCCCGGCCGGCGCGAACCAGCCGCCCGCGGAACACGCCCGAGGCCAGATGAAAGGGTAAAATCAGGTTGTCGGAAGGTCCGCTCACGCCGTTATCCCCCTTCTGCGGCGAAGGGACGGCCGTGGTGACGGCCTCCCTCCCCGGACGCCGGCGTTACGAGCCGGCCATACACCAAGCAAGGATCCCCTTCTGCGCGTGCAGACGGTTCTCCGCTTCATCCCAGACCACCGACTGCGGGCCGTCGATGACGTCTTCGGTCACCTCCTCGCCGCGATGGGCGGGCAGGCAATGCATGAACAAGGCGTCGGCGGCGGCGGCAGCCATCAGCGGCGCCGTCACCTGATAGGGACGCAACAGGGCATGGCGGGCGGCGGCGCCGTCGCAGCCCATCGAAACCCAGGTATCGGTCACCACGCAATCGGCTCCGGCCACCGCCTCTTGCGGATCGCGCAGTACCTCGACCGCGCCGCCATTGGCCCGCGCCCAATCGAGCACGCCTTGCGGCGGTTCAAGCTCGGCCGGGCAGGCCAGACGCATGGTGAAGCCGAACAGGGCGCTGGCCTTGATCCACGAACAGGCCACGTTGTTGCCATCGCCGACCCAAGTCACCACCTTGCCCGTGATCGACCCGCGATGCTCTTCGAAGGTCATCAGATCGGCCATGATCTGACAGGGATGGGCGGCATCGGTCAGGCCGTTGATCACCGGCACGCTGGCGTTCTGGCTCAGATCGCGCAACTTGGCCGGATCGTTGGTGCGCAGCATGATGCCATCGACATAGCGCGACAGCACGCGGGCGGTATCGGCGATGGTTTCGCCGCGCCCCAATTGGGTTTCCGTCGGGCTCAGCGTGATCGACGATCCGCCAAGCTGGCGCATGCCGACCTCGAAGGACACCCGGGTGCGGGTCGAGGGCTTTTCGAAGATCAGCGCCAGGGTCTTGCCGGCCAAGGGCGCCGAGACCACACCCGCCCGCCGCTCGGCCTTGAAGGCCAGCCCGCGATCGAGCATGGCGCGCAGGGCCGGCGCGTCGAAATCCGACAACTCCAGGAAATGCCGGGGGGTTTTCATCACGGTCATGATCACGCCGCCTCCCGTTCCAGATGGACGCAGGCGCGGTCGATCATCTCTTCGGCGGCGGTGACCTCGGCCTCGCCGATGATCATCGGCGGCAACAACCGCACCACCCCGGCCTCCGCCGGAACGGCCAGCAGCCCCTGCTCGCGCAGGGCGTTCAGCACCACGCCGTTGGGCGCGGCGCAGACCAGCCCGATCATCAACCCCCGTCCGCGCACGCCGGCCAGAATGGTCGGATGGCGATGGACCAGACCATCAAGACGGGCGATCAGATCGGCGCCGCGCGCCGACACCCCATCGAGGAAGCCCTCGGCCAGAATGATATCGAGAACGGCGTTGCCGACCGCCATCGCCAGCGGATTGCCGCCGAAGGTCGAGCCATGGCTGCCCGCCACTAGGGCCGAGGCGTAAGGCTCGCGCGCCAGACAGGCTCCCATCGGGAAGCCGGCGCCGATGCCCTTGGCGATCGCCACCACGTCGGGAATGATGCCGTCCCATTCATGGGCGAACAGCTTGCCGGTACGGCCGACGCCGGTCTGCACCTCGTCAAGGATCAGCAGCAACCCATGCTCGTCGGCCAGCCGGCGCAGGCCCGACAGATAGCCTTCGGGGGCGGGGAAAATGCCGCCCTCGCCCTGGATCGGCTCGACCAGGATGGCGGCGGTCTCTTCGGTGACGGCGGCGCGGGCGGCGTCGAGATCACCGAAGTCCACGCGGTCAAAGCCCTCGACCAGCGGCTCGAAGCCCTTGACGTGCTTGGCCTGACCGCCGGCGGTCACCGTCGCCAGCGTCCGCCCGTGAAAGGCGTTGCGGGTCACGATCGTGCGATAGCGCGCCGTCTCGCCCCGCACCACATGCTGATGGCGCCGCGCCAGCTTGAGCGCGGCTTCGATGGCTTCGGCGCCGGAATTGGTGAAGAACACCGAATCGGCGAAGGAGCCGTCGACCAGCCGCTGGGCCAGACGTTCCTGACCGGGGATGCGAAACAGGTTCGAGCAATGCCACAGCTTGGCCGCCTGGGAGGTCAGGGCCTCGACCAGATGGGGATGGGCATGGCCAAGGCCGGTGACCGCGATCCCCGAGGCGAAATCAAGAAATCGTCGCCCGTCGTTGGCGAGGAGCCACGCACCCTCGCCGCGGTCGAACGAAAGGTCCACGCGGGAATAGGTTGGCATCACGGCCGGAACGGTCGACATGGTTGATCAGCGCCTTACTTCGCTATGCTTGGAGTTGAAAAAACGAGGGCGGCACCGAATGCCGCCCGTCGCAGGAAAGCGAGTGTTATTGCGCCATTCCACCGGCTTGTCCAGAGCTAACTGTGGGAAAGCCCCCCCTTTGGCACAAAGACTTTGCCCTGAATTCAATAAGATAGGGCAGCGCTCGCGCGGAAAACCGCTCGTGGCCTTTCCGCGCGCCGGCCCCGGCTCAGCGGAAGGGATCGGCTTGTTCCAGATAGTCCTGAACATAGCGCCGCACCCCCTCTTCCAAAGGCGTGGCCTGCCCGGGATAGCCCGCCGCGCGCAGCCGGCCCATCTCGGCCTGGGTGAAATACTGGTATTTGTCGCGCAGCGCCTCGGGCATGTCGCGATAGGTCAGCGCCGGCTCGGCGCCCAGGGCGCGATAAACGGCGGCGGCCAGATCGGCGAAGCTGCGGGCGCGGCCGGTGCCCACGTTGAACAGGCCGCTGACCTTGGGCGTTTCAAGCAGCCAGAGGACGATATCGACGACATCGCCGATCCAGACGAAATCGCGCAACTGGCCACCATCGGCGTAGCGCGGGTCATGGGATTTGAACAGGGCGAAGGACTCGCCGCGCCGGGCCACCGGATGGATCTGGCTGACGACGCTGCTTTGCGGCCCCTTATGGGTTTCGTTGGGCCCATAGACGTTGAAGAACTTCAGCCCGGCCCATTGCGGCGGCACCGGCCCGGAGTCGACCCAATGACGCACCTTGCGGTCGAACAGATGCTTGGACCAGCCATAGGCGTTGAGCGGACGCAGGCGGGCCAGGGCGGCCGGGGAAAAATCGTCATCGAACCCGAGGGCGCCATCGCCATAGGTGGCGGCGCTGCTGGCATAGACGAAGCGCGCGCCATTGGCCGCGCACCACAGCCACAGATCGCGCGACAGACGGAAGTTGTTTTCAATGATGCGATCGGCGTCGCGCTCGGTCGTCGCCGAGATCGCCCCCATGTGAAGGATCGCCGAAACCTCGCCGCGATGGCCGTCGAGAAAGGCGGGCAAGGCTTCGGGAGCGACGATATCGGCCAGATCGCGCTTGGCCACATTGCGCCATTTGACGCCATCGCGCAGGCGGTCGACCAGAACGAGGTCGCCATGGCCGCGCTCTTCCAGCCCGGCCAGAATATTGGAGCCGATGAACCCGGCGCCACCGGTAACGATAATCATGGGGGGAAAGCCTTCCGTTCGACGCGATGGATCGGAAAAAAACCAGGGATCGACGCCTTATAGCCCCGCCATCGGCCCGCCGCCACCCCGGCGAACGGCCGGCGGCAGGCTCTTCGCCGCGACGATCTCGGGCCGATCGACGCAAGGGCCGGGTTGCATCGCAGCGGGTGCCTCTCCATAATGGAGGAAAGGCCCCGCGCGCCGCGACACCTCAACCGGTTTGTCGCCGCCGGGGCTGTAACCATGGAATGCTGGAGAATTGGCATGAAAGCCGGAAACCGCCTGATGGACGACTTTTCGCGCGTCGCCGGCGGAGCGCTGGGCGCGCTGGGCGGCCTCCGCGGCGAAATCGAGGTGATCGTGCGCCAGCGTCTTGAGAAGCTGATTTCGTCGATGGACCTGGTCACCCGCGAAGAATTCGACGCGGTGGCGGCGGTGGCCCGCGAAGCCCGCCAGCGGCAGGAAGACCTGGAAAAGCAGGTCGCCACCCTGGAAAGCCGCCTGACCGACCAGATCAAGACGGCGATCGCCGAAACGGCCCAGGCCGCCACCCCCGCTCCGACTGCCCGCCGCGCCGGCCCCAAGGGGGCGGGACCGCACGGCGAAGCCACCGACAAGCCGTCCGACCTCTAAAGCGACCGGCGACGGGGCCGATCGCCCGGCTCCCCGGCCGCCTCCGCCACGCGCCCGTGCCCGGCGACGGTCCCTTGCGGACCGGTCGCCGGCGGCACGGCCCTTTCCGCGCCCGCACCCCGCCGGCCCCTCGCCGCCCGGGCCGATCGACGCGGATCGATCCCATCGTCGACAGCCCGTGATCGGGCGTCGGCCCGCTCGTTCCCCGGCGCCGCTCGCGGTCCCGGATAGGCCCCCCACCGTTACGGAGAAGAGGGCATGACGACAATCACCGCCTTGACCGAAGAGGCGACCCCCAATCCCATCGACCTGATCGAGTCCATCGCCGTCTTCAAGGAATGGACCTTCGAGCGCCGTGGCGACCGGGAGATGGCCGTGGAGGTTCCCGGGCATTGGTGCGACTACGGGCTGTTCTTCTCGTGGTCGGAAGATCTCGACGCCTTGCACTTTTCCTGCGCCTTCGACATGCGCGTTCCCAAGAACCGCCGCGGCGAGATCCTTGACCTGCTCGCCCAGTTGAACGAGCGGCTGTGGCTTGGCCATTTCGCCCTGTGGAGCGAGACCGGGATCCCGATGTTCCGCCAGACCGTCTTGCTGTCGGGCCAGGAGTTGAACCGGGCCGGGCTGGAAGATCTGGTCGAGATCGCCGTGACCGAATGCGAGCGCTTCTATCCCGCCTTCCAGTTCGCCATCTGGGGCGGCAAAAGCGCGCGGGAGGCCGTGGAGGCCGCCCTTTTGGAAACCGCTGGAGAAGCTTGAGATGGGTTGCCTGACCACCGATACCCCGCTTGCGGGGGTTTCGTTGTTGCTGCTGGGCTGCGGGAAGATGGGCGGCGCCCTGCTGAACGGCTGGCTGGGCCGTGGCCTTGAGCCGAGCGCGGTCCATGTCGTCGATCCCCTGGCCGATCTGCCCGCCGGCGTCACCCGGCTGACCGCCGAGCAGGCCGTGGCCCTGCCGCCGCCCGACGTCTGTCTGGTGGCGATCAAGCCCCAGGTCGTCCCCGAGGTTCTGCCGGCCTATGCCCCGCTGGCCCAGGCCGGAACGGTGTTCTTGTCGGTGGCGGCGGGCAAGACGATCGATGGCCTGTCGGGCCTGCTGGGCGGCGATGCCGCCGTGGTCCGAGCGATGCCCAACACCCCGGCCGCCGTCGGCCGGGGCGCCAGCGTGCTCTGCGCCAACGCCCGGGTGCCGGCGCCGACGCGCGCCCTGTGCGAAACCCTGATGGCCGCCGTCGGCACCGTCGAATGGGTCGATGACGAATCGCTGATCGACGCGGTGACGGCCCTGTCGGGCGGCGGCCCGGCCTATGTGTTCTTGCTGGTCGAATGCCTGGCCGAAGCCGGGCGGGCCAACGGCCTGCCGGCCGATCTGGCGATGCGGCTGGCGCGCAGCACGGTCGCCGGCTCGGGCGCCCTGCTTGACGGCAGCGCCGAAGACGCCGCCACCTTGCGCAAGAACGTCACCAGCCACAAGGGCACGACCGCCGCCGCCCTGGCGGTGCTGATGGCCGAAGACGCCCTTCAGCCCATGGTCACCCGCGCCATCGCCGCCGCCGCCGAACGCTCGCGCGAACTGGCTTCCTAACGCCCCGTCGCCCGCGCCTCTTTTGCAAAAGGCTTTCACCGCCCATATCCAAGGGAGAAAGACGTCACAAGGAGCGGGGCTATTTCATGGTCAATGCCAACGACGAAAGCATCCTGGACGGAGCATTGCGGGCGATCGCGCTCAGCGGCTGGTCGCGGGGCACCCTGGCCGGCATCGCCGCGGATGCCGGCCTTTCCCTGGCCGATCTGCTGCGGCTTTATCCAACGCGGGCCGCCTTGCTGGAGGCCTGGGGGCGGTCGGTCGATTTCGCCATGCTGGCCGAAGGGACGGCGACCGATCCCGGGGAAAGCGCCCGCGATCGGCTTTTCGAATTGCTGATGCGCCGTTTCGACGCCCTGGCCCCGCACAAGGAAACCCTGCGCGCCCTGTTGCCCTCGTTCGGCGGCGATCCGGCCCTGGCGCTGACCGCCGGCCTGGGCCTGGGCCGCTCGGCCGCCCTCACCCTTGAAGCCGCCGGCCTCAGCGCCGCCGGCCTGCGCGGCCTGCTGCGGGTGAAGGGCCTCTCGGCGGTTTATCTCTATACGCTGCGGGTCTGGCTTGCCGATGACACCGCCGACATGGCCCGCACCATGGCCGCGCTCGACAAGGCCCTTGATCAGGCCGAGGCGCTGGCCACCACGGTTTTCCGCCGGGGCGGCGCCGAGGCGACAGCGGCGGGACGGGTCGACTCGACCAGCGGCGCTGGGGGCGACGCTGCGGCGAATATCTAAACCCACATGTACAAAGGGTTGATTTTGCGGTGCAAAAAAACGCGTTGACTCAAGGGGGCCCAGTTCCTAGGGTCTTGGGGTTAAAGCCTTTCCGCACCGCCATTTTCGCAGGGAGAGATACGAGATGGCCAAGCAACCCGAGACCTTCCTTGACTTTGACTTCACGCGCTATTTCGCCGACCTCAAAGTCCCCGGGGTTGACGTCGAAAGCCTTATCGCCAGCCAGAAGCGCAACCTTGACGCGCTGACCAACGCCAATAAGCTGGCCTTCGAAGGCGTGCAGGCGATCTTCAAGCGTCAGGCCGAGATCCTTCGCCAGTCGGTCGAGGAATCCGCCCAGGCCGCCCAGGACATCGCCAAGGCCGAAACGCCCCAGGACAAGATCGCCAAGCAGACCGAAGTGGCCAAGGAAAGCTTCGAAAAAAGCGTGGCCAACCTGCGCGAACTGGTCGAATTGCTGGCCAAATCCAACACCGAGGTTTTCAATCTGCTGAATTCGCGGGTCAGCGAAGTGCTCGACGAGGCCAAGGATCTGGTGGTCAAGCAGCAGAACGCCACGGTCAAGACTCCGGCGCCGCGCGCCGCGACCACCCAGAAGTAAGCCTCTGTCTCGGCGTTTTCCCTCGAACTCTCAGCGATAAACCGGGAGGTTCGGCCATAAGGCCGTTCCTCCGCTGTGTTTGTTATGCCCAAAGGGCATTTGCCCGAAGCGAATCCCAAAGCGAACCGCGTTAAACGCCCCTCTTCTTTGACGCGGTTCGCTTTACAGCGAGAGGCTCGCGATGACCATCTCTTATGCCGATTTCGAAAAGATCGATATCCGGGTGGGGACGGTGATCGAAGCCCTGCCCTTCCCGGAGGCGCGCAAGCCCGCCATCCGCCTGCGCATCGACTTCGGCGACGAGATCGGCGTGAAACGCAGTTCCGCCCAGTTGACCGCCCATTACACCCCCGAGGGATTGGTCGGTCGCCAGGTCATCGCCGTGGTCAATTTCCCGGCCAAGCAGATCGGCAAGACGGTCAGCGATTGCCTAGTCCTCGGCGTCCCCGATCCGGCGGGCGAACCGGTTCTGCTCATCCCCGACCATCTGGTCTCCGACGGCGGCCGGCTGTTTTAGGGCAGCCCGCCGAAACCCGCCCGTGAAAACCCAAAAAGGGGAGCGCGAGGCTCCCCCTTTCGGGTTTTTTTCGTTCCAGGGCCGATGGTTCTATCGCGCCGTCTCGCACGATCGCCGATTTATTCGGCGGCGACCGGCTGGGCCTGACGGAAGAACAGCGCCTGGGCGATGGTCACTTTCACCGTATCAACGGCGAAAGGCTTGGTCACCAGATAGGTCGGTTCCGGGCGCTGGCCGGTCAGCAGGCGCTCGGGATAGGCGGTGATGAAAACGATCGGAATATCCGCCCCGGCCAGAATCGAGCGGGCGGCATCGATGCCGGAACTGCCATCGGCCAGTTGGATATCGGCCAGAACCAGCCCCGGCTTCTTTTCAAGGGCCATCGCCTCGGCCTCGGCGCGGGTCGCGGCGATGCCGACCACCCGATGCCCCATGCTCTCGACGATATTGGCGATATCGAGGCCGATGATCGGCTCGTCCTCGATGACCAGAACCCGGGTGCTTTCCTGCTGGGCCATGGCCAGACGGGCCTGATCGACCAACGCGGCGGTTTGGCTGTCGTCGCGGCCAAGAACCATCGCCGCTTCGGCCAGGGTGAACCCTTCCATGGCGACGAGCAACAGCGCTTGGCGGTCTTCCGCGGGAAGCTGGCTGACCCGGCGTTGAATATCGGTCTCGGCATCCTCGGCCGGCGCCGACAGGGATCCCGCCGACATCCACACCTTATGAAACAACTGGTAAAGACGGACGCGAAGATCGGTCACATCGGGGATCACCCGCGGATCGGCGACGATCACCTCGAGGACGGCCTTGACGACTTCATCCCCGGCGATCTGATCGCCACACAACGCGCGGGCATAGCGGCGAAGAAACGGAAGCTGGTGGACAACGGCTTGCGACACGGCCGTAGCGGGCATGGGCTCACCCCCTGACTAAAAGTATAGTGACGCCGGCCAAGCGGCCGAACACGCGGTATTTCGCCTTGCTCAAACACCTGGGGTGTCTGGTTGGTTCCCTCAACGATCGATATTGTCGTCTTCACGCAAGATTAGAGGGAAACCCCCGGGGAAAGACCGGTCACGGGACCTTGATGGTCGAGGCCCGATAACCAAGGTCCGATAAACGAGGCCCGATAACCGAGGCCCGATAACCGAGGATTGTCCCTAGAAAGAAAGAAGGGCTTGGACGATCCCCCTCCAACCGGAAGGCTACAGAGGCTTAACGGCTTTTTGGCGGCGCGATGCAACCGCTTCAGGGGAAACACGTTATGAAGGACGAAGCGGCCTTGAGACCTATAAAAATCCGTTTTCTTTCAAGGAACATTCCCCGTCCTGGCGGCAGGCGGGAGAAGATCTTGGGACGCTCGTCGTGGGCTTCAAGATGAACGCGGGTCGCGGCGGACTGCGGCGGGGGTGGATTTACTCTTTCGGGCGAGCAAGGCTGATGAGCGTGTGGAAAGCTGATATGTCCTTTGAACCAAACAGTGATCGGGGCTCTTTGAATTTGGCGGGGGCCGACCAGGGGGACGACCGCGGCCGCCCGGCTTCGACTCCCGAGCCCGTCCGCCGGCCGACGCCCGGAGAAGAGCGGTGGCTGGGAACCTATCTGCGTCGGGCTTATGACGACGTGGTCGACGAACCCCTGCCCGACAGCTTCAACAGCCTTTTGAAGCAGCTCGAGCAAATGGATTCGCCCGGATCGCTCGATATGCCCCCCGTTGGCCGTCCCGACGAGGACGCCTCCGCCGGAACCGGGGACCCGCCCTCGGATGCCGCGGAGGCCACCCCCCAGGACGCCCCCCCCGCACGCGACCGCTGACGGAAGGCTTTTCCATGACCCATCGCTCCGCGCCCCGCAACGGGCTCGCCTCGGCCAGCTTTTCCCAGTCCCCGGCCCCGCCTGTGGCGCCCGGCGCCACGACCTCCATTGCGCCCGACCCCGACCTGGAAGACGAGGCGCTGGCTTGCGACGGCTCGTCCCAGGCCCCCTCCGACACCGAAGAGGCGCGAGAGGAGGCCGAGACCTCGGAAAACCAGTTGTTCGAGAACCAGAACCGCGATGGGGGCGAGGCGCCGGCCCGCCGCCGGGACCGCGAGAGTCTGCCGCCGGCGGTTTTCAACAAGCTGCTCATCGACAGCCTGCCCCATATGCGCGCCTTCGCCCGCTCACTGACCGACGACCGGGCCCTGGCCGATGATCTGGCCCAGGAAGCCGCCACCCGCGCCCTGGCCAACCGCGACAGCTATCACGCCGGAACCAATTTCCGCGCCTGGATCTTCACCATCGTCCGCAACTGTTTTTATTCCGAGCATCGTCGCAAGTGGCGTCGCATGGAAAAGGGCAATGAAGACGCGATGATCCGCGCCGGCGCCCCGGAAACCCAGGAAAGCGGCCTGCGCATGGAGGATTTCAAGCGCGGCTTCACCTTGCTGTCGGAAGAACAGCGCGAAGCCCTGGTTCTGGTCGGAGCCTGCGGCTTTGATTATCAGCAAGCCGCCGAGATCGCCGGCTGCGCCGTCGGCACCATGAAAAGCCGTGTTTCGCGGGCCCGGGCCGAATTGCGCACCATGCTCGACGAGGACGCCCTCAAGGGCGACCGCTCCGACTTCGCAAAATTGGCCAAGGGAGGCTTCGAAGATCAGTTGGATCGGTCCTTGGGCCTGAAATGACGGTGGGCTTGACGGGTGCATGGGTTTGAGGTGACGGTTCCGCCCGGCAAACCGGGGCAGAGTCGTGGAATAGGGCGTGTGGGGAAGGGGGAGCGATGACGAGAACGGCGGAAAGCTTCCCCGCGGCGCATGGAGCTTCCGGGGAAGCCACGGAGTCCGCTTCGGTCTCTCCTCCTCGCGCTCCCTCGGCACCGTCGGGCGCCACGCCCTCGGGGCCATCCCCTCCCGATCTCCCCGCCCGTGGCCGGAAAAGACAGGTCCTCGCCCGTTTGATCGGTCGCGGGGTTCCCTTGCGCCGTCAGGTGCTGGCGCTGCTGATTCTGGCCTTGCTGCCCGGCGCCCTTTACGCCGGGCTGATGGCCCATAATTCCTATACCACCGACCGGGAACGCGCCCGCGAACACCTGCGCCAGCAGGCGATCGCCGCCGCCGCCCAGGAAAGTGCCGCGATCACCGGCGCCGAGCAGGTGGGCAAGGCCTTGGCCCTATTACCGATCCTGACCGCCGACCCCGAGATCTGCCGCGAAAGCATCGACCGCATTCGCAGGGGCTTTCCCGCCTATCAGTCGATCTTCGTCGTCGATACCGGCGGAGGGGTCATATGCTCCGCCATCCGCCCGGGGGTGGACATGCCGGCTTCGGTGGCCGAACGCCCGTGGTTCAAGGCTCTGATGAGTCAAGGCCGGCCGGCGCGCGCCAGCGAAATCTCGCCGGTCATCCGCGATCAACCGGCCATCCTGGTGGCGATTCCCATTCCCGGACCCGACGGCCTGCCGCGCGGGGCCGTGGGCTTGGTTCCCCGGCTTGAAGGCGGGGCGATGCCCGGCAAACGCTTTCGCGCCGATGGCGGCGAAGCCATCCTGGTCGACACCGAGGGCAAGCCCCTGCCCGGCTCAGAATCGCTTGCCATGCTGCCCGACGCCGCCCTGCTGAGCGGGCTTCAGGCCACCAGCGACCGACCCGCCGTTTTCGATGCGCCGGGCCGTGATGGCCAGCCCCGATCCTATGCCCTGGTGCCGCTTCCGCGCGGCTCGGTCAATCTGCTATTCGCCCGCCCCGAAGCCTCGGCCTTCGACTGGGCGCAGCGCGATGTGGTGACCCGGCTGGTCGGACCGCTGGTCATGCTGTTGTTCACCCTTCTGGTCACCTGGGTGGCCATCGACCGGCTGGTGCTGCACTGGCTGGCCGAACTGCGCAAGACCACCCGTTCCTTTGCCCGGGGCGACTTCGGCCAGCGTCCGAACCTCGCCGCCGCTCCCCAGGAGATTCAGGAACTGGGCGGCACGCTGTCGCGCATGGCCGACACCATCAAGGCCCGCGAGGCCGAGTTGGAACACACGCTCAGCCACCGCGAGGTGCTGCTGAAGGAAATTCACCACCGGGTGAAGAACAACCTTCAGATCGTGTCCAGCTTGCTGTCGCTCCAGCACCGCGCCCTTCCCCCCGGTCCGGCCCGCTCGGCCCTGATGCAGGCCCAGACGCGGATCAATGCGCTGGCCACCGTTCACCGCAGCCTTTATGAGACCGAGGATCCCAGCCTTGTCGACCTTGGCCGCTTCCTGCGGGAATTGGGGCAGTTGATCTATGACGGCATGGGCGGCCTCAACGGCATCGTCGATCTCGATATCCGGATCGACGGCGCGGTGCTGGTCACCAGCGATCAGGCCGTGCCGTTATCCCTGGTGATGACCGAGGCTTTGACCAACGCCCTGCGCCACGCCTATCCCGATGGTCGCAGCGGTGTCATCCGCGTCCGCCTTGGCGCGCTGGATGCAGAAGAGACCCTTGCCGCCGCCGATGCCACGGAGGCGACGGGAACCCTCGGCCGACCCACCCATTGCTTGTCGGTGGAAGATGACGGGATCGGGCTGGCGGCCGAGGTTTCTCCGATTGATTCGGCGCAGGGCGAAGGCACCTGGACCACCATCGGACTGGGTCGGCGCGGCATCGGGGCGACGCTGATCCGCAGCCTCGCCCGCCAAGCCGGCGGTCGGGTGACCATCGGCCTGCGCGAGGGAGGGGGCACCAGGGTCAGCCTTGCTTTCGCCGCCGCCCGACCTGCGCCGCCGCCCGCCGCTTCGTGACTCCGCCCATCGCCGTCATGGAATTCGGCAAGCCGCCCGCTTGCCAGAGAGAGAGGCCGACATGGTGCTAGAGACCCAGCCTTTGGCGACGGCCGACGATGCCGGCGTTCAGGATTTCCCCCCAGCCTCCGAGCCGCGGCCGGCGATCCTGGTTCTGCTCAACCGCTCGGCCGGCAGCCTGATCGATAACGATCCCGATGAATTCGCCCACGCCCTGGGCCAGCGTCTTGAAGCCCTGGTCGCCGGGCGCGGGGGACGTGTCGATCTTCGCCTGCTCGAGGGCGGAGCGCTGGTCGATACCCTGGACTCGATGTTGAGCGCCCAAGCCGGCCGGCCGGCGGCCGTTCTCGTCGGCGGTGGCGACGGCACCGTCCTGGCCATCGCCACCCGCCTGATCGGCAGTCGGATCCCCCTTGGCATCCTGCCGCTGGGCACCCTCAATCTGCTGGCCCGCGACCTGCTGATCCCGCTCGATATGGACGCCGCCTTGCCGGCGCTTCTTGATGGCGTCCAGGGCGAAATCGATGTCGCCCGGATCAATGGCGCGCCCTTTCTCAACCTCACCATGCTCGGCATCAAGTCTTCGATCACCCGCATCCGCGAACGCAACCGGGGCAGCCTGTCGCCCTGGCACTGGCTGCGGATGGTCTGGCATGCCCTCAAGCTGTTCCGCCGCGCCCCGCGCGAGCCGATGATCCTGGAAACCCCCCAGGGAACCCGCAAGGTGCGCGCCCATGGGCTGGCGGTCGCCAATAACGGCTATGCCGATCGCCCGGGGTTGCTGGTCTCGCGCGACCATCTGAATGGCGGGGCCCTGGCCGTCTACATCGGTCGCCACCAAGGCCTTCTGTCGCTTGGTCGCCAATTGCTGCGTCTGGTCGGCGGCCGCTGGCAGCACGATCCCGAGCTTGATCACTTCACCACCAGCCATCTGGTCATCCATACCAAGCGTCCGCAGATCCACACCACCGTCGATGGCGAGCCGCAGTTGCTGCCAACGCCCTTGACCTTCACCCTGGAGCGGGCGGCCCTAACGGTGCTCGCCCATGGCGAGGCGGCGCGGCGTCTGGCCGATCCCCGTCCCGGCCCTTTGGCGCGGCCGCCGGCGGTCGTGGCGGCGGCGACCTAAGGCCATGCGGCGCATCGCCCACATCTCGGATCTTCACTTCGGCCGGGTCGACCCCGACGCGGTGATCGCCCTTGGCCAGGAACTGATCGCCCAGGCTCCCGATCTGGTCGTCGTCAGCGGCGACCTGACCCAACGCGCCCGCAGCCGGCAATTCCTCGATGCCCGGGCCTTCCTCGATTCCCTGAAACTGCCCATCCTGGTCGTTCCGGGCAATCACGACGTTCCCTGGCATAACCCGGTGCAGCGCTTCCTCGGCCCCCACGGCCGCTTTCGCAAGATGATCGGCAAGGACCTCAGCCCGGTGCTCCGCGATCCGGAAATGACAGTGGCCGGGATCACCACCTCGCGCGCCCTGGTCCCCCATTGGAATTGGGCGAACGGCCGCATCTCGACCAAACGCGCCCGCCGGGTCGCCACCCTGCTTGCCGCCGAGCCGGCGGAAAAACTGCGCGTCGTCGTTACCCACCACCCCTTGGCTTTCGCGCCCAGTCCCACCGGCGGCGCCAGCCCGGATGGGACTCTGCCAACCTTCAACGCCGCCGGGGCCCTGCGCGCGCTTGGCGCGGCGCGGGTTGATCTGATGTTGAGCGGCCATATGCATGTCAGCCGCGCCGCCTGCCTGAGCTTCCCCGGCCCCAAGCCCGACGGAACGCCGTGGACGGCCGTCGTCGTTCAGGCGGCCAGCGCGATTTCCACCCGCCTGCGCGGTGAACCCAACGCCTATAATATGATTGAAACCTCGGCGAACGGCCTGGATGTCCACATCCGCGCCTGGACGGTGGGGGCGCAAGACTTCGCCACCGTCGCCACCCGCCACTTCGCCCGGATCGATGGCGTATGGGCGGCCAGTCAGCCACTGACCGGGCAATCGTAAGCAAAGGCCGCCCCTTGGCTTCGGCCCGGGGCGCCCCATGTCAGACCCACAAGCGCAAAGACTTTTCCCGCCTGTGAGGACTATAAAAAGGGGATCGGTCGATCCGATCCGTCACATCAAGGGGATAGACGACGATGAGCATTGAGGTCGGGGGCTTTTTTGGCTTCGTTCTGCTGATTTGCGATATCTGGGCGGCGATCAACGTGATCAACAGCCCGACGACCTCCACCGGGGGCAAGGTGGTGTGGGTCGTGGCCATTTTGCTGATGCCGGTGCTGGGCTTCCTGGCTTGGCTGTTCGCCGGCCCGCGCTCGGCCCGCTAGAGCGCCGAGCGTGAAATCTGGTTCACGCTCGGCACTCTAAGATCTTGATCGTCAAGCAAATCGTCGTCGCACTCTGGTTCAGATTGCTCGGGATTTGCTCTAAACCCGCGCCCCTGATCAAGGGCGCTGTGGATTCGCTCCCGCGGTTCAGAACAACTGGGTGACGGCCCGTTCGCTGCCGGCGGCGATTGACAAGCTGCTGGCGGCAAGCCGGGTGCGGGTATCAAGGGCCAAGGCCTCGGCCCCATCGCGGTTCAGATCGCTTTCGACCAAACCGGCCGCGCCGGTTTCCAGGGTGTCGCGCAGGGTCTGGGTAAAATCGGCCCGGGTCGAGAGCGCCGAGGCCGAAGTGCCGAAGCTGGCGGCGGTGTCGCGGATCTGGGCGCGCGCCGCATCGACCGAGGCCACCGACAGGCCGAGCGAGAGCCCGGCGCTGTCGCTCGCCTGACCGCCAATGCTCAGCGAGCCACTTCCCCCCTGCCGATAGCTCACCGTCAGATCGCTCGCCCCGCCGCTCCCCTGGCCGGCGATCAGATTGACGCCGCCGATGCCGCTGTCGGCGGCCAGAGAATCGATCTGGCGGGAAATCTCGTCGAAATTTTGCTGGAGACGGGCGCGCTCGGTGGCATCGTCGCTGCGTTCATACTGATCGGCGATGGCCCGGGCCTGATCCAGGGTCTGGCCGATGGCGTCAAGCCCGGCCGAAGCGGCCTCGACCGTCGACAGCGCGCTGGTGATGTCGTTCTTGGTGCTGGCCAGATCACTGGCGCGGTCCGACAGGCTGAACGACGAGATCTGGGCGAACACGGCCAGACGCGTATCGCGCTGCCCGTTTGCCAGCTCGACCTGATTGACCCCCTGCGCCCGGCTAAGACGCTGGATCTCACCAACCGTCGTCCGCGTCGCGGACGAGAGGGACGTCGTGTCCATGAGCGCCGACTCCACCAAAGGATATTAACCAAAAAGGATGAATCATTAAGGATGGAGGTGGGGATCCAGATCCGCTGAAACAAGGGGGATGCGGTCTTTATCCCTGGACAGAATGATGGAATGGACTAGGATAAACCCAGCCTAAGGGTGAGAACCTCCGTTGATACAAGGTGACATGGAGACCAGGCATCTTCCCCCGATCTCCGTTGTCGGATTTCATGGTGGCGCCGTCGAGGGAACGGTGGAGCGCGTGCGCCGGACTCTGCCGCAAACCCGCGTTCTTTCCTCGCTAGCCGATGACCTCGCCGCCGAATCGGCGCTGGTCATTCTTGTCGTCGGCGCCTTTTGCCCGGTCAACGCCCTGGCCGCCGCCGTCAGCGATGTCGTCGAACGCGCCGGCGTTCTCGTGGTTCTCGACAGCCCCGACGATGCCCTGGGTCTCGCGGCCATGCGGGCGGGGGCCGACGACTGGATCGCCGCCGACCTGCTGGAACCCGAGGTGATGATCCAGCGCATTTTGGAGCGGCGGCGGGCGGCGAGCGAGCATCAGCTCGCGCTCGACAGCACCCTACGCGCCGAGGAGGCCGACCGCCTGGACAAGATGGTCGGCGGCACCCCCACCCCCACCACCGCCCGCACCTTTGGCAGCCGCCCCTTGCGCGAGGGGCTGCCCGAGGTGTTCGCCAGCGCCGTGCTCAGCCTTAACACCCTGATTGATCAAGCGATCGATGAACGGATCTTCGGACCGGGGGCGGGAACCGACGCTGGCCTGCGCGCCCTGGCCGACAGCCTGGGTTTCGCCCGGGCCAGTCCGCGCGATGTCATCGATCTGTATGTCACCATGCTGCGCGGCGCCGAAGAAAGGCCGACGCCGCGCCGTCAGGCCCTCGCCGCCGAGGAAGGCCGGTTGATCGCTTTGCAATTGATGGGACATTTGGTCACGCATTACAGACTGCGGGTGATTGGAGCGCCGGGGCGCACGCTGGGCCGGGGGAGACGTTGAATGGGTCCAACCGTTCACCTCACGCTTTATATCTGCGGCGAAACCCTGCGTTCGCGCAACGCCCTGCGGGCGATCGACCGCATCCGCCACGCCTACGGCCCCCATTGCGCCATCAAGGTGGTCGATGTGATCGACAGTCCCGCCGAAGCCGAGGAGCAGCGGATCCTTGCCACGCCGACCCTTGTGCGCGACCTGCCCCCTCCGCGACGACGGGTCGTTGGTGATCTGATCGATGTGGACCAGGTGTGCCGCATCCTTGATCTCCCCCTCCCGCCGTCGTGCCTCGAGAACGCGGACATAACGCCATGACCCTTCCCCTGCTGACAGAAGTCGAGAAGCTTCCCACGGGAATTCCCGGGTTCGACCTGATCGCCCATGGTGGACTGCCGGCCGGTCGAACAACGTTGATCGTCGGCACGGCTGGCAGCGCCAAAACCATCTTTTCCGCCCAGTTCCTGGCCGCCGGCATTCAGTCCTTCGATCAGGGCGCGGTTTTTGTAACCTTCGAGGAATCGGTCGCCGATATCCGGCGCAATCTGGCCGGGTTCGGCTGGGACATTCCGGCCTGGGAAGCCGCCGGGAAATGGAGCTTCGTCGACGCCTCGCCCTATCCGCTCGAAGATGGCGACGTGGTCGGCTCCTATGATCTGGGCGGCCTGCTCGCGCGCATCGAACATGCGGTGCGCCAGACTCCGGCCACCCGGGTCGTGCTTGATTCCCTGGGGGCGGTGTTCATGCGCTTCGCCGACCCGGCGACCTTGCGCAACGAATTGCTGCGCATCGCCGCCGCGCTCAAGGACATGGGCGTCACCACCCTGATGACCGCCGAACGCTCCGAGGAAGAAGGGCCCCTGACCCGCACCGGCATCGAGGAATTCGTCGCCGACAACGTGGTGATCCTGAGGAACCTGCGCGAGGGCGAGCGGCGGCGGCGCACCTGCGAAATCTTGAAATACCGGGGCGCCTATCACCAGAAGGGCGAATTCCCCTTCGCCATCCTGCCCGGATCGGGGGTCCAGGTGATTCCGCTTTCGGCCATGGAACTGCGTCAGGGATCGTCGGATCTGCGCATCCCCTCGGGATCGGTCGATCTCGATGGCATGTGCGGGGGCGGGTTCTTCCGCGATTCGGTGGTTCTGGTCTCGGGGGCGACGGGCACGGGCAAAACCCTGATGAGCACCCATTTCCTCAATGGCGGACTGCAGGCGGGCGAGCGGTGCCTGCTCTTCGCTTTCGAGGAAAGCCGGCCGCAGTTGTTCCGCAACGCCAGCGGCTGGGGCATCGACTTCCAGGCGGCCGAAGACTCGGGCCAGTTGCGCGTCGTCTGCGACTATCCGGAAGTGGCCTCCATCGAAGACCATCTGATCAAGATCAAAGAGGAAATCGACACCTTCCACCCCCATCGGGTGGCCGTCGACAGCCTGTCGGCGATCGCGCGGATCTGTTCGGAACGGGGCTTTCGCGAATTCGTCATCGGCTTGACCTCGTTCATCAAGCATCAGGAGGTCGCCGCCCTTTTCACCTCGAACACGCCGACCCTGATGGGCGGATCATCGGTCACCGAGGCCCATATCTCCTCGATCACCGACAGCATCATCTTGCTGCGCTACGTGGAGACCTTTGGCGAGATCAGCCGGGGCGTGATGGTCTTGAAGATGCGGGGCTCGCGCCACGAGAAGGAGATCCGCGAGTTCGCCATCGATGCCACCGGCATGCATATCGGCCGCCCCTTCCGCACCGTGACCGGCATCCTGGCCGGCAATCCCCAATACTCCCACCAAAGCGAGGCCGACCGCCTCGACAGACTATTTCCCAAGTGACGGCATCGATGGATACGTCTCCTTCCATCGATCAGGATTTCCGCACCCTGGTTGAAGTCGCGACCGACGCCATCATGGTCATCGGCGGTGACGGCACCATCCTTTATGCCAATGACGCGGCCGGCGAGTTGTTTGGTCATCGCCCGGCCGACCTGCTGGGCCTGCCCTTCGGTCATCCGGCGATCCATGGTCAGATCTCCGAACTGGACATCCATGGCCGCGACCGCCGCCGGGTCGCCGAAATGCGCGTTTCCTCGGTGCATTGGGAAGGCGAGGCCAGCCACGTCATCATCTTGCGCGACGTCAGCGACCGGGTGCGCATGGCGGCGTCGCTGCGCGACAGATTGGCCTTCGAACAGCTTCTTCTTGAAATCTCGGCGACCTTCGCCCGGGCCCGATCCTCGGAGCGTCAGACGGCGAGCGCCCAGGCCTTGGGATTGTTTTGCGACTATGTCCGGGCCGAACAGGCCTTTCTGCTGGCGCGGACCGAGACGGGAGCCTTCGAGATCATCGCCTTTTATCCGGCCGGTGAGCGCGGCAATGATCGGGCCCTATCGCCGGCCCTGGGCGAGGAGGTGGAAGCCTGCCTGCGCGACAACAGGGTGCAGGCCCTTGTCGGCACCACCCTGGCCGCCAGCGGCGACGGGCGGACAGACGACTCCGCCCGCTGGATCGGCATCCTGCCCCTGACCGATGGCGAGGAGGGCTTCGGCGCCTTGTGTCTGATGCGCGCCACCCCGCCCGGCTTTGGCGCGGCGGCCTATGACCTCGAGTCCCTGCGTCCGGCCCCGACGCTTTTTCTCGACGCCCTGCGCCGTATGCGGCTGGAAGACCTGCTCACCCGCGCCATGGTCAAACAGGCCTCGGTCTTCCGCCAGCTGGTCGAAGGCCTCTGTCTGGTCCGTGGCCGCCGCGTCGTCCAGGCCAATCAAGCCCTGGCCGACATGATGGGCTATCAGGTCGACGACATGCCCGGGCTGGAGACCAAAGCCTTCTTCGCCACCGAGGAAAGCTATGAGGCGGTCGGGGAGAAAGGGTACCAGGATGTGCGCGAAGGCCGCCTTTACAGCGCCGAGCACCTGTTCAAGCGACGGACTGGCGAACGCTTCTGGGGCGAGTTGAAAGGCGCCCCGGTCGAGGGCGAGGATAACGCCGATGGGGAAAGCGTCTGGGTTTTGCGCGATATCACCGATCTGCGCGAGGCGGCCGCTCGCAAACAGCAACTGATCGACGAATTAAGCCGCTCGAACGCCGAGCTGGAGCGCTTTGCCTTCATCGCCTCCCATGATCTGAAGGAGCCGGTGCGCATGGTGGCGTCCTATGTCAACCTGCTGTCGAAGCGCTATGGCAACAGCTTCGATGGCGAAGGGCGTGAGTTTTTGAACTTCGCCCTGGAGGGGGCGCGGCGCATCCACCAGATGATCGAGGGCATCCTTGATTACGCCCGCATCGAGGCGTCCTCCCCCGATCTTGACGCCGTCGCCCTTGAGGGCCCGCTTGATCGCGCCCTGGCAAGCCTCGCCGATACCTTGCGCGACTCCGAGGCGCGGATCACCGTCCAGCGCCCTTTGCCCACCGTTCTCGCCGTTCCGTCCGAAATGGAACGGGTCTTCGTCAATCTGATCGGCAATGCCGTCAAATTCGCCAAACCCGATCAATCCCCGCACATCGACATCATGGTCGAGACCTGCCCAAGCCCGCCGAAAGGGAAGGATCAGGGATCTCCGCTTTGCCATATCACCATCCGCGATGCCGGGATCGGCATTCCCGAGGCGGCGCGCGAAAAGGTCTTTGATATTTTCTGGCGGCTGCATGGCCGGGAGAAATACGACGGCACCGGCCTGGGCCTGGCCATCGTCAAGCGCATCATCGATCGCCGGGGCGGCCGGATCTGGATCGAATCCCGCGAAGGAACGGGAACCACCATCCATATCCTCCAGCCCCTGGCGCCGAGCCCATAAACCACCGCCCTGGGCGATAAATCCGCAGGGCGCAACCGTTTGCCTGAAAAATCGGCAAAACCCGATCTCCTTCCAGGCCGGGAGTGGACAAGCAAATCCCGGAGGGGCAAACTTGGTTTCCCCCAGGGTTCGGGTAATGACCGAACCGTCCCTCCCGCCGGTATCCATCCCCCAATCATGACCCTTGCTCCGCCGCCCATGCCCCCCTCCGACGCTCCGGCAGCGGAGAGCGCGGGGGCCACCTTGCGCCTTGTCATCGCCGATGCCCTGGTCGTCATCCTGACCTTTATCGTCATGTTCCTCGGCGTTGGCCAATTGAGCGCCGAAGCCGGGCTCAGCGCCGTGCAAACGGCGGTGATGACCCTGCTGACCGTCGCCGCCCCGGCCCAGGCGGCGGCCATGCAGATCATGACCAGCGACGGCGCGACCAGCGGCGTCTGGGTGGCGGCGATGGTCGCCGTCATCATCGTCAACCTGCGCTTCATGGTGATGGTGGCCTCGATCCTCGGCCGCCTGCCCCAGGCCGGCTTCCTGCGCGGCACCGCCGCGGTCGGGCTGGTCTCGGCCAGTTCCTTCGCCATCATCCTGCCTCGGCTGATGAGCGCCCCGCCGGCCCGGCCGCTCCTCTATTGCGCCCTGGTCGGGGTGTCCTGTTCGATTTCGGCGGTGATCGGCGCCCTGCTTGGTCATCAGCTCGCCGCCTCGGTTCCCGCCCTTGTCGGCGCAGCGCTTGGCGCCATGATCCCGATCTATTTCGCCACGCTGATCGCCCGCCAGGGCAAGCACAAGGCGCTGATCGCCAACGCCCTGGCCGGCGCCGTTCTGGTTCCCTTGGCCGCGCCGCTGCTTGGCAGCCTGTCGCTACTGATCGTACCGCTGGGGATCTCCGCCTTGAGCCTGATGATCGGAAAAGGAACCCCCGCCAATGGCTGATCCCCTGTTCACCGAGTGGCAGCTGTGGGCGGTGGCGGCGGGCGGCGGCCTGGGAACGCTGCTGCTGCGCCTTGTGCCGGTGGTCGCCCAGAACGCCATCGCCGGCGCCCGCATCCGCCTGTTCTTCGACCGCGCCGGGTTTGGCATCCTTGGCGGCATCGTCTCGACCTCAGCGCTGAAATCGGGCCAAAGCCTGTTCACCGGCACGCCGGTCGCCGGTGCGAGCTGGGCGCTGCTCTGCGTCGGCGTCGCCTTTCTGTGGTCGCTGTGGCGGGGCGGCACGGTTCTGCCGACGCTGATCGGCCTTGCGCTGTTCGTTGGCGCCGGCGTGGTCTTTCCCGGCTAGAGCAATTGGCGTGAAACGCGGTTCACGCCAATTGCTCCGGGGGCTTGCTCCCTCTTCTCACCCCTGGTGCCGGGGGGTGAGGATACGCACGGACCGGCGCAGCAGCCCCTCGGGGTCGGCGCTGCGGCCGACGGCGATCTCGATCACCCCGGCTTCGATCCTTGGCGTCAGATCGGCGCCAAGAAAGGCCAGATCGGCCACCGGCAGGCTCCAGCGCAGCTCACAGCGTCCACCGGCCTCGACCTCGGCCCGAAGAACGCCCTTGAGCTCAAGAAGCGGGCGGGCCACCGAGGCGACCGGATCATGGATGAACAGGAAAACGCAGCCCAAGCCCGGGCGCCCGCCCTTGTTGATCAGACTGACCGTCACCTCGATGACCCCGTCGGCGCTCACCTCGTCGGGGCCAACGGTCAAAGCCTCCAAAGCGAAGTCGCCATAGGACAGCCCATGACCGAAGGGGAACTGCGGCGTATTGGGCATGTCCATGTATTTGCTGGTGTAGTGGTCTTCGGGGTTTTCCGGGCGCCCGCCCGAACGCGCCCCGAAGAACAGCGGCACCTGCCCGACATGGCGCGGCCAACTGACCGGCAGGCGCCCGCCGGGATCGCTCAGCCCGAGCAGCACCTCGGCGATGGCCGGCCCGGCTTCGCAGCCGGGGAACCAGGCGGCGAGCACCGCATCGGCGCGCTCGATCAGCCAGGGCAGGATCAACGGCCGGCCGGAGAACAGCACGACGATCACCGGCACGCCCAGATCGAAAACTTTTTCGGCAAAGGCGCGCTGCTGGCCCGGCAGGCCGGGATCGGCCCGGCAATTGGCCTCGCCGCTCATCGTCGCCGCCTCGCCCAAACACAGCACCACCGCCTCGGCCGCCCGGCACAGATCAAGGGCGGCCTCCTCGCCCGACAGGTCCTTGCCCATCAGATCGATGCCGGGGGCGAAGGCGATGCTATCGGCGGGCAGAAGATCGCGCAGCCCTTCAACCACGCTGACCGGATCATCGGGCAGGCCGGCGGCCGACCACGGCCCGCGCATGTCGGCCCGGGAGTCGGCCAGGGGACCGACCACGGCCAGCCGGTGCAGGCGCGAGGGCAGCGGCAGGATCTTGGCCGGATTGCTCAATAAAACCACGCTGCGGCTGGCCGCCTTGCGGGCGAGAAGGCGCCGCGCCCGATCACCCTCGGCATCGACACGCGGAGCACAGCGGGCGTAAGGGTCGTCAAACAGCCCCAGCCGCTCCTTGAGACCCAGCACCCGGCGCACCGAGGCGTCGATATGGGCCATATCGGTCAGACCGCGTTCGAGCGCTTCGGGCAGCCCCCGGCTATAGGCGGTGGCCATCATGTCGATATCAACCCCGGCGTTCAGCGCTAAGGCCGCCGCCTCGGCCAGGGTTCCCGCCACCCCGTGCTTGATCAGTTCGGCGATGGCGTTGTAGTCGCTGACCAGCACCCCTTCAAAGCCCACCTCGCCGCGCAGCCAGTCGCGCAGCAGCGGGATATGGGCGGTCAGCGGCACGCCGCCGATATCGTGGAAGGCCGGCATCACCGCGCCCACCCCCGCCTTCACCGCGGCGGCGAAAGGCGGCAGATAAACCTCGTGCAGGGTCTGAAGGGAGATTTCGGCCGAGGCGTAATCGCGCCCGGCGATGGCCGCGCCATAGCCGCAGAAATGCTTGGCGGTGGCGCAGACGCGGGTGGTATCGGCCAGATCGGCGCCCTGGAAGCCGCGCACCTTGGCCTCGGCCATGCGCGCTCCCACCCAGGGATCCTCGCCCGGCCCCTCGGCGATGCGCCCCCAGCGCGGATCGCGGGCGATATCGATCATCGGCGCGAAGGTCATATGCAGACCATCGGCCGCCGCCTCCTCGGCGCTGGCCCGCGCCGTCTCCTCCCACAAAACCGGATCGAAGGCCGCCGCCTCGGCCAAGGGGATGGGAAACACCGTCCGGTGGCCATGAACCACGTCGAAGCCAAAGAACAGCGGCACCTTCAACCGGCTGTTCTCCACGGCCAGGGCCTGAATGGTCCGGCTGGCTTCGGCTCCCCAGACATTGAGCAGACTGCCGATGGTGCCGGCCTTGATCCCGTCGGTCACGTCACCGCCCAAGACCGGCCCGGTTATTGCATAACCCGCTGTCGCCATGGTCAGCTGACCGATTTTTTCTTCCAGCGTCATGGCGGCAAGGAGCGTATCGATGCGGTTCATGGAAAATCTCGCTTGGCGGTTCAAACCCAGGGTAATCTTAGCGCCCTAATGCTTGCGTCCCCACTATAAAGACACGTCAAAGACACGTCCCGACCGGCTCCTCCTGGGTCCCCCGACCATCCAGGCTCCCGCGCTCCAGGACCTCGGCCTTCAGGATTCCACACCTTCATGGCGATACCCGACCCCTCCCCGCGTCCTTCCCCGGAACCCGTGAAAGCCGATACCGACGCCCTCTGGCCGCAAGTGCGCAGCATGGCGCGGGCCTTCTGGAAAAGCCCGGCGCGCAACCGCCTGATTTTTCTGGGCGGTGGTCTGGCCACGGTGATCGCTCTCACCGCCTTTGGCCAGATGTGGCTGAACGCCTGGAACCAGCCGTTTTATGATTCGCTGGCGCGCAAGGATATGGATGGCTTCATCCACCAGCTTTGGGTTTTCGCCGGCATCGCCTTTCTTCTTCTCACCCTCAATGTCAGCCAGACCTGGCTCAACCAGTCGACCAAGGTGAAGCTGCGCGAGGGGCTGGTCCGCGACCTGCTTGATGACTGGCTGCAAGGACGGCGGGCCTTCCGTCTGGCCTTCAACAGCGAAATCGGCGTCAACCCCGACCAGCGCATCCACGAGGACGCCCGCCATCTTTCCGAACTGACCACCGATCTTGGCATCGGCCTGTTACAGGCCTCCTTGCTGCTCGCCACCTTCATCGGCGTGCTGTGGGGGCTGTCGCGGGGCATCGTCTTGCATATCGACGGGCAGGTCCTGGCCATTCCCGGTTATATGGTGTGGTGCGCCCTGCTTTACGCTGGCATCGCCTCGCTGCTCAGTTGGAAGGTCGGCAGCCCGCTGGTCCGGCTAAATGCATTGCGCTATGCCCGCGAAGCCGATCTGCGCTTCAATTTGGTCCGGGTCAGCGAACATATGGAGGGCATCGCCCTCCACGGCGGCGAGGCCGATGAACGCGACCGTCTGTCGAGCGATCTCGACCGCGTTCTGGGCATCATGCGCCGCATCGTCGGCGCGGTGACCGGCCTGACCTGGATCACCGCCGGCTATGGCTGGTTCACCCTGGTGGCGCCGATCCTGGTCGCCGCGCCGGGCTATTTCCACGGCAATCTCAGCTTCGGCGAATTGATGATGGCGGTCGGCGCCTTCATCCAGGTCCAGCAGGCCCTACGCTGGTTCATCGACAACGTCAGCGCCATCGCCGACTGGCGGGCGACCCTTTTGCGGGTATCGAGCTTCCGCGAGGGGCTTCAGGCGATGGATCGCCTGGGCGAGGGGAGGGGTCGCATCGATTTCGCGCCGTCCACCGACAGGCAGGTCATCCTCTCGGGTCTGGAAGTCGCCTCGCCAGCCGGAGCGATCTCGCTCAGCCAGCCCGAGGTGGTGATCGAGCCCGGCCAACACCTGTTGATCATCGGCGATTCGGGCACCGGCAAAACCGTGTTCTTCCGGGCCATCGCCGGGCTGTGGCCCTGGGGCAAGGGCCGCATCGGCCTGCCGCCGGACGACGACTTGCAAGACCGCGAGGGCGATGGCGTGATGTTCCTGCCCCGCCACCCCTACATCCCGCCCGGCACCCTGCGCGCGGCGATCTCCTATCCCCAGGCCGCCGATGATTTCGACGATTGGGCCCTGGTCGAAGCGCTGGGCAGCATGGGCTTGGCCCATCTCGCCGCCCGCCTCAACCGCTCGGCGCGCTGGGACAAGGAACTGACCGACGATGAGCGCCGCTGCCTCGCCTTCGCCCGGGTCGCCCTGCGCAAGCCCAAGGTGGTGATCATGGACGAGGCCTTCGACGTGCTCGACGACGCCTCGCTTGGCCGGGCGATGGCGATTTTCCGCGAAAAGCTGCGCAAGACCATCGTTATCACCATCGGCCGCCCCGAGGTCCGCGATCATTTCTTCGATCAGGTCCTGCGGCTGTCGCTTGATCCCGCCGGCCCCCGTTTCCTTCCCGACGACCACGCCACCGGCGATGCCGATCGCGACGCGCCGACGGCCGGAGACGACGAGGAAGGCCTTTCCGTTCGTGCTGTTCCCAAGGAGAGCTCGCTATGACCCTATCGCCCCCTCCGGTCACCCTGTCGGCCGAGGATGACGCCCTGCTTGATCTCGTCCAGCGCCAGAGCCTGCGCTTTTTCGACGAGGGCGGTCATCCGGTCAGCGGTCTGGCCCGCGATCGCAGCTTTATCGACCGCGACCCGGCCAATGATCTGGTCTGCGCCGGCGGATCGGGTTTCGGGGCGATGGCCTTCGTCGTCGCCGTCGAACGCGGCTGGATCGCCCGGGGCGCCGCCGTCGAACGCTTGAGCGCGATGGTCGAAACCCTGGGGCGGGCGGCCTGCCACCACGGCATGCTTCCCCATTTCCTTGACGGTCGCACCGGCGACACCATTCCCTTCAGCCCGCAAGACAACGGCGGCGATGTGGTGGAAACGGCGCTGGCCCTTCAGGGCTTTCTCTGCGCGCGCGCCTATTTCAACGGCGAGGATGCCAAGGAACGCGCCTTGGCCGAGGCGATCACCGCGCTCTATGCCGCGGCCGAATGGGATTTCTATACCCAGGGCCGCGAGGTGCTGTATTGGCACTGGAGCCCGACGTCTGGCTGGGCGCTCAACCACGAGATCCGGGGCTGGAATGAATGCCTGATCGCCTATGTGCTGGCGGCGGGCAGCCCGACCCATCCGATCAAACCGGCTGTCTATCACCAGGGCTTCGCGGCGGGCCGCGACTTCCGCAATGGCCGGGTCTTCGAGGGCATCGAATTGCCGCTTGGCCCCGAGGGCGGCGGGCCGCTGTTCTTCACCCAGTATTCCTTCTGCGGCCTCGATCCCCGGGGGCTCGCGGACCGCTACGCCGATTATTGGGAGCAAAACCGCCGCCATACCCTGATCAACTACCGCTATTGCCAACGCAATCCCTTGGGCCACAAGGGCTATGGCGCCGCCTGCTGGGGGCTGACGGCCAGCGATGATCCCGACGGCTACGCCGCCCATGCGCCGACCAACGATACCGGCGTGATCAGCCCGACCGCCGCCCTGTCGGCCTTCCCCTATGCCCCCAACGAGGCGATGGCGGCGCTGCGTCATTTCTCGGGGCCCTTGCGCGACCAGTTGTGGGGGCGCTTCGGCTTCGTCGACGCCTTCTGCCCGTCGCGCGACTGGACGGCCGAGACCTTCCTGGCCATCGACCAGGGGCCGGTGGTGGCGATGATCGAGAACTTCCGCAGCGGCCTGCTCTGGCGGTTGTTCATGGCCATTCCCGAGGTCCGCGCCGGGCTTCAGGCGCTGGATTTCCGCCTGCCGCCCTCCCCCGCCGCCCGGACCTGAGCGATGAGCGAGGCGCCTTCGGCCACCGGCCTTGAAGACTGGCTGACCACGCAAATCCCGCGCTCAGCCGAATGGATGCTGAGCGCGGTGTCGCGCGTCGATCTGGTCAAGGAGCGGCCGCTGTTTGGTCAAAGGATCGTGCCGCTGCCCGGCTCGATCCTGGCCTCGCCGGTCGATGCCGCCTGGGACCCGGAGCCCGATTATTTCTTCCACTGGTTCCGCGACGCGGCGGTGATCCTCGACGCCATCCGCGTGCTCGCCCTCGACGGGATCCTGAGCGCGGCACGCGCCAAGGCCCTGCTCCACGACAGCCTGACCTTCGCCCAAACCGTCGCCAGGCTGCAAGGCGCGGCGCTGGCCGATGGCGCCTACCGGACGGCGACCCGCCCCGAGGGGGTGCAATACCTGCGCGATCCCGCCAGCATCGCCGGGATCTGCGGCTTGCGCGTCGCCGCGGAAACCCGGGTCAATGCCGATGGCACCTTCGATATCACCACCTGGGCCCGGCCGCAGACCGATGGCCCGGCGCTGCGCGCGCTCACCCATCTGCGCTGGGATGCCCAAGGGACGGTCGACGAGGCCGACCGTCCCTTGCTCCAGGCCTTGATCGCCGCCGATCTCGCCGTGGTCGAGGCGCTGTGGGCCGAGCCGTCGTTCGACCCTTGGGAGGAGGAATGCGGCACCCATTACTATACCCGCCTGCTTCAGGCCGAAGCCCTGGAGCGTGGCGCCGATTGGCTCGCTGGCGGGGCGACCGACGCCTCGCCAACCGAAGCCAAAACCCAGGCCGACCGGCTGCGCCAGACCGCCCGCACCATCCTCGATCAACTTGAAAGCCATTGGACCGGCGACATTCTGGTCTCGCGCCAGGGGATCGAGGGCGGGGGCGATCCGGGAAAGCTCCTGGATATCGCGGTGATCTTGGGGGTTGTCCACGCGGCGCGCGAGGGCGATCGCCATGGCCTGCTCGATCCGCGGATCGAAGCGACCTTCGCCGCCCTCGAAGCGCTGTTTCGCGCCGATTATCCGATCAACCACGCCCTGCCCCCCGGGCGCGGGCCGGCTTTCGGGCGCTATCGCACCGATGCCTATTTCAGCGGCGGGGCCTTCTATTTCTCGACCTTCGGCGCGGCCGAATACCATTACCACCGCGCCCGACTGCGCAACGACCCGGCCAGTCTGGCCGCCGGCGACGCCATTCTGGCCACAACCCGCGCCTATGCGCCCGCCGATGGCGACATGGCCGAACAATTCGACAAGACCACCGGCGCCCAATCCTCGGCCCGCACCCTGGCCTGGAGCCACGCCGGGCTGATCACCGCCGCCAGCGCCCGACGGCGGGCACAAGACCATCTGGGCGGCATTCTCCAATAGCGCGATAAACTTTTTCGTTTCCTCCGTTCAAGGGGTGACGGAGGCCTTCGCCTCTCCCACATCTTTGGTAAGCCTCCGTTCGCCGCCGGCGACGGAGGAAAACCGGCCAAAGCCGGACATCGGACCTGTGGGAGGATCCTATCCATGACGTTCACGCCGCGCCGCGCCCTGATTTCCGCCCTTCTCCTTGGCCTCGCCCCTTACGCCCAGGCGGCGGAGATTTCCGATAAGGTCATTCGCATCGGCGTTCTCAACGACCAATCCGGGGTCTATGCCGATATCGCCGGCACCGGATCGGTCGAAGCCGCGCGCATGGCCGCCGAGGAATTCGGTGGCGAGATCGACGGCGCCAAGATCGAATTCGTTTCCGCCGACCATCAGAACAAGGCCGATATCGCCGCCAATGTCGCCAATCAATGGATCGACACCGGCGGCGTCGATGCCATCGTCGACATCCCCAATTCCTCGGCCATGCTCGCCGTTCAGGAAATCGGCCGAACCAAGAAGCGCATCGTCATCGCCTCGGGCGGCGGGTCGACGGATTTCACCGGCCCCAAATGCAGCCCCTATGGCTTCCATTGGACCTATGACACCTATTCCCTGGCCAAGGGCACGGCCGAATCCCTGGTCAAGGACGGCGGCACCACCTGGTACAACATCGTCGTCGATTACGCCTTCGGCCATTCCCTTGATACCGATACCTCGCGCTTCATCACCCAGGCCGGCGGTCAGGTGGTCGGCCGCGTTCTCCACCCGCTCGGCACCTCGGACTTCTCGTCCTATCTGCTCCAGGCCCAGGGCTCGGGGGCCAAGGTCATCGGCGTGCTCAGCGCCGGGGCCGATACGGTCAACGCCATCAAACAGGCCGCCGAATTCGGCATCACCCAGGGCGGGCAGATCCTGGCCGGGCTGCTGATCTTTGATCAGACCGTCCATTCCCTGGGGTTGGAAACCGCCCAGGGCCTGCGGCTGACCACCGGCTTCTATTGGGACCGCACCGATGCCACCCGGGCGTGGTCGGCGGAATTCCTCAAGCGCAGCACCAAGAACATCCCCAGCATGGCCCATGCCGGCGTCTATTCCGGGGTGCGCCATTATCTGGCGGCGATCAAGGCGGCGGGCACCGATAACGCCGACGCCGTGGCGGCCAAGATGCGCGAAACCCCGGTCAACGACATGTTCGCCGAAAACGGCACGGTCCGCGCCGACGGCCGTATGGTCCACGACATGTACCTGATGGAGGTCAAGAAGCCCGCCGACTCGACCAGCGAGTGGGATCTGATGCGTCTGGTCCACGTTATC
Organism: Rhodospirillum rubrum ATCC 11170; assembly: GCF_000013085.1. Taxonomy (NCBI): domain Bacteria; kingdom Pseudomonadati; phylum Pseudomonadota; class Alphaproteobacteria; order Rhodospirillales; family Rhodospirillaceae; genus Rhodospirillum; species Rhodospirillum rubrum. The sequence continues at coordinate 3,803,376 of NC_007643.1, forward strand.
CCCGGCGAGGAGGCTTACCGCCCCTTGGCCGAAGGTGGTTGCCCGCTAGTCCAGTAAGGCCCCTAAGCGCCCCTCCCCCGGGGTGTCGGCCAACCGGCCCCCGGGTCTTGTCCTACCCCCGCAGGGAGACGCGTCGCCCATGGCGGATTACGTCATCGAAACCCGCAACATGAGCCGGGCCTTCAAAGGCTTCCTCGCCGTCAACGATGTCGACCTCAAGGTTCGACGCGGCACCATCCACGCCCTGATCGGCCCCAATGGCGCCGGCAAGACCACCTGCTTCAATCTCATCACCAAGTTTTTACAGCCCACCGCCGGCAGCGTGTTGCTTGAGGGCCGCGACATCACCCGCACCCCGCCGGCCCGGGTCGCCCGCCTCGGCATGGTGCGCAGCTTTCAGATCAGCGCCATCTTCCCCCATCTCAGCGTCGCCCAGAACCTGCGCGTCGCCCTGCAACGCAAGCTGGGCACCAGCTTTCACTTCTGGCGCTCGGCCCGCAGTCTGGCGGTGCTTGACGACGAGGTCGCCGCCCTGCTCGATCGTGTTGGTCTTTCCGCCTTTGCCGCGATCCCAGCCGGGGAACTGGCCTATGGCCGCAAGCGGGTTCTGGAAATCGCCACCACCCTGGCGCTTGATCCCAAGGTGCTGCTGCTTGACGAACCGATGGCCGGCATGGGGGCCGAGGATATCAGCCGCACGGCGGCGCTGATCCGCAAGGTCGCCGCCGATCGCACGGTGCTGATGGTCGAACATAACCTCTCGGTCGTCGCCGATCTGTCCGACCGCATCACCGTTCTTCAGCGCGGCCGCATCCTGGCCGAGGGCACCTATGACCAGATCAGCACCGATCCGGCGGTGATCGAAGCCTATATGGGGAGTGGCCATGGCTAACCCTTCGGCTTCCGCCCCCACCCTCCCTTTGCTCGCCGTGGCCGATCTTCACGGCTGGTATGGCGAAAGCCACGTCCTGCACGGCATGGCCTTCGAGGTGCCGCGCGGCGAGATCGTCACCCTGCTCGGGCGCAATGGCGCGGGCAAATCGACGACCTTGAAGGCGATCATGGGCGCCCTGCCCCAGCGCAAGGGTTCGATCCGCATCGACGGCCGCGAAACCATCGGCCTCGCCGCCCATAAGGTGCCCCGGCTGGGTGTCGCTTGGTGTCCCGAGGAACGCGGCATCTTCTCCTCGCTCAGCGTCGCCGAGAACCTCACCCTGCCGCCGGTGATCAAGCCCGGCGGCCTGAGCCTGGCCGAGGTCGAAGCGCTGTTCCCGCGATTGGTCGAACGGCGCGCCAGCCAGGGCACCAAGCTGTCGGGCGGCGAGCAGCAGATGCTGGCGATCGCCCGCATCCTGCGCACTGGCGCCGAGGTGCTGTTGCTCGACGAACCGACCGAGGGCTTGGCCCCGGTGATCGTCTCGCAGATCGCCGACATCGTCCTCGCCTTGAAAACCCGCGGCTTCACCGTACTGCTGGTCGAGCAGAACTTTTCCTTCGCCAGCCGGGTGGCCGACCGCCACTACGTGGTCGAGCACGGCCGGGTGATCGACACCCTGCTGCGCGACGAGGTCACGCCGCGCCGCGCCAAGCTCAAGGAGTATCTGGGTGTCTGATCTTCTTGGCGTTCCCTTGCCCGTGCTCTGGGGCCAGGTGTTGATCGGCTTGATCAACGGCAGCTTCTATGCCGTGCTCAGCCTGGGGCTGGCGCTGATCTTCGGCCTGCTCAACATCATCAACTTCACCCATGGCGCCTTTTACATGCTGGGCGCCTTCGTCTCGTGGTGGCTGCTGCGCATCCTCGGCATCGGTTATTGGCCGGCGCTGATCCTGGCGCCGCTGGCCGTCGGACTGTTCGGCATCGTCCTCGAGCGCCTGCTGCTCAAACCGCTCTATAAGCTCGATCACCTCTATGGCCTGCTGCTGACCTTCGGCTTGGCGCTGATCCTGGAAGGGGCGTTGCGCCAGGGCTATGGCGTTTCGGGGCTGCCCTATGCCATCCCGCCCTCGCTGCAAGGCGCCTGGAACCTCGGCTTCATGTTCCTGCCCGTCTATCGCGGCTGGGTGGTGCTGGCCTCCGCCGTGGTCTGTCTGGTCGTCTGGCTTCTGATCGAAAAAACCAGGGCCGGGGCGGTGATGCGGGCGGCCACCGAGAACCCGACCCTGGTCAAGGCCTTCGGCATCAATGTCCCTTTGCTGGTCACCGCCACCTATGGCCTGGGGGCGGCGCTCGCCGCCTTTGCCGGGGTGCTGGCGGCGCCGATTTATTCGGTCAACCCGCTGATGGGCTCGAACCTGATCATCGTCGTCTTCGCCGTGGTGGTGATCGGCGGCATGGGATCGATCCTCGGCGCCGTGCTCACCGGCTTCGCCCTTGGCGTCATCGAAGGCCTGACCAAGGTGGTCTATCCCGAGGCCAGCGCCACCGTGGTCTTCGTCATCATGGCCCTGGTCCTGCTGGTCAAACCGGCCGGACTTTTTGGAAGGACGCGGTAGATGGCGGTCACGCGGTCCCTTCTCCCCTGGCTGGCGCTTGGCCTCGCGCTGATCGTCGCGCCGTTTTTCGTCTATCCGGTTTTCCTGATGAAGGTGCTGTGCTTCGCGCTGTTCGCCTGCGCCTTCAATCTGCTGCTCGGCTATGTCGGGCTGCTGTCCTTCGGCCATGCCGCCTTCTTCGGCTTCGCCGCCTATGTCTCGGCCCATGCCCTCAAGGTCTGGGAGCTCGGTCCCTTGCAGGCGGTCGCCCTGGGAACCCTGACCGCCGGGGTGCTTGGCCTGGGCTTTGGCTGGCTGGCCATCCGCCGCCAGGGCATCTATTTCGCCATGGTCACCCTGGCCCTGGCGCAGATGATCTATTTCCTCTGTCTCCAGGCGGCCTTCACCCATGGCGAGGATGGCATCCAGGCGGTGCCGCGCCCGCCGGTCTTCGGGCTGATCGACGTTAGCGATCCGGGCCGTCTGTATTGGCTGGTGCTGGCTTTGACGGTGCTCGGCTTTCTCGTCATCGCCCGGGCCATCCACTCCCCCTTTGGTCAGGTGCTGACCGCCATCCGCGAGAACGAGCCGCGCGCCATCTCGCTGGGCTATGACGTCGATCGCTACAAGCTGGTGGCCTTCGTGCTCTCGGCGGCGCTTGCCGGGTTCGCCGGGGCGATCAAGGTGATGGTCTTCCAGCTGGCCTCCTTGACCGATGTCCATTGGCATATGTCGGGCGAGGTGGTGCTGATGACCCTGATCGGCGGCGTTGGTACCTTGGCCGGGCCGCTGGTCGGCGCCGCCGTGGTCGTCGGCATCCAGAACGTCTTCGCCAGCTTCGGCGCCTGGGTGACGATCATTCAAGGGGTGATTTTCGTCGCCTGCGTGCTGTTGTTCCGTCGCGGCATCATGGGCGAGATCGCCGCTTGGCGTCAGCGCAAGCCCCCCGACGCCCCCGGCGAATAACGGCCTGAACAAACGAAAACCCCGCCGGACCCGAAAGGGTCGGCGGGGTTTTCAATGCGCAAAGACATTGTGAGAGGGATTTTCTGAACCTGTTGTGGTGTTGTTGTGCCCTTTAGGGGTCGTTTGGAAGGCCTGGCGGCGACCTACTCTCCCACGCCTTAAGACGCAGTACCATTGGCGCAGGGCTCTTTCACGGCCGAGTTCGGGATGGGATCGGGTGTTTCGAGCCCGCAATGACCACCAGGCCATCGAAACGACCCCTTTGGGGTACGGGTAGTGTGTGTGTTGGTTCGTTCTGGCGGTTGGGTTCTTCGAAGGTTTGCTGAAGGTGCGCATGGGGCCCAAGGTCTGGGCTGACCGCTGCGCGTGGTCAATCAAGCCGATCGGACGATTAGTACCGGTTAGCTTCACGCATTACTGCGCTTCCACACCCGGCCTATCAACGTGGTGGTCTTCCACGGTCCTGATAGGGATACCTGGTTTTGAGGGAGGCTTCCCGCTTAGATGCTTTCAGCGGTTATCCCGTCCATACTTAGCTACCCAGCGGTGCCACTGGCGTGACAACTGGTACACCAGAGGTATGTCCATCCCGGTCCTCTCGTACTAGGGACAGCTCCTCTCAAGTATCCTACACCCACGGTAGATAGGGACCGAACTGTCTCACGACGTTCTAAACCCAGCTCACGTACCACTTTAATCGGCGAACAGCCGAACCCTTGGGACCTGCTCCAGCCCCAGGATGTGATGAGCCGACATCGAGGTGCCAAACACTGCCGTCGATGTGGACTCTTGGGCAGTATCAGCCTGTTATCCCCAGAGTACCTTTTATCCGTTGAGCGATGGCCCTTCCACGCGGGACCACCGGATCACTATGACCGTCTTTCGACTCTGCTCGAACTGTCGCTCTCGCAGTCAGGCGGGCTTTTGCCATTGCACTCATCAGCCGATTTCCGACCGGCCTGAGCCCACCATCGCGCGCCTCCGTTACTCTTTGGGAGGCGACCGCCCCAGTCAAACTACCCACCACGCAGGGTCCCGGACCCGGATCACGGGCCGCGGTTAGACATCAGGAGACGGAAGGGCGGTATTTCAAGGGTGGCTCCACACAAGCTGGCGCCTATGCTTCAAAGCCTCCCGCCTATCCTACACATCCATCGCCTAATGCCACTGCGAAGTTGTAGTAAAGGTTCATGGGGTCTTTCCGTCTGGCCGTGGGAACTCCGCATCTTCACGGAGAATTCAATTTCGCTGAGTTGGTGTTGGAGACAGCGGGGAAGTCGTTACGCCATTCGTGCAGGTCGGAACTTACCCGACAAGGAATTTCGCTACCTTAGGACCGTTATAGTTACGGCCGCCGTTTACCGGGGCTTCGATTCAAAGCTTGCACCTCTCCTCTTAACCTTCCGGCACCGGGCAGGCGTCAGACCCTATACGTCGTCTTGCGACTTCGCAGAGCCCTGTGTTTTTAGTAAACAGTCGCCACCCCCTGGTCTGTGCCCCCCCATGATGGTTGCCCACCACGAGGGCCCCCTTCTCCCGAAGTTACGGGGGCAATTTGCCTAGTTCCTTCAACACCATTCTCTCAAGCGCCTTGGTATACTCTACCAGCCCACCTGTGTCGGTTTGGGGTACGGTTCATACGTGAGGTTATTTCCCGGCCTTTCCTGCCTGCCCCTCCAATCCGATAAGGAGGAACAACGTCCGAAAGGCGTCACATCTCACGAGTTCAGGAATATTAACCTGATTCCCATCGTCTACGGCTTTCGCCCTCGACTTAGGGGCCGACTCACCCTGCGCGGATTAGCCTTGCGCAGGAACCCTTGGGCTTTCGGCGGGAGTGTTTCTCACACTCCTTGTCGCTACTCATGTCAGCATTCTCGCTTCCGATACCTCCAGCATCCCTTACGAGACACCTTCACAGGCCTACGGAACGCTCCGCTACCACTCTTTCCGAAGAAAGAATCCACAGCTTCGGTGCACGGCTTGAGCCCCGGTACATCTTCGGCGCAGGATAGCTATTAGACCAGTGAGCTGTTACGCTTTCTTTAAAGGATGGCTGCTTCTAAGCCAACCTCCTGGTTGTTATGGCCGTCCCACATCCTTTCCCACTTAGCCGTGACTTGGGGACCTTAGCTGGTGGTCTGGGTTGTTTCCCTCTTGACCCAGGACGTTAGCACCCTGAGTCTGTCTGCCGGACTGTACTCACCGGTATTCGGAGTTTGGTTAGGTTTGGTAGGCCTCGCGGCCCCCTAGCCCATCCAGTGCTCTACCCCCGGTGGTAATCATCCGACGCGCTACCTAAATAGCTTTCGCGGAGAACCAGCTATTTCCGAGTTTGATTGGCCTTTCACCCCTAGCCACAGGTCATCCCCGTCTTTTTCAACAGACGTGGGTTCGGTCCTCCAGTGGGTGTTACTCCACCTTCAACCTGCCCATGGCTAGATCACCCGGTTTCGGGTCTAATCCGACGAACTCGACGCCCTATTAAGACTCGCTTTCGCTGCGCCTACACCTATCGGCTTAAGCTTGCTCGCCAGATTAAGTCGCTGACCCATTATACAAAAGGTACGCCGTCACCTCCGAAAAGGCTCCGACTGCTTGTAGGCATCCGGTTTCAGGATCTGTTTCACTCCCCTCATCGGGGTGCTTTTCACCTTTCCCTCACGGTACTGGTGCACTATCGGTCGTCAAGGAGTACTTAGCCTTGGAGGGTGGTCCCCCCACGTTCAGACAGGATTTCACGTGTCCCGCCCTACTCGAGGATATAAATGCCATCTACCCGTACGGGGCTGTCACCCGCTATGGCCCGACTTTCCAGACGGTTCCGGTTTAGACATAAATACCACTGGGCTGATCCGCGTTCGCTCGCCACTACTAACGGAGTCTCGGTTGATTTCCTTTCCTCCGGCTACTTAGATGTTTCAGTTCGCCGGGTTCGCTTCCGTAGCCTATGGATTCAGCTACGGATACCCCATAAGGGGTGGGTTTCCCCATTCGGATATCCATGGATCAAAGCTTGCTCTCAGCTCCCCATGGCTTTTCGCAGAGTGCCACGTCCTTCATCGCCTCTTGACGCCAAGGCATCCACCAGATGCCCTTCTCTTGCTTGAGAAACCACGCGCAGGGATCAACCCAGGCCCTAAGGCTTGGACGGTCCATGCTCGTACTTTCAGCATATTCGAAGAAA